>CAKZZO010000033.1 GCA_937885175.1 uncultured Treponema sp. | reverse complement strand
CTTTTCATTTGTCCAGCCGATGTTCAAGTACGATATGTATAATGCGTTTGCCCTGCAAGCATTCTCCTGTCTCTGTCCAATCTATCCTTTCTAAAAATTCCCTAAAGATTTTTCCCACACTTTATTTTTCTGTGGTATAATATTCTTCTAGTGAAAAGCGATAAAACCATACACAGAAAACTAGACCGTCTCTCTGGCATTGCCGTTCCACTGGGGGCGTTGCGTACGGATGAATCTCCTGTTATCGGGGAATTCTGTTCACTTGTTCCGCTGGCTCAGTGGGCAAAAAAAGCGGGCTTGGGCCTCATCCAGTTGCTGCCTGTGCTGGACACGGGAACGCAAAGTTCGCCCTACAGCAGTCTGAGTGCCTTTGCCCTGCATCCTATGTATATCTCCCTTGCCCAGATTCCGTCATTCAAAGAAATATGCAAGCGGAATAAAAATATTGCGGCCTACTACGACAGTTTTATCAAGCAACACAAGAATGCCGTCCGTTTTGACTATGAATCGGTCAACCTGCAGAAGCATTATCTTTTGGAGTCACTCTATCATTTTGAAGCAGCCACACTGGACGGCAATGCCGAATTCAAATCCTGGGTCAAAAAACAAGAATGGCTTCCCGCCTATTGTGTCTACAAGTATCTCAAGCAGGTCTACATTCAGTCCACCTGGAAAGGCTGGAGCGCAAAAGACAGAAAGATTACACAGGAAGAAATTTTACGCCGCTGGAAAGACAAGGATTTGCATGACGACTTGTACTTCTTTGCCTGGGAACAATTTATTGCCTTCAAGCAGTTTGCAGAAGCGGCAGATGCAGTGCGCAAAGAAGGCATTATCCTCAAAGGCGACCTGCCCATTTTGATGAACGATGATTCCTGTGATGCCTGGTGCCATCCCGAACTCTTCAACCAAAAATTACGTGCTGGTTCTCCGCCAGATGGTTCCAATCCTACAGGACAAAACTGGGGATTTCCCACATACAATTGGAAAAAACATGCGGCAGATGATTTTGCCTGGTGGAAACTGCGCCTCAAATCCGCGGCACAGTTTTACGATGCCTACCGTCTCGACCACATTCTGGGCTTTTTCCGCATCTGGGCAGTTCCCGAAGGCGAAAACACAGCGGAACTGGGGCACACGGAGCCCTATGCAACCCTTTCCCGCAAGGATTTGGAAGATGCGGGCTTTGACAAGGGCAGAATTAAATGGCTGTGCGAACCTCATCTGAACACAGAGCGTCTTGACCCCTTTGTGCAGAGTCGAGAAGAAGCCCATGCCATTTTTCGCAAATTCTGCACGCAAATCGGAAACGAAGAGCTGTGGAATTTCAGAAGCGACATGAAGACTGCCCGCGATGTATATGCCGTAGATTTGCGTGAATTCGGAAGCGAGGCAAAAGCTGGCGAAATCAAGCAGTTCTTCTGCCGCCGTCTCAAAAACCGTACGCTGATTGAACTTTCTCCCGATAAATTCGTTCCCAGCTGGCTTTATCAGGGCACCAAGGCATGGCAGAGTCTCAATGATGACGAAAAAAATCGCCTTAATGACATTTTTGCCAAAGTCAACCAAAAAAACGAAAAACTCTGGCAAAAACAGGCCGAGGAAATCTTTGACGCGCTGATTCCCTCCACAAAGATGATACCCTGCGGCGAAGATTTGGGTGTAAGTCTTGGCTGTCTTGCCCCCACCATGGAAAAATACGGTATTCTGCATCTAAATGTAGTGCGTTGGACTCGCAATTGGAGTGCGGATGGTCAGCCCTACATTCCATTTGAAGACTACTGCCCCCTTGATGTCACCACAACCAGCGTGCATGACAGTTCAACCATTCGCCTCTGGTGGAGCGAAGAAAGGGAGTCCGCCCGTGCCTTTGAAAAAGCATTCGGCGCAAAAGGCAAGGCAAAAGCAAGCAAAAAAGTCAGCGGTGTTCTTGTAAAAGAAAAGCCCATGCTTGCAGACGGGGATTTTTCTCCAAAGATTGCCGCATTCGTGCTGGAAAAATCAGCGCAAACCGCAGGAGCATGGTACATCAACCCACTGCAGGACTGGCTTTCTCTGGACAAAAAATACTGGCAGAAAAACGAAGAGGATGAACGGATTAATATTCCCGGCTCAGTGTCAGTTTTCAACTGGACATACCGCATGCCCCTTCCCATTGAGACACTTGCAAAAGATGAAAAACTGGCTGCGCATATCAAAGCAATCACCGAAATTCATAATAAAAAATAACACGCTTATTTTAAGGAGAAGCAATGAAGATTTCTTACAACGAGTTCCATATTTCAAAAACAGTACGCGATGCCTGTGCCTTTCCCTTATCCCTATACAGTTCTACAGGTAACGTAATTCTGGCAGACCTAAAGGCTGTACGTGCATTCGCTGTTAAATTAAATGCCTACCTTGAACAAATCGGCGAGCCGGAAAACAAGCGCATTTCCGCCGGTACGCTGAATGCCATGGGCTTGCTGGACGAAATATTCCACTTTGCCGCCATGATGTACCGCAAGACAAAATATCCCGCCGCCATGACAGAACTGATGGCAGATTTGGACGAATCCTTTGGCAAAGAGGCTGTAGACCGCCTGCTGCTTGATTTTACCGCGGAATTTCCGCCTACAGAAGTCTATCAAGGAAAAATCAGCGCGCAAGACTATCTCAAACAGACGGCTTTTGACATCGGCGCAAACCGAGAGCGCACAAACCGCGAGGCAACCTTTGAAGAATTGATTTTGCTGCACCTTGCAAATGAAGACCCCGCCTTTAAGCCGTTTTTTGTGCTCTTTAACGACAAAAACTTGCAGAAAAATCCGCTGTACGCAAAGACATGGAAACAGACGGCGGCATTCTTTAGAAAACTGCCCTACTGGGGAAGTTTTAACAACGATTTGATAAACTTCCTTCGGGAACCCATTAACTACGCCCCCAACGACATCTACAAGCAGTTGGAATACGTGCAGAAACACTGGGCAGATTTGCTGGGTGACTGGCTTCGTCGCCTTCTGATGGGCTTGGACATTCTGCGGGAGGAAGGAAAGCCCCTGTGGCATCCTACAAACGGCGGCGAAGCGGACATTCCCGTAGCCAACTACGACTACCTGCAGAAAGAATACGAACGTTTCAGCCCCGACAAGGAATGGATGCCCAAAGTCGTTTTGATGGCAAAAACCGTCCTCGTCTGGCTCTATCAACTTTCCAAAAAATACAACCGAGACATTTCCCGTCTAGATCAGATTCCTGATGAGGAACTGGACATGCTCCGCGACCAGGGATTTACCGGCCTCTGGCTCATTGGTCTCTGGCAGCGAAGTGACGCAAGCAAGAGAATCAAGCAGATTTGCGGCAACCCCGAAGCCGCCGCAAGTGCCTATTCCCTGTTCGATTATGAAATTGCAGACAATCTAGGCGGCTGGGATGCACTGGCTAATCTGCGCACCCGTCTGTGGCAGCGTGGCATTCGCCTTGCAAGTGACATGGTTCCCAACCACACGGGCATGGACGCAAAATGGGTTATCGAAAAACCCGATGTATTTGTACAGCGGCGGGACAATCCCTATCCCCAGTACACATTCAACGGCCCCAATCTCAGCAACGACAGCCGCATTTCCGTCTTCCTGGAAGACCACTATTATTCCAAATCAGACTGTGCCGTTGTCTTTAAGCGTGTAGACAATGCCACAGGCGACACCCGCTATATCTACCACGGAAACGACGGAACGGGTATGCCCTGGAACGACACCGCACAGATTGACTTTTTGAATCCCACTGCCCGCGAGGAAGTCATGCAGGAAATTCTTCATGTGGCCCGAAACTTCCCGATTATCCGTTTTGACGCGGCAATGGTTCTGGCAAAGAAGCACATTCGCCGTCTTTGGTACCCGGAGCCTGGTCGCGGTGGTGACATTTCTACCCGAGGCGAATATGCCCTCACACCTGATGAGTTTGAAAAGGCAATCCCCACGGAATTCTGGCGAGACGTAGTTGACCGCGTGGCTCAGGAAGTTCCCGACACATTGCTTTTGGCAGAAGCCTTCTGGATGATGGAAGGATACTTTACCCGCACTTTGGGCATGCATCGCGTCTACAACAGTGCCTTTATGAACATGCTCAAAAAGGAAGAAAACACCAAGTACCGCCAGACCGTTCAGAATACCATTACTTTTGACCCGCAGATTCTTAAACGCTACGTCAACTTTATGAACAACCCTGACGAAGAGACGGCGGTGGCTCAGTTCGGTAAAGGAGACAAATACTTTGGTGTCTGTACGCTCATGGTCACCATGCCGGGCTTGCCCATGTTCGGTCACGGTCAAATTGAAGGCTTTGAGGAAAAATACGGCATGGAATACATGCGAGCCTACCGCGATGAAAAGCCTGACCAGTATCTGCTTGACCGCCACTGGCATGACATCTTCCCTTTGGTCAAAAAACGCTACCTCTTTGCTGGTGTAGAAGACTTTCTTTTCTACGATGTGTGGTCAAATGGCTACGTAAACGATAACGTATTTGCCTACTCAAACCGTGCAGGAAACGAAAGCGCAATCGTCTTCTACAACAACAAGTATGACCGTGCGGACGGCTGGATTAAGGTATCCTGCCCCTATGCCGTTAAAACCGGTTCCGGCGAAAATGACAAAAAGCAGGTGACCCGCACTCTCGGCGAAGGACTGCATCTGACCCGTGGCGACGACATGTTTATGATTTTCCAGGAGCAGCGTTCAGGTCTCTGGTACATCCGCAAAAACAATGACATCATCGACCACGGCATGTACACCAGTCTAAACGGCTTTGAAAGTCAGGTCTTCTGGAATATCCGAGAGGAAAAAGATGATGAGGACGGCAAATGGAGTACCCTCTGTGCATTCTTAAATGGTCGCGGCACTCCTGACATGGAAATTGCCTGGCAGGAATACCACTACCGTGAACTCTACGATGCATTCAAGCCGATCATCACGGCAGATTTGGTGGCTCAGGTGCATGCCCTCTTGCTCACGGCAAAAGAACGCAAGGCAGAAAAGATTAAGACCCCCAGCGTCAAATCAATGCTGGTAAATATGGAAAAGAATGTCCTTCATTTCTACGAAGTAGCAAATCAGTTTGCAGAACGAGAGCACTTTGGCAAAAAGAAAGCCAAGGCACTTCCGCCCGCAGCAAAACAATATGCCCGCTTCAAAAAAGAAATGACGGCAATCGTCAAGTCTGTACCCAAGCTGACCAAACCGCTGGGCGAGCAGGACTACGAAAAACTGATTACAAAACTTTCCAAGGCCACTACAGCGGCAGACTATCTCTACGCAGGTGCCCTCGCCCACAACGAAGGCTTCTTGCTTTTAATCTGCCATGCGCTTGTTGGAAAGATTGCCGAAGCAGGACTGGCGCGCCGTTGGGCACTTGACCGCAAGCTCTATGAATTCCTCAAAGAAGCGGGTGCAAGCGAACAGCATATATGGAATTTCCTGTCACGCACCTTTGCACTGGCTGCGGAAAAACAGCCCACGCTCACTGGCAAGCAGACGGAAAAAGATGCCGCCTATTTGATTGCTTCCCGCCTCACGCAGGGCAAGGATGCCTGGCTTTTGACCGAAGCCCACTGGTACGACAATGTAGCATGGTTCAACAAGGAGCTGACTGACTCCAGCCTCTTCCTCGCAATCGCCATACCCCTGCTATCTAGCGCAAAAGCAAAACAAGAAAAACTGCTGGCTCTCTACAAGACGCTTGCCAAGGCTAAGGACAAGGCCGCCTACCACTGCGATGCCTTTGTGCTGCCCTTTGCGCCCAAAATCGCCAAGGCAAAAAAGCCTGCAAAAGCCAATGCAAAAAAGACCCTTGCGGAAAAAAAGCCCGTGGCAAAAGCGAAAGTAAAAGCGGAAGTGGCCAAAAAGCCCGGAAAAAAGGCAAAAACCACTGACAGCAAAAAGAAAAAATAAGGGCAGGTAATGCAAAAGGAACTGGCTAGAAAGTGCAAGGCATCAGAGATTGCCGCATCTAGTGCTATTGTGGCAATGACATGTCTGCCAGTGCCTTTTCCACTGTCTCCCTGCTTGCGGGCATGAGGCTCCGCCCCAGCAGGGTCGGCCTAAGGACTGCCGCAATATGTTCGGGCATAAGGGGCATTTCCCCGGTCGTATGCTTACTATAATCCGAACTCAGGGCAGGGTGGTCGCGCACCACCAGCACCACCACGCCTTCATCGTCAGCCGTCAGTTCACGGTTGTTCTGGGCTGCGGCATAGGCAGATGAAGTAAGGCGGTCTGCAAAAATATTGTACTTCATAAAGAGTTTGCGGCAGGCATCGTCCACCTGCCTGTCATTTACTTCCACAGGAAAAACCAGATTTTTGAGCATGAGGGAATTGTTATGAAAAACATCCTCCAGCCGCTCCAAATTGGAAGGACTTGCCGGGTCAGCAGGATTCCGCTTGGCAAAGGGAACCATTTGATCCATAACGGAGCACTGCCCTTCCATATCCAGAATCAGTTCATCCGTCGTAGGGCAGATAAAACCGTTCAGCGGAAGCGAAAGCCGCCAGCTGTAAAGACCAGCCACCAGATTGCTGTAATTTCCGGGAGCCATAGCGTAGTAAATATCCGAATGTACGTCTTTTTTCAGGCGGCTAAAGGCATAGGGATAGAAAAAAACCTGAGGCATAAGCCGTCCGATATTGGCAGTGTTCGCCACCGTCAGATGATACTTTTCCACCAATGCGCGGTCAGAAAAAATTTCCCTTACCAAACGGTGACAGTCCGCTTCCGTTCCGTCAATTTCTATCGGGTAGATATTGCCGCCATTCCAGACATAATCGCTTTCTGCCAGACCCCGCACCATACCTTTGGGATAGAGCAACAATGCCTTGAGGTACTTTTTGCCCCGCAAGGCCCGCGCAAGACTGGCTCCCAATTCACCCACCGTCACGTCCAAAAAAGTCGCAAATCCGCCTTTCAGTTGAAAAATCGTTTCCATACAGTTTACGAGGTATGAAATGCCAAAATCCTTGTGGCTTCCCGTCGGCGTATTGCAAAGCTCCAGGGTAAAAAATCGGTCGGTATACTTTGTCAGCTTTGGCGAAAAAGGAAAGGCTCGCGTGGCTATCGTTTCACAGATAATCGGACTGAACTCATCGTTAATGCATGCCGAAGTAAGGGCACCGGCAATGCTTGCAAAAGGAGTGTTTTCATTCGTGTACAAAATCCAGCGGCGCAAGTCAGGGCTGTCCGACGGAATATAGAGTCCACCGTCTGCCGGGAGACAGTCAGTCACCGCTTTTTCAAAGTTTACAAATACGCTGCTATTTCGTGTGCTGTTAAATTTCATTGATTTTTTCCACCCGCCGTAATTCTACAGAAAAATAAAAGTTTTGTATATCGCAGTTTTTTCTAGTGCAATTGCCGCTTTAGGTAGAAATTCGCAAAATAGGCATGCTGAAAAACATCGTCTACAGACTCATATCGGGCGTACTTTAGATAGACCGTTGTTCCCAGCCCTAAAAACAGTTCTTTTGGGAGCGGCAACTCAAAATTCATCTCCCACATCCCGATATATTCCCATCCCGTGCTTTGATTTGTCTGGGTCTGAAAAGCAAAGTCGTACCCCGCATAGGCATGCACGATGTTTTCAAAAAGGAAACCCTTTTTGTTCATCCAATTCCACTGAAAAACCACCTCAGGGCCTACCATGTAACTGTAATCACGACGGGCACCCATCATGTTTGAGTCTGGTGCACGATGAAAATAATAGTAGTCTGTTATACCCAAAAGATTCCAATCAAGATGCAACTGCCACTCAACGGTATTGCTCAATCGACGGATACGTTGCTTTATCGCAAAACCAGGGGCAAGAGAAGCAATGTCTATGAGCGACTGCCAGCGTACATCATAATCAAGCGCCATGCCGACCGTTGTATCTTTGTTGCTGTCAACATCCAGTGCGCGGGCAAAGAGCATGCCGTTGCTGGAAAGAAAAATATCGTACATGACATGCTGTTCCTCGCTCACCATGCCACGCCATCTTCCAGACCCCGCGCCAAGTCCTACCGCAAAGCGAAAATCAAACTGGCTGAAAGGGTCGTTGGAATCGTGTCCGTAAGGGTCATTATAAATGATGGAAATATCAGGCGACAAAAACAGCGGAAAATGTTCCGCAGGCGACTGAACAGTATCATAACCGGAGTAAGAATATGTTCGTACCGTACCCACTTTGTATTTCAGTGAAATTTTATGAATATTTCCCACTGTTCCCCGCGGTTTTGTACGGGTAAGCGGGTCAGTCCAAATGCGCATGGGATTCACTGCGTAGCCAAAAAAGCCCGAAATCTGCTCTGCCTCCAGCGAAAGTCGATACATCATCTCGCCAACAGCAAATCCTCCCGCAAACGAATACAACAAATCGTTTATTGACGGACTGGTAGTCTCGGCAAACCACTCCCAGATAAAATCCCCCAGTGCCGTCACTCCCAGTGATTCAATGCGGTTCAAATTGGCATTCCGCGCCGCCATATAATACAAACTGCCCTGAAAGGGATGCAGCACAAAATTCGTCCACACCCAATCGTCATCAAATTCCAACTCACGCCGCCAGTCAAGAAGAGAATCCACGGACACTTTTGCCCAGCCTGCACCCACGACAAAACGACTCCAGCCATGGATAATACCTTCGGAAAGCAACATGCCGCTAAATGCCGTCAGATAATGCTTTTTTCCATCATTGTCTTCATGCACAGGAATACCGTACACTGACCGAGACGCAGACACAGCGTTTACATCAAAAGTGATGTCCTGAGGAGAAGAAGATTCCAGTACATGTGATGCGGCCTGCGCCTGAAGGAAAAAGCAGCGAAACAGAATCAGGCAAAACAAAATTCCTCGGCGCAACATCATGTTGATGCGATACAAATACATAAAAAAAAGACTCTCGGTATAAGTTACCGAATATTCGGTAATTTATACCGAGAATTTAACGTATTTTTTTCTCTCTGTCAACAGAGGAGATGCAGAGGGGCAGGGCAAACGCATTATACATATCGTACTTGCATATCGGCTGGACAAATGAAATGTAGTTGCAGCAAAAAGGCTACCGTTGCAGCGTGTCAAGCAAGCCCCGCG
>CAKZZO010000032.1 GCA_937885175.1 uncultured Treponema sp. | reverse complement strand
TATATGCAATGAATTTGCATTTTAGGCTAAATTTTCTGAAAAAAGTTGAAAAAAATGCGAGTTTTTGCCACGGAAGTGGATTTTTTGAAAATACTTTTTATAGAGGTGTCATCATGTGTTCCAGATGGCATACTTTCTTATAAGCGGGAGAAGGAAGTGTAGAAATGATAACGCTCATTGTCTTAGGCACATTGTTTAGCATTACTGTTTTTTGCGGTGCTTCTCTCATTTTTATTAAAGTCTGCTCGGCATCACGTATGGTAAACCATGAAATGTCCATTAATGACGTTCCTTTTGTAAAACCGCTATTACCCTATCCAAATGACTGCAGAAAAGTTTGGCGGAATATGGTTTTCTATTATTGAACTCATTTCTAAAAATATCTGTTAAGACTTTCCATTATGCATGTTATAAAACTTTAGCGTTCAAAAAAAACATCTTGAAGAAAAATATATATGCAAATGAAACCCTTGCTTTTTATTCAGGGCTATCAATCCTTGAAAATTTTAAGGACTACGACATAAATGGTCATAATAGTACTGCACGAGTTTCTATAAAAATTCCTAAAACATACAATGAGAGTAACTATCTATTAAATACCTATATTGATTTATATTTTGGAAAACGAGAAAAGCAAATTAATGTCCTTTCATTTGCAAATATTTTTTTCCTTCTTGAACGACTTTCTGCAAAAGAATCTGCAACTTCTGGTTACGTGGAGCCTACTGATTAAGCCATCCTGCACTTTATAGTAAAAATGCCAAAAAAAGAGTGGCAGGAAGACACACGAGGCTTTGTGGTTGCCTGCGGTCTTTCTGCCACTCTGCTCTGCACCGCAGAAAATAAGGAGTACGATGCAGAGGGGGGGGAAAAAAAAATTGAATTACATCCCGCACAGCGGGTGCTGTACGGGAGATTACTACCTCGATATTGTCATAAGAGACAATATGTTACTCTCCAAATGCCAACTGAACATCCTGGAGGGAGAATGAATTGTCATTGCGGCAAGTCCACACTTCAATCTTTACTGTTGTTTCAGCAGAAACAGAAATGTTTGTCGCACAAGAATAAGTAGCCTTATTTTTGCTGCCACTGCTTGTTTTCATTTCAACAGCGTCATTAGAGCCAACCACAAGCTTTAAGATTGTATCGTTTGCATTTTTTCCGTTTGCAAGTTCTGCTGAGGCACTTACAAGTTTAAGTGCCTTGGCGGGCGTAACTTTATAGGAAAGTGTTGCAATCTTCCAGCCTTTTGTGTCAATATTTCCTGCCTTTCCATCTGTAGCGCAAACTCCATTTTTGCCGTCTTTCCATGAAAGACCGTATTTTCCGCCACCAGTTGTAGCATCAGTAGCTTTAGGCTGAATACCAAGCGGCATATCTTTATTGTAGCCAAAATCTTCCATTGTAAGTTCAGCATCAGTTGCGGAAATCCATGAGTCATTCAAAATGACTGACTTAAAGGCTTTCTTTACTGATTCGTTTGCTGCAAATGCTGTTTTTTCGTCGTCAGTAAGTGCTACTGGTGTAGTATCTGTATCTGCTTTTGTATGTGCATAAACCGCTGTTGTTGGAAGATTATCAGCGGCAAGAATAGTAACCACTGCTTTTGTACACGGCGTCACCGTTACCGTTCTCTCATCGTAGAAGCGTCCGATACGGGCGCGAATTACAGCAGTACCGGCTCCAACACCAGTAACAGTGCCAGCCTTAACTGTGGCAACAGATTCATCTGAAGAAGTCCAGATGGCATCAAGTGTCACATCGGTTTTGCTTTCGCTGGATACAACGTCATATGCCTTGAGCGTGAGCGTGTCGATTGCAGCCTCAATGGATGCGTCAGCTGGTGCAACTTCATCACCTTTGTACAGCACCAGTTTAGAAATCTGTGCAGGCTGCTTCAATTCGTCTGCAGTGCTATTCTTACTACAGTCAATGTAGTAGAAGGCAGAACCGTTGTTGTAAATTGTATAAGCTCCGGCGGGAGCACCTTTTACGACAAACAGCACGTCACTGCTACTGCTAAGATTGTCTTTGTATGCAAGAAGTTTACCATCGGCATTGGCAATTGCTATCAAACGAGCAGCCGTCGCCGCTCCAGCACCCTTACCTTTGATAACGATATTTGCCTGTTCGCTCAGTACCAGTGTCAGTATGCCATTAACACCGCTAAGCTCTTTGATTGAGGCCGATTTGTTGGAGGCTTGCAAGACCCCTGTATTGGCAATCCATGTGCTGCCCTCTTTGGGAATAAGTGTTGCTCCTACGGCAGTAGACCCATCTGCCTGTTTAAAGCCACCATTGCTGTCAACTGTAACGGCAGTTGTTCCCAGGCTATCATACGGAATGCCCCAAACTTTATTTGTTGTTGTATCAGTTTCTGTTCGGCTGATTCCAGTAAAATCCCAGACTGCCGTTACATTTGCATTGCCAGTGAATTCATCATCAGCAGCGTAATACGTTGTCGGTATTTCCGGCAGATAGGAATCATCACCGGTGTCGCAGCCGAGGGCAGTGAAAATCATCGCTCCTGCTGCAAGAAAAGCCAAAGCCTTTCCGAATATTGATTTTTTCATTGCTTTACTCCTTCAATTACAGTTTTACGCGAATCATAACAGGTACGTTTACGATTACGTCCACGTCCTTGTTCGCTTCTTCGTTAGCACCGAGACCACCGAATGCCGCCACTACACCTGCTGAAACTGAAATCTTGGGGTTTGCGTAGAACTGAGCATGCGGATATACGTACAACTGCGTTCCGTCTTTGCTCTCGCGGCCACCCTGGAATCCGTCATCAAGGTCAGTCAACTCGCCAATTGTTCCGATGAGGGTAACGGTCGGATTAACGACATAGCGTGCGTTCACAATGTTCCACAGTACCTGTGATGACTTGAATCCGGTCAGACCTGCCAGTGCACCAACAGCGGCTCCGTCAACACCTGCATAGCGCGGGTCATCGGCATCGCTTCCCTTTTTGCAGAGTTTTGCGAACTTATGCATGGTGGTAATCTGCAGTTTGTCGTTTACTTCCCACAGGGTGCGCAAGTCAAAGTTGTATTCCATCAGCTTGCCGTCAAAAATGACCACAGAACCGCCAACGCTTGAATCAGCCAGCACGTTCAGAACAAGCGGAGTGAAATATGCGCCCGTTACGATGGTCTGCTGTTCCTTTGAGTTCATGTGTCCTTTGACGAATACCTCTGCAGCCAGCACTTTCTTGATGCGCGGTGCAAGGAAGAGTGACCAGCCCGGATAGTTTTTCCATGTGGCCGTACCAAGGCTGTCTATGTTGCGGTCGGAAATGTAGCCAATCTGCATCTTCAGGTTTGCCTTGTCGTTGAATACCACAGTGTAGCCTGCATATGCAAACAGGTTGCGTCCTGTGCCGAAACTTGTCTGGTTGTTTGCACAGATGCCTTCTGAGCCGGTGAATGCTGAGCCGAGTTTGAAGGTCTCGCCAACCTTTCCTTCCTCATTGCCGTTGTCACAGAATCTCTTTACGCGGAAGTTCATAACGCCGTCGCCATTCCATCCGGTCTTTACGTAAAAGTTGCCGAATTCAGCATCAACGGTCATAATGTGGAACACGCTACTATTGCTTGCAATTGTCGGCTGGATTGTTGTTGACAGGCTGAAGATGTCGCCACTCGCCTTGAGAGACAGACTGTCTTTTCCAGAGTTCCATCCCGTCAGGTTGAACAGGTTATATGATGCACCACTCTTATCGTAGCCGGAATCGATATAGGTGTTGCCATAGTCATCGGTTGCGCGTCCGTTTGCGCCGGTGTTTACATATTTAAACAGTTCAACACCATTGCGGTAGTTAAGTCCGACAGAAATGTCTGCCGCCGCAAAACCGATCGTCATTGCGCCAAGAACAAGCGCACTGATTATCTTTTTCATGTAATTCCTCCAAAGAATTTTTTTATATAGCAGCCGCCTGCCCTAGAGACTGAACTTTACGATTACAGGTACTTTCACGCCAGAAAGCTGGTTGTATACGGAAGTATCCCAGTGGGCAAAGTTCAGATTGTTCCAGTCCACACGCAGTACCGTCGTTACGCTCAAATGTTCCGTTGCCTGAATAGCCACAGAAGGAGAGATTGTCAGGTTAATCGTGCGTGTTTCCGGCGTAGTCATTGTATCGGTGAAGAAATTCAAGGTCAGACCAGCCTTAATGTTATCTGCCATTTTGAATGTACCGTTCAACATGTTCCACAGGCTTACCTCATGGGCACCTGCGGTAGTTGAAACGCGGCGTGACAGGTTGTTCATGGTGTTCAGACTGAATGCATCGGTCACCTTGTAGCGCAAACGGAGGTCAAAGCCCCATTCATTTGCGATGCTGTTCCAGCTCTCGTTCGTGCTGTCCCAGTGGTGATATCCAGCATATGTGCCGCCAATCATCATGCTGACTTTTTCAAACATAAGCGGGCTGATGAACACGCCTACCGTGTTGCTTCCCTTCTGATATGTTTTATATGACACAACTGCTTTTACAAGGTCAGCCTGCTCATACATCAATTCGCCGACAAAGCCAGCATTGATGATGAAGTCTGAATCCTCCACCTTGTCATAGGCAACGGTTGGTGTACTTGTTGCTGCCGCTGCGTCTGGATTCCATGTATTCTTTACCAGACCGAGTTTTGCCATCAAAGTACCCGGCAACACGTCCTTGAGCGTATAAGCTGCAACAACAGAAATCTTTCCTTCCGTCAGGTTATCGCTGTCTGCGCCAGACATGCCCTTTACAACACCAGGCTTGAATTTTTCAAAATCATTGCCGTCAAGTTCTCCTTTGTCCGTAAGCACGCGGTTTACGAGACGACCGTTCCAAACGCCCGCGGTGACCTGCAGCTGTCCCACTGGGAGTGAAAAGTTCAGCCAGCCGTAGTATTCGTCCTGCTTCAGCTTACTTTCCTCCACATCAACATCAAGAACGACACCACCATACTGATTGCTCAGTTTTATGGCGAGGCAGTCCTTACGTGCGGCATGGTCATAGTTCAGGTTTCCGCCGGCACTTGTGAAGTAGTTTGAGCTTTTATAGGAAAAACCTATATCAGCCATTGCGGCACCCGTCAGCATTGTTGCGACAAGCACCGCTCCTACGATTTTTTTCATAAAAAAATCCTCCTATTTTGTGGGGTATTTAAACCAACGGTTTTTTTGAGACAGTGCATCTCCAAACGGCTGTGCCGCGAAGACCAGCGGGAGCGACCCCGCCAAGTTCTGTTACATAGGTTTTGCAATAATTACCATATCGTAGTATTGTTTTCGCAAACCACACTATATTTGGAGGAAAACATGACATACGGTTACATACGCGTTTCAACAGACGCACAGAACACAGAGAATCAGAAAATGGAAATTCAAAAATTCTGCGCACAAAACGGCATTAACATTGATCTTTGGGTAGAAGACATCATAAGTGGCACCAAGGATCCCAGTTTCCGCAAACTGGGCAAAGTCATCATGGAAAACATCAGGAATGGCGACCTCATCATCTGTACTGAACTTTCACGTCTGGGCAGAAGCCTCTTAATGATAATGAACACCCTCAATTTTTTTCAGGAAAGAAATGCCAGCGTCTGGACAATCAAGGACAACTTTCGCCTCAGCGACGACATCACCAGCAAGGTAGTCTCCTTCGCATTCGGACTCGCCGCAGAAATTGAACGCCAGCTCATCAGCCAGCGCACAAAAGTCGCCCTGGAGCGTGCCAAAAAATCCGGCGTTCACATTGGCCGCCGTAAAGGACAAAAGTCCTCCCATTACAAGCTCACCCCGTTTAACAAATATATAATAGAAGAAATCAACGCAGGTCGTTCCATAAAATCTCTCGCCAAAGAATTCCAAGTCTCTTGGGACACCATAAAAAATCACATCCGCAGAATCTCATAGTCCTCTGGGAGGGGGAAGTCTCCCCCTCGCTCCAGACCGCCTGCCTGCCCCAGACAGACAAGCGGTCTTACGCTACCCCTTCTAGCGGGGAAATTCCTGCCAGCCCCAAAGAAAAGTCTGTCCAGCCTGTCCCCGCAACGCCCCGCAAACTTTCCTTTAAGGAGCGACGGAAATTTGACTTATTGGAAAAAAAAACGAATTTTTCATTTTTTTTTCGGAAAATTTAGCCTAAAATGCAAATTCGCTGCCTATATATATAGTGTAGAGAAAAAACTCTGCAAAATCTTATATATGGAGCATCACCATGAAAAACGAAAAGACAAAACTGAGTTCCGCAGAACGCTGGGAACGGGCTACGCTGGCAAACAATTTTATTTTCTGCAAAGTAATGAGCGAAAATAAAGAACTGTGCAGGCAATTGCTGGAAATGCTGCTGCACGTCAAAATCGAACGACTGGAAACACCTGTTTCTGAAAAGAACGTCAAGATTGATTATGAATCCCACGGAATTCGTTTTGATGTATACACAAAAGATGACAATCGGATATTTGACATCGAAATGCAGACAACAGACAAGAAAAACCTCCCTATGCGGGCACGCTACTATCAGTCAATGATAGATACAGACAATTTTCAGACGGGAGACGACTATGGGGAGATAAAAGAGTCCTATGTCATTTTCCTCTGCCTGAGCGATATTTTCAAGAAAGGCCTGCCCGTCTATTCATTTGAAAATTACTGTAAAGAAGATTTTTCTGTAAAACTTGACGACAAGGCATATAAAATCTTTTTTAACGCACAAAAATGTGATATAATGCCGTCAAATGAGGAACAGGCATTTTTCCGTTTCCTGCAGGGAAAATCTGCGGAGACGGACTTTACCCGTCACCTTGCTACCGAAGTAATCCGCGCAAAGCATAATGCGCAATGGAGGATGCAGTTTATGACATGGGATCAGAGCATAAAAGAAGAAGCGGAACTTCTGGCTCCAGAAATTGCAAAAGACATGGCCGAGGACATGGCAAAAGACATGGCAAAAGACATGGCAAAAGACATGGCAAAAAACATGGCTAAGGATATGGCGCAGGATATGGCAAAAGGCATGGCTAAGGATATGGCGCAGGATATCGCAAAAGGCATGGCGCAGGATATCGCAAAAGAACAGCTTCTGACAGTTGCACGACGCATGTTGTCAAACGGAATGGACATCGCCTCTGTTGCCAAATACATGAACCTTCCTTTGGAAGAAATTCAGCAGTTACAATAATTACAAAAAAATCGGCTGGCAGGCTAATGGTTTTCTTGAACCATGCCAGCCCAATCCCTTCTAATCATATCCGTATTTTCATCCGATAATCTACAAAAGGCTGGTTATTTTTTTTGCTTCATGCGTAAGGAAGTTGCTGCAGGGCAGAAAAACGGGGTGTCGTGCGTTTTAAACATCCCGTTATCTAAAATGCGGGAAATTCCAAAAAGTTACCATTGACTTGCAAAAAAAGTTGTGCTAACCTTAAAGTAAAAAGGGGGTGTCTCAAAAAAACCGTTGGTTTTAAATGCCCCACAAAATAGGAGGATTTTTATGAAAAAAATCTTAAGCACAATGCTCGTTGGGGCATTGATTGCAGGGATTGCATTTGCTGAAGTAAGTTTTGAGTACAAAGGCACTGCAATACTCGGAAACACATCAAAGAAGATCGGCGAGAAGTATGTTTACAGATCTGATGCCTTTCTTTTGGGTGTAAAAAATGAAGTTGCTGGCATCGAGTTTGAAGCCGATTTAAAACCAGGTGACTATAACGATTTTGTTACAACTCAAGTTGCTACAGAATTTGTTGTTGACCATTTCTATGGTTATCTGACATTTGACCTTCCTGTTGGCAATCTGATGATTACATCAGGCCGTTATGACGGACGTTGGGCAAGCCGCGTAAAGAGTGACGGTGGCGAACTGGACGGTCGCTACTATGAAGCCTATAAACTGGGTACAATGGGCAAGATTGCAAAAGATATGAATAACCTTACCGGTGCAGATAACTATTCTACCGTTCTTGCTTATACGCTCAATGACGTCTTGCCTGGTTCATTGATGTTCAAGGCAGGTATTGTTGCACTGAACAAAGACCCGTGGGGATTCGGAACAGCCTACAATGAAGGTGGCAGTGATTCAACAACCATCAACTCTGGCTTTGTCGGACAGATTGCACTGCGCCTGGACGACCTGCTCAAGTTCAACGTGGACTTCAAGACCCTCAAGCAGAACGCCTATGCATTCGGCATCTTCCTGAGCCCGCTCATGGTTGAAAAGCTCTCTGCAAC
Organism: uncultured Treponema sp.; assembly: GCA_937885175.1. Classification (GTDB taxonomy): domain Bacteria; phylum Spirochaetota; class Spirochaetia; order Treponematales; family Treponemataceae; genus Treponema_D. The sequence continues at coordinate 1,954 of CAKZZO010000032.1, read as the reverse complement.
TGTCGGCTTCTCAATGGGTCTCTACAGACCGGGTGACAAGATTGCTGAAGCCAGTCGCTATGACCGCACTGAATGGGGTGTAGACCTGCGCCTGCGCTACGCAATCACTGAAAAGTGGGCTGTAACAACCATGCACAACATCACTGGCATAAAGGTTACTCCGAATTCTGCAAATACGACAACTACTGAGGTGGACACCAACGCAATGTGGAACATGCTTTCTGTGTCATACAAGGCTGGAGACAACATCCGCTTCCTGGCAACAGTACAGAACAAGAATACAGACTGGAAGGCCTCTTTCTACAACACGGACAAGGGTACACAGGTTCTGTCTATCACGCCTGCATGTGAAATCAAAATCAGCGAAAGATCAAAGTTCACTGCTGCATTTGATATTCGTTGGGACGGTGTAACACCGTATGGTGGAACCGGCACTGTCACGTTGCCGATGTATTTCAACTTCGCACTCTAGTTTTTTGGTGGGTTGTAGAAGTAATAATTCTTTGGAGGAATTAGATGAAAAAAATTATAACTGCACTTACATTAGGTGCATTGATTGGAACGGCAGCATTTGCTGATGTTGAAGTAAGTTTAAATTTCCGCCAGCGTGCAAATATATATACTGCAAATGACGCTGGAGGAAATAAATCAGGTACATTCTTTACTGATGCTTATTCCGGCTCTGGTACAGACAACTTGAACTTTAACCTGTCTGGAGACATTGCCGCATTTGAAACTCAGCTCGTAAGTGATGCCGCAACTGGAAACGCAGGCTATATTCGTGCAAAAAAATTGGCTCTATCTCTGTTCTTGGGCAACCTGACCCTGCAGGCTGGTACCTGGGCAGACGGTCTTTCTAATGGTGCATACCGCACAAAGACAGACGTTGATGCAGGTAACTTGGAAGGCATGGATTTTGAATGGAAAAAAATGGGTTCTGGCTTTGCCCGTTCTCCAGCCGCTTGGATTGACAACCCCGTTAACCACTCACAGAATGGTCCGTTGGGAGAATTCTATGCTGCAGGAGCCAATTACAACATAAAGTTTAACACTGGTGCTGTTGCTCTGAAAGGATTCTATGTATCAAATGAAACATCTACCACTACCAGCCAAGACGGTCCTGTAAACGGAGACGGTTCATGGCAGGGACATCAGTTCAACTTTATCGTTGACGCTCGCCAGGATGATATTGGTCAGGCTGAACTTGCATTCAAAGTCGGGCAGACTATCGTGAACACTGCAGGAACTGGAAAAGCCGTTGAAGATAAATATCCTACTGCTCTTGCCTTTGGTGCTTATCTGCAGCCAAAAATCATCCAGCCGCTCATCCTTACATTCGGTGGTACAGGCGCAGTGATTGACAGTAAGTTCACTGACTATTCATTCGATTTGCGAGCTCGCTATCAGGTAATCCCCAAGAAACTGAGCATTTCTTCATTCCACAGTTTCAGCGGACTGACTTCTGACGGTGAGGATGTATATGCTTTGAGCGTAAGTGGAAAAGTGAACGAAACAATCAAAGGTCTTGCAGACAGTGGAACTGCTGCAGATGGTAAGTTGGGCGGCACAGCAATTAAGCGTGATAAGGTTATGTCTAACAACATCATGGTACGCTACAATGTAAACGACACCCTGTCTTTGATTGGTATCGCAGCAGACATGATTGGATTTGGTACTAATCTTGGTGTAACAGAAAAGAACGCTAAGGGCGACGGCGATGCAGGTGCACTCGTACAGTTGCGCTTCAGTGGCTGGGCACAGTTCTTCGCTGCAAGCAATGCTTCTGTAAGTGTTGGTCTTGTTTGTGCTATCCATGATGCTACAAACTACAAGGACGTAGACGGAAAAGCATCTGTTTGGACATGGGGCGTTCCTGTTATCCTCCGCGTTAAGTTCTAGTCCGGCACAAAACGGCCGCAAGGCTGTTTTGTAAAGGCGAAAGCCGCTCCGTTAC
>CAKZZO010000031.1 GCA_937885175.1 uncultured Treponema sp. | reverse complement strand
AAAATCCTATCGTCTACCTCCACGGCTACGGACAGAGCAGAACCGGCTGGCAGACCACGCCCGATGGACGTGAGGGCTGGAGCGACATTTTCCTCCGCAAAGGCTACCCTGCATTTTTAGTAGACCAGCCGCGGCGCGCTTCCGCAGGCTCAACTTCACGCATGGCAAGCGCAGGCGGAATTGACGCATGGGGCGAGGACGGAAAATCCTATATGCCCGGCGACCAGGCATGGTACACCCATTTCAGAATCGGACTTGTGGCTCCAGACCGCTACGAAGGCTCGGCTTTTCCGGAAGGAGAGGAAGCCCAGAATCAGTTTTTCCGCCAGATGACCCCAAACACAGGTGATTATGACGAAAAACTTTTCGGCGAAGTTTTGAGCAAAGTCCTTGCTGACGCAAAGGCGATGACGGGCAAAAAGGCGATTTACATCACCCATTCCCAGGGCGGACGGGTTGGCTGGCAGACAGACACAGAGAACATGGCTGCCCTCGTTGCAATCGAGCCGGGCGGAACTCCAGTTGTGGGAAGCGAAGAATACAAGAAATTCCTTGCGGCAAAAATTCCCATGATTATCTACTTTGGCGACTACATCGACAACGGTCCTGAAAACATCATGAGCACAGGCTTTTGGAAGAATGTCCGCGACCAAGCGATTGACTTTGCCGAACACTACAACGCAGACGGCGGAGATGCCACTGTGGTAGACCTCCCAAAAATCGGCATCACAGGAAACAGCCACTTCTTGTTTCAGGAAACCAACAACAAGGAAATCGCCGACCACCTGGAAAAATGGCTGAATGAGCGGGGATTGTAAACTTCCCGACAAGAAGTAAAAATGCCACATTCCGACAAGCTGGTAACAACTGCAGAAGTGTTACTTTTTAGTCTTGTCGGAATCAGAATTGCGTATCTCTTTCATTTCCAAAAAAGCCGCCGTTTCTTCTGCCCAGCTGTACTGACTCATGAATTCGCCCGCAAAGCCTGTTATTGCATTTTTCCCGCCTTTTAGGAATTCGTAGTAGTCGCATTTAATTGCGGCTGGATTGATTCGGAAATTGTTGTATTCAGTGATAAAGAAATCGAAAATCTCCAGACTGTTCAATGTGTGCTTTATGTCCACGATAAGATTACGAAGGCTGCTTCCGTAGCGGCTTGAATTTGCTTGGTCGCCCCATAAGACAGACAGCAGCTCCTTTGTATTTACCGAGCTTCCGTTTTTGTAGACGAGATAGGCTAACAGTTCATTTGACTTTGTGCGTGAAAATTTGATGACCTTGTTTTCGTATAAGAGCGTGAAGTTGCCGAAAGTTTTTGCCTCAAGCTTCTGAGTCTGTTTTTTGAGCAATAGAATTTGTTTCTTTTCAATTCGTCTTTTAAAAAGCGACAGGCAGAACATAATGATTGCCGTAAAAATAGAATCAGCAAGACCGCTCAGTGCGAAATGCGAATAAATGTCGGGACTCATCACACCAATCGTGATTGCAAGACCGACAAGAAAAATAAGTGGCGGGAATGAAAACAGATAGAGAGAAATAAACCCTGTCAGACAATACACGGCAAATCCGTTGAAAGGCTGACCGAGAATGTAAAAATTGTAGATAGCAATAATAAACGAAGTAAAAGTGAGTATATATACAGGAATTGTTTTCAGAATATATGATTTTTTATGGGGCACATTTTTTACTAGTCTTGAATATAAAAATACAAAGCCGCCTGCAACTGTAAAGATTCCAAACAAGCAGCTTGATTCTGTTTGACTCGCCTGCATCTGCCAAATCAAAAGAGGAAATGCCGTACCATTCTCTGTAGATTTTTAGAACACTGCTTTTCATATACAGTATTATACAGTAAATTTAAAAAATGTGCTGATTTGTGGCTCAATTTTCTGTCTTTTTGTGCTAATTCGTTGCGGGCTGTCATCTATAATTCACCTGTATAGGAGTAAACGTATGAAAAAACAAAAGACTGCCGTAATTTTTATGGCCATGGCTGCATTTGCTTTTGTCTGCACTGGCTTTACCGGCTGCGAAAATGAGACTGAAACAGTGGTAACGCCTGTCAATCCGGATCCCACCCCACAGCAGCCGACGGAATCTCCCACTGCACCGCAAATTACAAGCGGTTGGTACACGCTTAAAAAAACGCCGAATGTTATCGTCATCATCAGTACGGAAAGACCTGGTGCCATTACGGAGACCTATTCAAGCTACGAAGCATATCTTCGTGTTGATGCTGACAATGCCCAGAAAGGCGATGTTGTCTCTGGTTCGCTGGGAGAACTTGTGTGGGTGCAGACACCGCTTCTCAACTATATCAGCGCATACAAGATAACAATAAACGGCGAGGAATGGTACATTTATGGAAGCGGGCGTTCTCCTTCTATAGGCGTTTTTACTAATTCTGAGGGAGAAATATCTTTCTCAAATAAAGGTGAAAGTCTTGTAAACATAACTGATGTACGAACAAGCCGAAAATATCCTGATGAAGGAACATACATTTCTGCAAGCAATGCAACTTCTGCCACAAAAATAACGGTAAACGATGCAGAAAAATACCTCTATGCCGTCGTTCAAGAAAGCGGAAAAAAGATTACATTCTATTTAAGCGATTCAGATACTCTCACCGATTTTTCTGAACTTACCGCTTACGACACGCTTACAAATCTTACCTACGATTTCTACGCAAGCTATCTGGAAGCAAAGCAAAACAGCTGGATTGTGGACAGCATCGATAACGGCACGACTTGGCTGACATTCAGGGTAAAGAAAGACGGCGAGATGTCATCTTATGTAGGGTTGATAAAGAAAAACTAGCCACCGGACAGGCAGGAAAGACGAGATAGTCTGTGGTGCCCCTACAGCCCCTCCTATGTTTTTTGTCAAGAGATATTGCGATTTTTTTGTCGCCAGCCCTCCAGTTTAAGCTCCTGCGGCTTCCTCTACCAGTTCTGAAATTTGAATCTCTGGATTTATGAATTTCTTAGGTTCATAAA
>CAKZZO010000030.1 GCA_937885175.1 uncultured Treponema sp. | reverse complement strand
TGTCGTCGTAAGGCACGGTGATGAATTTTTTGAGAAGGACATCAAGGAAGCCTTCTTCCACTTCCCGGTTGGGAAAGTCCAGCTTATAAAGGCGGGTTTCCTTCTCAAAATCCTTAATCGTAAGGTAGCCGCTCTGGTAAATGACCGGGAGCATGTTTTTTGAGTCCGGGTCGTAGTTTTTGAACTGATTTTCGTTCGCAAACCTGCCGTTCACGATGTTGGTAAGCTCTATCGGCTGATTCTGAAGGGTTTTTACCAATAAAGATGGCGTTCCGCTTTCAAACCAATATGAGCCGAAATCATTTGCTGAAAAACACTTCAAGAGGCAGAAAGGATTGTAAACGCCCTCAACATTGTGGGTGAAGTGGTAGCCGTCATACATCTGAGCGAGCTTTGCCTTCGTTTCCTCAATGCTCATTTCCTGCTCTTCGGCAAGGGCTTCAATCTCCGGCATGAAATATTCTTCCAGTTCACTTTCCGAGACACCGCAAATCGACGAGTATTTTTTATCAAGGCTGATGTCGTCTAGCTGATTGAGTCCTGAGAAGATGTTCACATGGCTCACTTTCGTGATTCCCGTGATGAAAAGAAAGCGGATGTACTGGTCGCAGTCCTTCAGCGGGCTGTAGAAGCTTCTCAGCTCCTGACGGTTCTGTTCCTCGTACTGGGTGTAGAGCGCGTCCAAAATTGGCTTGTCGTATTCGTCGATGAAGATGACGACCTGTTTGCCGGTCTTTTTGGTAACGGAATGGATTATATGGCTCAGTCTTTCAGCCGCATCTTCGCTACTTTGCAGAATTTGGTATTTTTCTTCAGCTTCGGTCAAAATGGCGTTGAGACGAGCCTTTAAGCGGGCGTTATTTTCGTAGCTGTTCGCGCCAAAACTGATTTTTATAACTGGATATTCCACCCAGTCCTTTTCCAGATTTTCGATTGCAAGCCCCTTGAACAAATCTTTCTTACCGCGGAAATAATATTCCATTGTTGAGAGCAAAAGGCTTTTTCCGAATCGGCGGGGACGGCTCAAAAAATAGGGGCTGCTAGTGCGAGTAAGCTCGTAAATATACTGAGTCTTATCAACATACACATTGTTGAAAGTGCGGAGTTTTTCAAAATCCTGAATGCCGATGGGCAGAAATCGATTGTTCATACAGAAAGTATAGCACAAAAAATAGAAGAATGCTATAAGACAAAAAGGGCACAGGCGAATGAGTCTCAGCAAAAACGAAAATTTGGAAAATGATGTGGGGGTGGCTGGGCAGGATACTCTTCCTTTAGTTTTCTGCAAATTCTGCCGAAAAAGAAGTGGAGAAGTTTACATTTTGCTTCAAAATTTGACAAGGCGTATATTTGCGGGTAAAATATAAGCAAATATAGTTAAGCCAAGTTTTTATTACAAAGGAAGTGCACTATGAAAAAAATTATAGTTGCGGTGTCCATTTTATTGTCTCTTCATGCATTCCTGTTTGCGCATGGTAAAGGCGATGTTACTGAGCGCTCTGTAAATCAGGAGCAGAGTTGGCGTGAGGTTTTTGACCTTACGGATAAAAAAGAAGGAAAGTATAATATTCTCGTGCGAGTGCAGGATCAGGGCGGCAATGAGGCTCTGGGAGGTCCCTTTAACATTTGGGTAGACCCGGAATCTGACCTGCCGGTGGTGGGCATTACAAACCCCCTTCCCAAAATGCGTGTTACGGGAAACCTGAATATCGTGGGTACCTGTATTGATGATGATGCGGTTGACCATGTAAACCTGATTCTTGATGACAATATGGCGGACATCAAGACAGCGGAAGGCAAGGAATTCTGGTCTTTTTACCTTGATACAAGCGAACTTGAAGAAGGCCCCCATACAATAGAAGTATTTGGCACAGACATCAACGGGCTCCGCGGTCATTCGGTTACGCTTATGTGGAACTTGGATCGTCGCCTGCCGGTAACGGAAGTAACGAACATCGGCATGGGCACCCTTGTATCTGGCAAAATCAACTTGAATGGTACGGTGCAGGACGGTAACGGCATTAAGTCTCTTGCCTACTCTGTTGACGGTGGAAATTCATTTACCGACGTAAAACTAAAAGCGGACAAGGAAACTGGTGTTTGCGAATTCAATATTCCAGTCAACACAAAGGACATTAAGGACGGCCCGTCTGTCTGTTGGTTTAAGGCGCAGGATAAAATGGGTTCTGTGGGAATCTATTCTTTCCTCTATTTTATTGATAACACTGAGCCAGAAGTTAAAGTCGTCTATCCTGCAAAGGATGTAAAGGTAAACGGAAAATTCTCCGTGGTAGGCTATGCAAAGGACGTTATCGGTATTGAAAAACTGTCCTGGTCTGCAAACGGTGAGACGGGGGACTTTGACCTTGTGCCGGGAAATCCCTACTGGGCAAAGGATTTTGACTTTACCAATGCAGAAAAGGCAGGGGCATTTGACTTTAGCATTACAGCAACGGATATTGCCGGAAACGTGGTTACGGTAAAGCAGTCTGTCCGCTATGACCCTGAACTTGACAAGCCTACGCTGACGATAGACTATCCTGGGGAAAAACAGGCAGTTGACGGCGATGTGGGCATGTTCTTTGTGCGTGGCATTGCCTATGATGATGACGGTCTTGCCTCCGTGTCATATTCTGTTGACGGCGGGGCAGAGCAGACGATTGAGGCTCAGGGTGTCTTCTATGCCTTGTATCCCAACGAAGAAAATCTTGTGGGTGGCGAACATACGATTACGGCCTATGCGGTGGATCAAAATGGCGTTAAGGGCACACCGATTACTACTCATTTTATTGTAAAGGGCAAACTGCCTGAAATCACTGATGTAAAACTGCACAGTGCAGACGGTGATGAGGAAGTAAGCCAAGGCTCTATGATAAACCCTGAGTCTGACGCCAGTCTCCTTGCCACCCTTTCTTCTGATGCGGGCATTAAATCCGCATCCTACAAAATGGAGTGGGGTACGAAAGGCCTGCTTGAAAGCGAAATCCCCATGCCTTCAAAAAACGGGACAAAACTTGTTCCCGTGAACATTCCTCTTGCGGATGCCCCCTGGGGACTGGTACGCTTAACCATTACGGCAACGGATATTTTTGACCGCACGGTAGAAAAAAAAGTCATGCTGCATCTTGCTGACTTGACCCGCATTACTACGGATACGCCGCAGGTCATCTTTAGCGACAGCCGTGTAAGCGATGCGGGGGACGTTATCAATGATACGAACAATCCAGCAACGGGCTACTTTATCGGCGGCGTTGCAAAGTCCGTGCAGTTGGTGCCCAAGACAAAATTTGCCAAGGTGGAACTCAAGGATAATGTTATCTACCTGCACGGTACGAATGAACTGGGAAATTCAGAGCCGGTAAAAGTGCGCGTCACTACCGATCAGGGGGTTACCTATGACAGCCGCGAACTGATTTTCCATTCTGGTGCACCTGCCCCTCAAGTGGAGATTACCTCGGTAAACGGAAGCCTTCCAGATTATCATCATTTTCTGAACGGAAATGAACCTATTCATATTGAAGGAAAGGTTACGTCAGAGTCGCCTCTCTCACGCTTTAGCTATCGTATTTTGACGGCAAATGCAAATGTAAGCAGCGATTTTGTGCAGGGGGTGGAGGCGCTTCCAGTTTCATATGCGAATTACAATGTGGAAAAACTGGCAAACGACGGTACGTTCTCCTTTGACGTGGATCCATACAATTTTGTGCGCGGCAACTATGTTGTTGAAGTGATTGCGGAAAACGGCAAGCAGGCGGCTGATGCTGTGTTTGTCAGTAAGATTCCTCCGCTTCCGGCGCTTTCTCTTGATGGAACCAAAGCGGCAGTGGCACATCCGCCCATAATCTCATGGTTTGACGGTGTTGATTTGTACTATGTTACTACCTATCAGGGCAGTATAGAGCAGAACCATTCCTGCGGTGTATTCCGCCGCGAAGACATGGCACCCGGCGTACATACCTATGAAATTGCGGGAAAAACGCTGGACACAAAGAAAAGTTACCGTTCAAGTTTTACAACCCGTAAGGATGGTGGTGTCGTCGTTTCATTTAAGAGCGTGAATGATGCGCCTTATTCAAGCGGTATGAATTTGGTCTTGCCCCGCGGAAGCCGTGGTAAGGCTCATCTGGTTGCAAACATTGAGGTTGTTGCCGCAGAATTCCCAGTAACAGCAGTTTCCTATGAAATTACTGGCGAAAAGACAGCGGGTGGAGACAATACCCAGTCTGGCAAGGCATCTAAAATCAGCGTCGTCAGTGAAGACAAGAAACACTTTGAGGCAGTCATTCCGCTGGACAATCTGCCTGCCCGCGTAACAAAAGTAAAGGTTATTGCAGATACGGCAAAAGGTTCTGGCTCCTATGAAGGTACGATTGTCATTGTGCGCGAGCGTGACCGTGAAATGATTGACAATTCCCGCCAGTTCTATTGGACGCCTCAGGAAAATGTTGTGTACGATGAAAAAACTTCGTCATACGCTTTTGCGGCAGGAACGACTTTCAGTGGCTATGCAAATGTGCCGGCTCCTATCAGCGTAAGTTTTGCTTCCGCGTCTGCCGGACTTGAACTTTCAAGCGAGGGCAACAATGTCAGCATTACTGGTGTAACGGAAGGTCTCTACCGCAATGTTGTGGTTAAAATTCGCGACAGTCAGGGCGTAGACTACAGTTCTCAGCCTGTTACCCTGCTGGTGGACAACGAAAAGCCCCATGTGGCCATTCTTTCTCCTGTCCAACATGCATGGCTGCAGGACACCTTGAACCTTGAGGTAGAGGCAAGCGATACGAATGGCATTTCTTCCGTGGAATATTCTCTGGATGCGGGCGAAACCTGGAACGCCTTTACCCGTCGTGGAAGCGGTGGGGCAAATACCTACGCCGCATCCGTTAAGCTGGATGAGCAGGAAGACGGCCTTTTGCGGTTGGATGTAAGGGCTACTGACCGTGCCGGAAAGACACGGGTGGTGGCAAGCGCATTCCAGAAAGATACCCAGCCGCCAGTTGCAGAAGTCATTGTTCCAGGCGTAGAAGACATTATCAACGGTGAAAACCTGATTGCATTCAAGGTGAGCGACAACGGCAGAATGGATCACATTACCTACGTGGCTCCGCCAACAGGCAAGACGGCACCTTTGCCCATAGACATTCCGCTTGCTCCCATTGTTACAACACATGTGGGTACGGTGGAAAAGCCGCTCCATGACTTGATGACATTCAATTTCTACGATGCGGCCGGCAACATACTGACAATGCGGGAATGGAACTTTATCATTGACAATCAGAGCGATTTGCCGATTGCAGAAGTTCATCTGCCAGAAGAAGAAGCGGTGGTTACCAAGGACTTTACGGTTTCGGGCATTGTGTACGATGACGACGGACCGAGTAAGATTTGGTACAAGATTGACGACAATGCTTATCAGGAATTGCCCGACTATGCGTCAAGTTTCTCTATTGACGTGCCCATTTCAAGCCTGATTGACAATGAACACACCGTTACAGTGTACGCAGAAGACATCAACGGCGTAAAGGGACCTGAGTTTGTGCGCCACTTTAACGTATCGCTGGAAGAACCGAAAGGCAATATCATTAATCCGTCAATCAATACCACGGTAAAGGAGACCATCACTATTGACGGCAAGGCAAGAGACAAGAACGGCATCCGCATGGTCTATGTTTCTTTGGACAACGGCAATTCTTATGATGCCTCTGTGGGAGATTTCGCTCACGACAAGATTGAAACTGAGTGGCATTTTACGGTAGATACCCGGGTCATTCAGGACGGTACTCATGCGGTCTTCTTTAAGATTGTTGACTGGTACGGCATAGAGGCTCTGTATTCATCTTTGATTAACATAGACAACACCATGCCTGAAATCAATCTGGAGCTTCCTTTGGACGGCAGCATTTCTACTGGCATGGTCTTCTTTAGCGGTCAGACAACGGATAACATTGAGCTGACAGACTTGCACATTACGGTTACCAGCCTTGAAGGAAAGCCCGTAAACAGTGCCCTTGCCCGCAAGGATTTGGAAGTCGGTCAGATTATTACCGAAGCCATCAATTTGAGTGAACTGAACAACGGTTTGTACAACATCGAACTGTCTGGTAGTGACGCTGCAAACAATGTTACCCGCGTAAGCCGCAACATCATGCTGAACAAGAATGCGCCCAAGGCAAAAGTGGACTTGCTCTATCCGCTGAACGGCGAGGCAGTGCGCGGTGTATTCAATATTTATGGTACTGCAGAAGGCGAAGCCGAAATCACTGGACTGGTGCTCTATGTGGATGGTGTTCAGGTGCAGGATACACTGCTTTCTTCCAGCGGCTACTATAAATTCCAGCTTACTCCCGGACTGATTACTGACGGTGAGCATAAGATTCGCGTACAGGCAATCCTGGCAGACGGCAAGAAGATTACTTCTAACGAACAGTATCTTACCTACACGTCATACGGTCCCTGGATTACCATTGACAACTTTACCTATGGTGACTTTGCCGTAGACCGCCCCTACATCCGTGGAAATTCAGGCTATACCATTCCTGAAGAAGAACTGGTGGCGGCAAAGGTAAAGGGTGCGTCAAAAGACTTGAAGGCTGCGGTAGAAGCAAAATCGGTGGATAGAGTAGAACTGAGTCTGGACAACGGACGCACTTTTGAAAAGATTTCTTCCAGCGGTAAGTGGCGTTACCGCATTGAGAATAAAGACATTGCGGAAGGATATCACTTCCTGCTGGTTCGCGCTACCATGAAAAACGGTGAGACAGCCGTAACCAGAACGATTGTGCAGGTAGACAATACTGCTCCTACAATCAAGCTGATTTCTCCTGGTGCAGGCGGACGCTACAATCAGGAACTGGTATTCAGTGGCCTGACCCATGACGACGTTGAGCTTAAGGACGTTACCCTTTTCCTGCGAAAGGGTGACAAGGCTTCTTACGAAGTTCCCAAGTTCATTCAGGGGCTGTATTTTGACTGGCATTTCTGGGGTGCTACGCTGTTCGACATCGGTGTTGGCCTGACCTTCTTTGATGATAACGTAAAACTGCAAGTGCAGTGGGGTCAGTTCACCAAGACGCAATGGGCACTCTTCAAAGACGGCTCATACCGTTATGGTGGTGACAGCATTATTGGTGCAAAGATTTTGGCAAACGTCTACTATCTGCCCTTCCGTTATCTGTTCGGTCCGGACTGGGAATGGCTGAGCATGAACGTTGCCGTAGGTGCAAACTTTACGCGCTTTAACGATTCTGGTTCTGGTAAGGCACAGATTTTGAGTGCCGCCCTTGCACAACTGGAATTCCCGCGAGTAACCTTTGCTAAGCAAAAGATGTTCAGGACAATAGCATTCTATACGGAAGGTCAGCTCTGGTTCATTCCCTCTGACGTTTCTGGTGATGATATAGCGACAATTGTTCCACAGATTTCATTTGGTCTGCGTGTGAACGTGTTCTAATGTTCCTTCGGGATGGGCAAAAAGCGGAAAAACAGGCTTTTTCCGCTTTTGTTCGTCGTTTTTTCCTCTGTTTTATTGAATTCTTCTTAAAGTGCTTTATAATGTAAGCCGAAAAAGGAGACGACTATGAGTTACAAGAAATTTTTTGGATTTTGTTTTGTTACGCTTCTTTTTTGTACGCTTTCTTTTTATGCGTGTAAAGACAACGTTGGTCTGGGTGAATCTGTTGATACTGAACCGCCGACGCTAGAAATTCTGTATCCTCCGGCATCTGCGGTAATCCGCGGTACGTTTGCATTGGCCGGCTCATGGAATGATGACAAGGGTATTTCTTCCATAAAAGTAACGGTTACCAATGCCACTACAAACGTAGAAGAAGAATATAAGACTGAGACTGTTACTTTTACAGCGGACAAAGATAAAAAATGGAAAGTAAACCTGAATGCATATGATGCAGACAACCCCTCATACTACAATGGCTGGGAACTTCCAGACGGAAAGTATGTTCTAAGCGTTCAGGCAACCGATACCTCCGGGCGTGTTTCAGGCAAAATCACCCGCCCTGTGGAAATTGACAATACAATTCCTGTGGTCATTCTTTCTAGTCCGGGAAGCACGGAAGCGCCAACGCCCTATGGTTCTACATTTAATGTGGAGGGTACGATTGCCGATGAGCATGCTGTTTCTAAACTGGCCATCACGATTTATGACGAAGAAGGTAACCCTGTAGCCCAAACTGATACCCTTCCTTATACAGAAACAAATGTTCCAACTGTGGGAAGCACATCTGTCCGCCTGCTCAAATTCAATACGGCTGTAACGCCTACGTCTGTAGAAGGCGAGGGCATTGATTTGACAAATATCCGTTATCGCGATGTCTACGGCTCTACAAACCGCATGGACGGCACCCATAACTATCAGTGCTCGCTTACTATTTCTGATAACGCAAAGGAATACACCAATTCCGATGAGAGTGAAAATACCTCTACGGGAAATGAAACGACGGTATTCTATTTGTATGATGATGTGTACACAGCCTTGATGAGTGAGTCCAAGGGTCTCGGCATGACGACTAATGAACTCATGCAGATTATAAACGGTACCTATGTTCCGTCTGACACAGACCTTTCTGCTCGCAGTGCAAATGTTATGCTGGGAACTCATAATACGGCTGATGTGGATAAGGCAAAGGCACTGCTTGCTGAAAAGAAAGTTGATACCACCAAAAAGCATCTTTTGTTTTCTTTGAATCCCGCCGTAAACCCCACCTATGTGGTAAATGGCTATGCGCTTTCTAACGGCAATGAAGCCGCAGCGTCTCAGGTGCTGACCATAGTAATCAACAGTGGACGCGATAAGGCAAAAGTCCTGCCCCAGTATTTAAAGGCATACTATAAGGAATTTGACGTTACTATGCCTACGGCTGATGTCTATGCGGCTTTTGTGAATGATCCGACAACGGGTATTCTTTTGGCAGACAACAGCAGTTATGCGGCAAGTTCTGTTGATGTGTATACATGGACAGTCAATCTGCCGGATGACCTTACATCGGGTAAGTATTATATGGTTGCTTGTATAGGTGACCCGGAATTAGGTGCTGACGCTGACGGTAACGAATTGGTTGGCGGCGATGTGTACGGCTTTAAGTGTGCGAACGCTGGTGCGCCGCCAGTGATTGAATGGGATGAAAATACCACGGAAGACCTGTCTTTCCACAACACGGACGCACTTTCCTTCTCCGGCATTGCATACAGTCCCTCGGGGGCGGTTGCACAAGTCGCATACGAGATAAAAGTAAAAAATGAGGCTTCTGGTACTGATGCACAGATGCCCGCAGGCTATTCTGGCCTGCTTACACTTACGGACACTCTTTTGGATGATGAAGCCCATACATCCGCAAAGGCGTGGTCATTCAATATTAGTGACAGTGAGGGTTACGCTGCGGTTGCTGAGGGAAAACAGTATCTGTATACGGTGACGGTTACCGTTACTGACGGAAATGAGGCTACGGCGGCAATTACCCGTAACATCCACATTGATACGGCAAAGCCGGAACTTGAAATTACCGCGCTCAATTATGCCAGCACTGATACTGTAAAGAATAATGTAAACGGCAATGTCACACTGCGCGCTTCCATTACAGAAACAAATATGGTGGAAGGCGGCGTTACGGCGATTGCCGAAGGCACAAAAGATGGCGCGCCATGTTCTGTGCCAATTGAAAATACAGGCTCAAACTATTCCTTCATCGGTAAGGTGGACACTACGTACTTTGATGATTCTACTGAAATTACCTTTACTATTTCTGCGGAAGATAAGGCGGGCAACAAAAACGCTACGTCTGAATATAAGGCGAGTGCAAACGACATTTTTACGTCATATACCATTAACCAGTCCACCGATAAGCCGAAATTTGAAGTCACCAATTTTACAGAAAATCTGGCACTTAATGCTATTGATGCCGATCACAACTTGTTTGATAAAACGGTTGCAGGCAGTGTGGTTACGGCTCAGATTTCTGATGATGATGCAGTAGGCGACGTGTCTTACAATGTCTATAAGTGCGGTCAAGGTAAGGATGAGACAGACCCAGACTCCTATTCCAAAGAAAACGGTGAATTGATTAGTAACCTTTCCGCGATGGTGACAGTAAACAAGACTCCCTACAATCTGTCGGTGCAACTTCCCCTGGATGAGGGCAAGTATCGGGTAGAAATCATTGTGTCCGACACACTGGGCGAAACAGAATATGCGATTTCACAAGTGCTGACAAATATGTTCGTGGCTGTGGACGAGGGTGCTCCAATTGTCAGTTTGGACAAAAGTTCTGGCGCCTTTGTAACGGTAAATCCGACTCTTACAATCACGGCACAGGATTCCGCCGGCATACAGAAAATAGAACGCTATACGCTTACACAAAATCAAAACGGCACGTATACCCAGGCTGAATCTCCTGATGAGACAGAAATTACCGTAACAAGTGGTGCATATGGAACATCTTCCGAGGAACTGACGGCTACGAACACCATCACCGCTGACACTACGGGTGCAAAACGCTATGTCGTTTATGACCACTATGGCAGACAGTCTTCTCGTGACTTTTCATGGAAAATTGATAAAAAACCGCCTGTGTTTACATTGGGAACGGTAAATGGAAATACCTTCAATGCCGATGACGGTGTGGTGGTCTTTAATCAAGGAAATGCCCTGCAGATTACTGGTACGGTAAGCGACACGGAATCTGCGTCTTTGGCAAGCGATGCGAGTGGCGTAAAAGGTATGTATTATGCCATTGCCCTGTCTGAACCCGCTAAAGAAAACGGCTCATACACATTGCGTGACGGCAACAAGAATCTTCTTTCTGCATGGACTCCTGTTTCAAAGATAACCCGCAGTACTGCCGCAACATTAAGCGGAGACACTGCGTCATGGTCTGCCCTTATTGACGCATCAGACTTTACCGAAGGCCAGGTGTATAGGGTCTATCTTGCCGCAGAAGATAATGCTGACTATATTTCTACAATTGATGCAAATCCGTCCGCAATTCTTACGATAAAGCCTGACAAAACGCCTCCTGTCTTTACGCTGAAAATTGGCGACAATGTTGTTTCTGAAACAAGTTCTGAAGCCTTCATCAAGGGAACAATCAAGGTTTCTGGTACGCTTACAGAAGAAAACCATGACACCTTTAAGGGCTCAGCAACAAAAGACGGTGTGGTACAGACGGGTCTGGCACTTGCAAATGGAAATCTAACGCAAGACCAGACACATACGGATACCTACTCCTTTGCCATGTCTGACATTACTGAAAGCGGTAACTGGATGTTCACCTTTACGGAAACAGATAAAGCGGGCATAACGGCAACTCGGTCTGTTTCTGCAAAGATTGATAACACGGCTCCACAGTTTACGCCAGAAAATATCTCTGACAACAAATTTATTTTTGAAACGACATCAGGCTATACGCCCACTGAAGCAGGTCTCTCTGGAACCTATGAGGTTGTTGGTTCATGGTTTGATACAGGCGTTGGACTGGTAGACGATGGTTTGCTTACCGCCAAGTTCTATTACTCTACAGCCGAGACTGCTCCTGCTGCCGAAAGTGATGACGCTTGGACACAGGTTACCGACCAGGATCAGGTAAAAACATCTACTGTCAATGTCAAGATTCCTGTAACGCAGGACACCAAGCGTATTTCATTTATGACGGAAGACAGTCTGGGGAATAAAAAGGTGTACACCTATGCGGTTACTGTGGATTTGGCTATACCGGTTGTTTCTTTTAACGCTCCCACTGGTCCTGTTTTTGATGACGCAAACGGTAGTGTAACGGGCATTACGAACGCATACTATGTAAAGGCCAGCGGTACGGCACAGACCGTAACTTGTACGGCAACCATAAGCGACACCCTGAAAATCGGTGATTTACTTAAAGCGACCGTTACACACGGAAGCACTGCATATGATTACGAGCAGAATGGCTCCGTTGTTTCAGTTTCTTCTGAAAAAACTGATGACAAGACAACCACTGTTACCTATACTCTGAATGTTCCTGCATCTGGCAACACGGCGGACGGTGTGTGGTATTTCTCTCTGACGGGAAAAGATGCCGCAGGACGAGATGCCGAAACCCTTTCATCTGCATCTATAATGGTGGACACAAAAGTTCCCGATTTGGCCATAACAAATCTGGATAGTGGTGCCGAAGGTGCAGAAAAACTCTACAATGAATACACGGTAGAGACAAAGGACGGCAAGTACATATACACGGTAAGCGGCACCTGGCGGGATGATACTTCTGGTACAAGCAAACTGCAGTACAAACTGAACGACGGCGATTGGACAGATGTTGCAGGCACAACTTCTGCCGCTGGCGTACATTTGGGCTGGAACGCACCCATTGAAGTGGCGGAAAAAACGGGTAATACAATCACTTTCCGCGCAATGGATGCCTGTGGAAATACTTCCGCAGATTTGGTGCGGGAAAAGATAACCTTTGACTTTGCTATTCCAACCGTTTCGCTCACCTCTCCAGAGTCGGTTGCATCTTATTACAATGCCGAGACGGTAAGCAGTGCACAGTTTGTGATTACCGCAGAAGATTCGCACGGCATAAAGGAATTCAATGTGTCTGCCAAAAAGAAGGGAGTTGACACTGTTTATACTGAAAGCAATGATACGGCCGGTATTACTATCACACCCGCAGGCTTGAATACTACATCTGCTACCGTGACACTTTCCTTGACTGGAGCGGCGGCAGATGGCGAATGGGAATACATAACCGTGCATGCCGTTGACCTTGCAGGAAGAAAGACCGCTACTCCAGTAACATTCTCAACAGTCATCGACACTGTTGCGCCAGTTATTGCAGATGCGGTAACGGTTGGTTCTAATAACGGCTCGGTTGGCGACTGGTACAAGAATACCACTCTGCAGATAAAGGGCAAAATTAGAGAAGAATTGTCCGGTATGGAAACCGTCTACTTCTTTGTCCAAAAACCAACTGAAGCCTTGCCTGAGGGATTTAATCAGGCAGATTTAAGCACGTATCAGTTGATAAGTTCCGTTACCATTGCGGGAGAAAAAGGGGAAAATGTTTCATTCTCAGTAACGCCAGACGCTTTTGCGGCAAATGTGGGAGAAACAGCAAACACCCTGTATCTACAGGCAGTTGACAAGGCGGGCAACAAGAGCGCAGTCAAGACTTTTGCTATAAAAGTTGACCAGGGGAATCCAACTTTTGCGTCTTCATTCTATACCTATGACGGAATCAGCGGCACTCCAGCGGGTGGAACGGTTTTGACAAACGGTCAGAAGGACATTACGCTGTACGGTATTTTCAATGACGCTGCAAGTGGCGTAGCTGGGCTGACTTTTAAGGTTGGAGACACGACTATTACACCGGCAATCTCTTATGCAGAAATTAATTTTGCCGATGCACAGCAACCCCAATTTGACGAATACACCGAAGCAACATGGCTGCCAGCCATTGGAAATGAAGACGGACAAATTGGCGAAAACAAGGTTACGGCATGGAAAGCGGTTATTTCAAAAGATGACATTCAGACTGGTGCCGTAAAAGTAACAGCCAGCGATAAGGCCGGCAACATGAATGAAGTGCAGATATTCACCTTTAACCGTGATGACACACCTCCAGAAGTTACCCTCACCGCCCCCGCATACGCAAAAAGCGCTCCCTATACAGCCATAAACGGCACGGTAACATTCAGGGGAACGGCAACCGATAACCAAACGCTGAGTACGGTAAAATTGTATTATTCTCTGGATGACAGCACGGCAAGCGTAACGACGGAAGGAAAGACCAATACGCTTATCGGCACATTGGAAGGCTCAAGTGCTTACGGCTGGTCATTCACTCAGGAAGTGACGAAACTTGTTGACGGTCAGGGAAAGATGCTGGGCCTGCCGAATAACGACGACAAGTTGACCAATACCTATACAGGTAGTGCGGAAACCGTGTACTTTAAGCTGATTGCAACAGATACTGCCGCAAACGAAAAGGTTGCAGTATACACCTATTCCGTTGACCCTGACAGCGACCGCCCCCTTGTAGAAATGACAAACCTTGCCGCTAAAAATGGCGTTCTGACCACGGGTACTATCTATGGTACGCTGACTGATGATGACGGCACGGTGCTGGCGGAAAATTTTGCGATAAGCGAGGATGGAGACAACTGGCAGACCGCAAACGCAACAGAAAGCAAACTGTCATATACTTCTGGCTCATGGACTTTCCTGCCGACTACAGGTGACGGTGCAAAGAGTCTCTACTTCAAGATAAAGGATACTGTAGGGACAGTGTTCGTGTATACGGGAACGGCGAACAATAATCTGAATAAACCGAAGATTCGCGGAACGGATTATAATGCGGGTGATGCCAATACACAGGTTGACGGCGGATCCATGACCTACATACTTGATACCAATCCGCCTACAGTAAACAGCATTAAGTATGCCTATGACGGAAATGCGGAGGAAGGAGACCGCACGGATTTGACGGGTATCAGCAAGTTTGGCAAAATGCATACACCGCTTATGCTATGGATTACGGCTACAGACCAGAGTGGCATCAGTAAAATAAGTGCAAAATTTGCCGATGCGGAAGCATCACAAGACTTTGACTCTTCAAGCAACAAAGATGAGTCGAAAGAGGCAAAACTGACCCTTGCCGTGCCAACAAGTGGCGACTATGCGGGCACGACAAAAGAACAGGTTCCCGTGGAAATAACCGTTGTGGACGGAAACAAAATGACGACCACTACAACACGCAATGTAATGGTTGACAATACTCCGCCTACGCTGACCGTGGATGATAGTATCCCTGTCGATACGCAGATTACGACAGACTGTAAGCTTTTCGGCATTGCTTCGGATTCCTTTAGCGACGGAAATACAGTCTCAGCAGGCTCAGGCATTGCGGAAGTGGCCTATTACATTCCTACGGCAGCCGAAGAGGCGGGCGCACTGACAGATATTTCCGCGGACAAGTGGACGGTGCTTGATGGAACTCAGAACTGGAGCATCAATTTTAGTGGCGAAAATAAACTGACTACTAAGTACTTCCATAGCGAAGAGACAGGGGACGCAGATAACAAGATTGTGACCTACTATAATACTCCTTCAAAAGAAGATACGACAGCGTATGGTACATCTGTAGCGGATGGCGTATGGAAACTGCCCATTTACTTCCGCATCACGGATAATGTGGATAATGTTACCTACAAGACCGATTATTATGTACGTGTAAATCCAGACGGCGACCGCCCCACGGCAAAAATCCTGTATCCTGATACGCCAATTGCAGACGGCGGAGCCGTTTTGGGTGGCTCAATCCGCGTATTTGGTACGGCAGACGACAATGTGTATGTAAAATCCGTACATATGCAGGTGCAGAAAGCGGAATTCTACACAGAAACCAATGGCTCAGTCGTAAAAGTGCATAAAGAAGATGGCACAGAAGTTGCAAGCAAAGACTTGCTTGACTATGAGACCATTACGGACATGAATGATATAACCGTAAACGGTACGTCAAGTTGGAACTACACATTTAATAGCGAGGATTCTGTATTCCGTCCGTTTGAGAACAGGCAGACCGCAATCCGCTTCCGAGTATGGGCATATGACAACAACGGACTAAAGGGTGCGGAAACCGACTGGGCATATATCACGCTGGATGACAACGTGCCAAAAATCGGTACGCCAATACTGGTGCAGTATGCAGATAATGATGCTGGAACTGGAGAAATCACATCTTCCCTTGCCTATGAAACAGGAATGTACATTTCTGGTACTTGGTGGCTTGTCTTCTCTCTGGAAGATGATAACGGCATAAAGACGACGACAACGAGTGGCGGTTCCACCAAGGGTACAAGGCTGACCAGCATAAGCGGCGATACCAGCTATTGTACTATTGAGCAAGACCCCATAGACTTTGGATCTGGAACACCGATAGAAACTGGTAGCAATGCAAACAATTATCTGACTGCACGTATCAAACTCGTCACAAGACAGACTGGCTCAATTAACTTTACGATTTATGCGGTGGAAGACACTGAAAAGGAACTTGCCACTCCGAAAGACATCTACCTGCGCTTTGACAACATTAATCCGGAGCAGGAAGAACTTACCAACGGCATAGGCGGAAGTACTATTGGCACGGGAGCGGCAGACAACACCGTAAAGATTACCCAGAGCAATTATTCCTACATAATTAGCACAAGGGTAACGGAAGTAGGAAGCGGGCTTGCCTATACGGCCATGTACTTTAAGCGAAATTCAACGGATGATGTTACTCGTATATATGACCCGCGCTTTAATGCAGCATCTGCTGGACGTATTAACATTGGAAATACCGCGGGAACTGATGTGACGATTAATGCAGACGGACTGCCCTACAAGACGGTGACGGTTTCGGATGCCACGCTGAATTCATTCACATTACCTCAAGATGACAGCCATATTACGGTAAATTCTCTTATAAAGGTAAAAGATGTCTATCGTACGGTAACGGCAAAAACAGGAACGACTATTACCTTTACGCCTGAATGTACTGAAGCCGACTATACTGGGGTAGACCTTGTATACGTACTCCTTATCGACAACACCAAGACAGAATCCTATGATTCGTCAACAGGAAGTGTCTCAAGTGATGACGGTGACGGCGTGTATGAAGTGGTGACCAATGAAGGAGACTACTACCAGCTTTCTCTGCGTGTTGACTCGGAGAATATCCCTGACGGCCCGCTGACAGTATGTTACGTTTCTTTTGATAAGGCAAAGAATAAGTCTTCCTTGTCAGAAGTTGCCACCAAGGTAGAAAACAATGCGCCACGTATTGCCCGCGTTACTTTGGGTACTGACTTGAATGGTAACGGTGAAATAGCAGATAATGACGAACAAAAACTGACAGAATTGATTACTTATTCCATGATGAAGGAAAGCAACGGCTACAAAGTGGTGGAAAATGCTGTGCTTGACGTGACAGGCGAATCTGCAGAATACAGCAAGTTTACCGCAAAAGCAAAGACCATCGTTAAGCCGGAGATTGTCGGCGGTAACGGTGCACTGCACTACACATGGAACTATCAGGAATACAGCGACAGTACGTATGGTGCTGAGCAGGAAGGCGGTGCATTGACAGCCCTCTCTGGCGGTGAGGCAGATGCCGCGACCACGGCAGTAACCTATTTTGATGTGGATGCGAACAAGGACAAAAACCTGAAGGACGGCAGGGAAAAGAACGTGACTTCCCGCACGGGATTAATCGACCTTGCCGTGACCGATGACAGACTGGGTGGCAAGGTAAGCGATGGAAAACGCAAACTGAACTTTACTTTCTGGGACAGCACCGAAGAGACTAGGCCTGGTACGGACAGCCTTTCTGCAACTGTTTCTGTTGAACTGTACGTGGATGTAGTGGACGCAGAGCCACCAGTCGCTGTTATTGATCCCTTCTACTGGAAGAGTGCAGACAAAAACTCTCTGTTTGAAAACAGCACTGCAAACGGTCACATTGAACTGGAGGCTGACTGGCTGAATGCAAGCGGCTATCAGGACGCGGCAACAACGGGCGAATACGATGCAGACCCCAAAGTTTCGGGCAAAATCAGTCTCCGCGGATCCGCCTATGATGACGTACGCATAACTGCCCTCTATATGGCGATAGACGACTTTGTCTTTGATGGGGCGGAAAGTGAAAGTCAATTTGCCTTTGCTAACGGTAACGGTACACCTTCTAACGCAAGCACAACCTATTATAAGGTGGCAACCTACAATGCCGCGGACAGCAAATGGTCGGCAGTGGACGCGTGGAATGCAAACGGCTGGAAATGTACGGTTACCCCAGACTACCTGAGTCAGGACGGCCACCGCGTAACATGGCAGCTTGACTGGGATTCTGCAAAACTGAGTACCGTTGTCGGCACGGACAAACAAATCCGCATTATTGCCGTGGACGGCAGGGCAGGCGGTGGCAATGCATCAAGCGAAAGCTCTGCAGGCAGCAGGCCCGATGTTGTGGCGGAGTACAACAAGCCGTCATACCGCGTGGACGTTGTACCGTATGTAACGAAGGTAACGACGGCCTTGAAGGGCAAGCTGAAGACGAGCATCAAGGAAGCCTACTCACGAACCGCGCTGGGACACTACATCGCACGCAGCAACGAGGCGATTGAGATAAAAGGCTTTAACCTTGGCACGGCAGACAAGGAAGTCGAAGGCACGGTAGTCACGGGCATAAAGCCGAAGTACGGTGCAAATGAACTTGCAGTGGGCGCAGACGGCACAGTAACACTTCCCGCAGAAAAGATTGCGACATCCGGCAAAGTTTCTCTTACGGTTAGTGGCATTGAGACACTCAACAATGTCAACGACAACAATGCCCACGGTGCATACGACACCGCCATCACAGAAGCGAGCCCGTATTCCGTAAAGAACACATACGCATACAACCGCCTGCCGAACAAGACAAGCAATAACCTGCTTACCGATGACGTGGCGATTGACGTGTGGTACTTCGACAGCGATGCGGCTAAGCCAAGAAGCGGCGAGTTGCGCGAGCCTGTGATGAGAATTAATCCTGTTACGGGAAAAGTCGGACTTGCATTCGTAAGTGGACCTGGTGACTTTGCTATGGCGGGTAGCGGGTCAGCTAATGAAACAACTACTAATGATAATGATTCGTATCACTTGTGGCAAAATAACTATGCGACGTTCAATAACATAAGTTTTGCCTATGATGCAAATGGATATGCACATGGTACAGCAACAGGTCTTGATACGAATCCTGGAAGTGGTATAAAACATGCAGGCCGATTCTCATACTTCTACAGTAAGTGGGGTAGAAGTGGTAGTAGTACGGGAGCAAACTATGAAGGTATGTATGCAATGCGTCTCGAATCGATAGCAGTACCAGAAACTCCAAGGAAGCAAGGGTTTACTATCAATGGTATTACCGATGTTAAACTTCTTATAAAAGGGGAAGTGCCAGATAATGATTCTTTGTCTGAAACACGTTTCTTTTCTCCTTCGATAGTAACCACGGTAAACGGCGATGTTACATCAGTTTATCTTGCTTACTATGATAGCATTCAAAGCCAGATTCGTTTCAGGTATAATAGCGCATTAAAATCAACTTGGACTGGTAATAATAATGATGCAGGTAAAAGAGCACATCAGCAAAATGACACCGATCAGTTTGTTGATAACTTGGTCAGAAAGAAAGATGCTACGGCTGATTCTACTACTCCAAGTGATTATGATACTTATACGGGTACAACTGATATGTCTAATGACTCTACAACACCAACCATACATTATGAGATTTATTATGAATCTAAGACGGACTATTTCAGCCTTATCGCAGGAAAAGATTATCAGCAGGGCACACTGACAACCGTAAGCGGTAAGCGTGCTCTTACTGGTTACGACACGGGCTATACCGGATACAAATATGTAGCAATCGATGCCATTGCAAAGAGCAAATTTACTCCTGCAAAAACAAACGATGTGGTAGTTGCTGTCTGGTACGATGGTACGAACTGCCGCTATGCGTATAACGATAATCCAACCAGCGGGCTTGACAATGGCACTGCGGGTGGCTGGAAAGGCAACAAAGTTATCTTTACCGAAGGCGGCGAGCATTGTACGATTAAGGTTGACCCGAATGGTGGCGTTCACATCGCGGCGTATGTGGACGGCGGCTTGAAGTATGCGTATCTGGAGAACTATGCTGCTTCTGAACAGTATAGTGAAAGCACGGATTCTGTGCTTGTTGATTCATTTACTATTACCGGCGAAAGAATCAACCTTGATGCAGGTCTTGTAGACTACAAAAAGGCTGACGGCACGACTGTTCAGGTTGTTGTTCCATACATCGGCTACTTTAACGGCACGTCGCGCCTTCCGACAGTGGCAAAGCTTGTCATTCCGGAGAACGGCGTGATGGACTATACGGCGCGGGGTACTGATTCCGACGACATCTTTACCGGCAACTGGGAAATTTCCGTCGTTCCTTCGCCAGAGACTCTTACGACAAACTACTACGACAAGATTAACATCGGTCTGTGGAAGAACAGCAGCGGAAAAATTGTAAAGAGCAATGACACTGGTTTTGCGTCTGCAACAAGTAAGAAAACTTCTACGGAAAACACTAGCGGAACTGATAACGGTCACATCTACGGCAACGGCACGGCAAACCCGATTCTGGGCTACGCAATCGAGTCCACGACAGGCACCTGTTTTGAGACCGCCCAGATGAAGTAACGTCCGTATTCCCCGCCAGCGCAAAGCTGGTGAGGACTGCTTCACTTGCCGCACAGGGGTTGTGAATTGAATCCGAAATGACACAAGGGGGCTTCCTTAGTCGGAAGCTCCCTTGCTTTGTCTGTACACGTAAAAATCATTGCAGCTGCCGGACTTCCTCAATGGGGAGCTGCGTGATGTCAGCAATCTTGTCGATAGGGTCACCATATGCCAGCATCCGCCGCGCCGCTTCCAGCCGTGCATTGTGCTCGCCCTGTACCTCGGCCTCACGCATCTCGCGCTGCTGGACGTGTATGAATGAATTGAGCAGGCGCATGGATGCGCCTTGAAAAGTGGTCGAGAAACCGTGTTTCTCGCAGATTTCCTAATTACAGGACGTAATTAGGAAATCGTGCTTCCACGTGGGGTTCTCCCTTGCCCTCGTCACGAGGTCATTGATTGTCGCGGTGTAGTCGGACGCGGCCCGTCCTGTGCTTACGTATTCCATAAACGCCCTTAGCTCCTTGTCCGTTATTGAGCCATGTCCTGCTGCAGTTCCTGAACTTCTTCGACAGAGAGCCCCGTATACTTTGCAGCAAGCTCCACCGACAGCTTGTCCTGCAGCATCCGCCGCGCCGCTTCCATTGCCCGCTTGTGCTCGCCCTGTGCCATGCCCTGTTCCTCGGCCTCGCGCATCTCGCGCTGCTGGCGGACGGTGTCCATCATGGCGTCCATGTACTCCCGCTTCCACGTGGGGTTCTCCCTTGCCCTCGTCACGAGGTCATTGATTGTCGCGGTGTAGTCGGACGCGGCCCGTCCTGTGCTTACGTATTCCATAAACGCCCTTAGCTCCTTGTCCTTGATTGTATCACACTTTGACGCGTTTAGGAAGATTTTTATGGTGCAGTCGTTCAGCTGGTAACTTGTAAAGAATAATTTCCCACTTTTCTGTCAGAAATTGCAACTTTTTT
>CAKZZO010000029.1 GCA_937885175.1 uncultured Treponema sp. | reverse complement strand
GCTAGACTTAGGATCTAGTGCTTCGGCGTAAGGGTTCAAGTCCCTTCTCTCGCATTATTGTTTTGCATAAGACAATGTGAGAAAAAAAACAACTTGCGGGAATAGCTCAGTGGTAGAGCGCCACCTTGCCAAGGTGGATGTCGCGGGTCCAACTCCCGTTTCCCGCTCTACTTCTTCTGCGCAAGAATCAATTTTGCGGGAATAGCTCAGTGGTAGAGCGCCACCTTGCCAAGGTGGATGTCGCGGGTCCAACTCCCGTTTCCCGCTCTAACGAAAGCGATTTGGAGCAATCTAAATCGCTTTTTTTTACACTATATCGTTTTTTAAGGGGTGAGACCGTGAAAGTCACCAAAGAAATCGAAAAACTTGAACATTCAGCTGCAAAACTGACCGTTACCATTGCTAAAAAAGACGTAGCGGAATTCTACAATGATACTTTGAAGAAGTATGTAAAGCAGGTTCAGATTCCGGGTTTCCGCAAGGGTCACGTACCGGCAAATGTCTTGGAGCGCAAATTCGGCGATTCAATCAAGCAGGAAGCGGCTGCAGAACTTATCGACCAGTCACTTAACGAGATTTTCTCTGACGAAAAAGAAACAGAAAAACGTCCCCTGCCCTA
The DNA here is from genome assembly GCA_937885175.1 of uncultured Treponema sp. Taxonomy (GTDB): domain Bacteria; phylum Spirochaetota; class Spirochaetia; order Treponematales; family Treponemataceae; genus Treponema_D. Next base: position 2,974 of record CAKZZO010000029.1, on the reverse strand, counting down.
TGCCCAGCCGTCAATGGACAAGATGCCTGACTTCGATGTGACAAAAGACTTTACCTACACGGTAACCTATGACGTGTTCCCGACTGTAAAGATTGACGAAAAGTCATTCAGCAGCATCACGATTACCGAACCCCAGTGCGAAATCACAGACAAGGATGTTGAGGAAGAACTGAAAACCATTCAGGAACGCAACGCTGTCGTTATCGACAAAAAAGATGATGAGGCCGCGGAAAAAGACAACATCGTCACCATGAACATTGTGGAACTGGGCGATGACGGTGCAGAAATTGCCGACACCAAGCGCGACGGCTACACCTTTACCATTGGCGGAGCAGGCAATGCCTATCAGATTGACGATGACCTTATCGGCATGAAGAAAGGCGACACAAAGGAAATCACCAAGAAATACAAGAAAGACGATGCTGACAAGGAACTTGCCGGCAAGACAAAAAAATATCGCGTAACCGTAACTCAGATTAAGGTACGCAACCTGCCCGCACTGGACGATGACCTTGCACAGGACGTAAACGAAAAGTTCAATACGCTGGCAGACCTGAAGGCTGACATCAAGCGCAATCTGACCACTTCTCTGGAACGCCGCCTGAGCGACATCAAGAGCAATGACCTGCTGACCAAACTGGTAGAAAAGAATCCCTTTGAGATTCCGGCAAGCATGCTGCAGGCTGAACTGGACGGACGCTGGAGAATGATGGCTCAGCAGTTCCAGACCACACCTGAGGATTTGGAACGCATGATTGTCGCTTCCGGTCAGAAAAAAGAAGACATGCTCAAGGAATGGACTGGTGACAGCGAAAAAATGCTTAAAAGCAGAATCATCGTGGACACCCTGCTCCGTGAGCGCAACATTTCCGTAACACCGGAAGAAGTTGAAGCACAGTACGCCAAAATTGCAGAAGGCAACGGAATGTCTGTAGAAGATGTAAAAAAACACTATGCGGATGCCCGTTCAAAAGAGTATCTTATAGATGATACAAAAGAACAGAAACTGTATGCAGAACTGTTCAAGCAGGTAAAGGTCACCAAAGGCGACAAAGTAACGCTGGCTGACCTGTACAAGCAGCAGTAAAAGGTACAGTTTGGAAAGCGGGATGTCCTTTTGTACATTCCGCTTTTTTTCTCTTTTGTGTAAAAGTCGCGACCGCTTAGGCGGAGTTTTTATGGGAGTCAAACATGAACGAAGTTATGGAAGGCTATTACATGCCGCACGTCATCGAGCGGAGCGGAAATGGCGAACGTTTTTATGATATCTACTCACGTCTTTTAAAAGACCGCATTATCTTTTTGGACGGAGAGATTCATGACGTGAATGCAGACCTGGTGGTAGCGCAGATTCTCTTTTTGGAGTCAGAGAACCCTGAAAAAGATATCAGCATCTACATCAATTCTCCGGGAGGAAGCGTAACGGCAGGGCTTGCCATTTACGACACCATGCAGTATGTAAAGTGCCCCATTCAGACAATTTGTATGGGACAGGCCGCTTCAATGGCAGCAATCCTGCTCTCTGGCGGCTCAAAAGGCAAGCGCTATGCCCTTCCCTCTTCCCGCGTGATGATTCATCAGCCTTGGGGCGGTGTGCAGGGACAGGAAAGCGATATTGCAATTCAGGCAAAGGAAATCCTGCGCCTCAAAAAACTTTCTATCGACTACTTTGCACAGGCAACAGGAAAAAAGGCTGAAGAAGTGGCAAAAGACATGGAAAGAGACTTTTATATGTCTGCCCAGGACGCACTGGACTACGGTATTGTAGACCATGTCATGCCCTTCCGCAAAGGTTCAAGCGAAGAAAACAAATAGGAGATTGTATGAGAGGATTTCGTAACGACACACAGTACTGTTCATTCTGCGGAAAGCCCGCTGGCGAAGACCGAAGTCTCGTAGAAGCTCCGGGACACAACATCTTCATCTGTGACAAGTGTGTTGCAGTCTGCCAGAGCATTCTTGACCAGAAGCAAAAGGCTCCCACTCCCATCGAGATGAGTGAAGTGCCCTCGCCCCGCGAATTCAAGGAATACCTGGATCAGTACGTTATCGGCCAGGATTATGCAAAAAAGGCTCTGTCCGTTGCCGTCTACAACCACTACAAGCGCATGTCTTCAGTGCAGGGCGCAAACAATGACGTAAAGATTGAAAAGTCCAACGTCCTTTTGATTGGCCCGACGGGAAGCGGAAAGACACTCTTGGCCCGTACGCTGGCTGAAAAACTGAAAGTTCCTTTTGCCATTGCAGACGCAACAACGCTGACAGAGGCAGGCTACGTTGGTGAAGACGTAGAAAACGTATTGCTGAAACTTATAAACGCGGCTGACGGAAACATTCAGGCTGCCCAGCGCGGCATCATCTTTATTGACGAGATTGACAAAATCGGACGCAAAAGCGAAAACACCAGCATTACCCGCGACGTTTCTGGCGAAGGTGTCCAGCAGGCCTTGCTCAAGATTATCGAGGGAACCAATGCTTCCGTTCCCCCGCAGGGCGGCCGCAAGCATCCCAATCAGGAGATGATAGAAATAGACACGACAAACATTCTCTTCATTTTGGGTGGTGCATTCGTAGGTCTGGACAAAATCATTGAGCAGCGCATTGCGGATCATTCCATGGGCTTTGGCAGCAACATCGGTCAGATGAGCGAAGAAGAACGCATGGAACTCTTAAACCAGTGTACTCCCGATGACCTGGTAAAGTTCGGCCTGATTCCGGAACTGATTGGACGTATGCCCATTACCGTTGCGCTTAAAGAACTGACCAAGGAAGATTTGAAGCGCATTCTGACAGAACCAAAGAATGCGATTACCAAGCAGTTCAAGGCTTCCTTTGCCATTGACGATCTTGACCTGTCATTTACCGATGACGCGCTGGAAGAGATTGCCGGCATAGCCATCAAGCAGAAAACGGGTGCCCGCGGCTTGCGTGCCATCGTAGAAAAAATGCTGATGGACTTGATGTACGAGGCTCC
>CAKZZO010000028.1 GCA_937885175.1 uncultured Treponema sp. | reverse complement strand
CTGTGCCCTTTTTGTCTTACTTGTGAATGGATTATAATGCGTTTGCCCTGGCCACCCCTGGCCACCCGAATAAAAATTGTATGCAAATTCCATAAACCTATGGTATACTATGTAAATAGTCTGAATAGCCAAAGGAGTGCCATATGGAACCGAGAACACGCATTTTATTTATCGCATATATCGTTATTGTGCTTGCCATTGTTGCAATTGGCCTTGTGCCCTACATCGTAAAAGGCGACTTTAAGAATTTTCATCCCGTTGAATCCGTCGGCACAGTTCACGTTATCGACACGAACAAACTCACCAAGAGCGTGCGCTTTCAGATTCCCACCGATGGTGTATACTTTGAAGAGCAAAGTGACCGCCTGTACGAAATTATGAAGGACAAAAAAGGAAGAGACATCAAGTTAAGCTACCAGAAACTGTCCAAAAACAACAAGGTCTTTTATAACTTCCGCCATTCAGCAGAAATTCGCTAAAGACAGACAGGTAAACAGCAGTCCTCAGGTACCAAAACAGAAAATCCATTTTCCCGAGTGGGTAGTGTTGGTGTTGCCGTTAGTCGTAACCGAATCCCACTGATGCTCATAGTAGACTCCCGCCCACAAATGGGAATTCTTCTTGCGCGTCCTGTTTGATGAGGGAAAGACAATTTCCGCGCCATATCGCCATTTATAGGTTTCAGTACGATTTTCATCAGTATTGAAAGTGCCTATGATATTCACTTCTTTTAGGCTGCCAACATAAATGCGGCTAAAGTCAAAACGAGTCCGCAGCCGGAAGTAGGTAAATACGTCAATAGCCAGATCGACCTTTAGGAGCGGCGAACACCAGCGGGCATCATCCGTACTGTTAGACTGGCTGTTTGTGGTTATGCTTTTTGTCTCTGTGTTCAGTATGTAGCCTGTAGAAAAGTTATCGCTTGCACTGATGACCCGATTTATGGGAGAAAATGTCGTTTCCAGCGAAAGTCCAAAATACTTGAGGAAAGGCACTTTTATAGAGCCAATCGCCATAGGCCCAAACTGATGATAGTGCCCATCTATATCAATTTTAAAAATGCCTTTTTGTATGTCGGTCTGCAGCATACCCGAATAACTCAAGTCATACCAATTGAAAAGATAGAATGCCCCCAAGCCAAAATAGATAAAGGGTGTCTTTGCCCGTCGGTCTGCATCACCAAAATAGCGAAGATAGGGGTAGAAATCAACTTCTATCTGCTTTGACTTTGTTATGTTTATCCAGTCACTAATCGGGGATTCATCTTCAGAAGATGCTGTAGACGTTGTGGAAAAACGATCGCTTGCATCAAATGATGTTTTGAGCGATTGATATTCTATGCGAATACGGGAAGCACGAACGGGACTCCAGTCATACTGCAAAACACCAAAAATAGTGCTTCCATGTTCACCTGGTTCCGCTCCCAAATCCAAGGTGAGGGGCAGTTTGTCTGTAATAAAATCGCCCACAAACTGAAAGCCCGATATACGCTGACTCTTATGCACTTCACTGCTTTTTTCCTGATATTCGCTGTAAAGTTCCTTGATTTTTTCACGCTTGGTCTTAGCTTTTTGCGGGTCACTTTCAGGATTAACACCTGATTCTGCAGAATATTCGTCCGCTTCATCGACATCCTCATCCCCTGCATTCTGGTCAGATTCGGACACTTCCGCTGCTGTTGTCTGGTCATCAGGCTCCTGCGCACACAGGGGAACTGAAGTGAGGAATAGCAATGCTATGATAAAAACCAGGACGCTTTTCATAAATAAGTGTGCAATTGTAGCATATTTTTCCATTATGTACTACAATATTTCTTTATGAAAGGTGGCATCATCATTCCTGTATACAACCATGGAAAAGCCTGTGTGGCTGTGGTAGAAGGCCTCTTGCAATACTCCTATCCTATTATTCTCGTAGATGACGGCAATGGCGAAGAAACCAAATCATATTTGCAGCAGATTGTCACCGCCCACCCGGAAGTAAGTCTGGTCACGCTGAAAAAAAACGGCGGTAAAGGTGCCGCATTTGGAGCAGGTATCTGTAAGGCGCATGAACTGGGCATTACCCACGCTCTGCAAATTGATGCCGATGGTCAGCACGACATAGGCCGCACACCCTTCTTCATGCAAAAAGCCGAACAGTACCCCAATGCCATGATTCTTGGCTACCCGGAATATGACGCAAGTGTTCCCAGCCACCGCAAGAACGGACGAAAATTTGCCAACACCTGGGCAAAGGTGGTCAGCTTTGAAGGCGGCATTATAGATTCCATGTGCGGATTCCGTGTCTACCCGGTAGAAGCAACCTATGATTTTATAACCCGCCATCACTACGACAAGCGTATGGGCTTTGACATTGATATTTTAATCCGCCTCATTTGGAAAGGCCTGCCCTTTATTTTTTTTCCCGTGCATGTCACTTATCCTTCTGACGGTATCAGCAATTTCCGCATGGTTCAGGATAACGCCCGTATTTCCTGGGTGTATACAAAACTCTGTTGCGGTATGTTCCTACGCCTGCCCTGGCTCATTGCAAAAGTGATAAAAAGGAAGCGGACAGCATGAGCAAAAAGAAACATGAAGTTTCCGAGCAGTGGTATGATGTAAAGGAACTGCACAACCACTTCGGACTTGCCATCACTTTCCGCCTGCTCAAAATATTTCCGCCTGTATTTGTGCGCATTCTGGCTTTTCCCGTAGGTTTTTGCTATTTTCTCTTCAGCAAGAAGGCAAATGCCGCTTCCCGCCTTTATCTGCACAATCTGAATGACTATCTCAAGGCAAACGGCTCAAAAAAGAAGATAAAAATCAGTGCGCTTAGACATATCATTTCCTTTGCCATTTCACTGACCGAAAAAATGGAAGTGTGGGCGGGAAAATTTTCCTTCAAGCAGATACACTTTCAGGATGATGACGTAAAGGATTTGATTCAAAACCTGGAAAAGCACCGCGGTGCCATGGTGATTGTCTCTCACTTGGGAAATTCAGAAATGCTACGAGGACTTGCCCACTCTGCTGAAACTGGCGTGTCCTACCAGTTTGCGGTGAACACGATTTTGGACACAAAGGTGACGGCTGGCTTTAACGCCATGGTCAATAAAATCAATGCAAGTGCAACCGTGGACATTTTCAACGCAGACAAGGTCGGACCAGACACCATTTTAATCCTGCAAGAAAAAGTGGAGCGTGGCGAACTGGTTGTCATCGCTGGTGACCGCATGAGCGCAAACACAAAGAATCGCTTTATCATGCAGGACTTTTTGGGAAAAAGCGCCCCCTTTGCCTACGGTGCCTATCTTTTGACTGCGCTCATCAATGCACCCACGTACTTTATGTTTGGCGTACGTAAAAAAGACATCAGTATTTTTCCACAATATGATATGTTCGTCCACAAAAACCCCGTCTCCTTTGACTGCCCGCGCAAGGAACGCGAAGAACGAATCAAGCAGACAATCGCCAACTATGCCCACGAACTGGAAAAACTCTGCATCCAGCATCCCTACCAGTGGTTCAATTTCTTTGACTTCTGGCATGCAGACTAGCAGTACCTTGCGAGAAACCTCAAGTTTTGCTGCAGGAAAGTTTTTTACAACAAAAAATCTTCTACATTCTGTGGACTTATTACAGAAAAACTTGCATCAGGGTATGAACGAGAAAATGTAAGTGGGCAGCGAGTTTTTTTTGCATATGCATCTGACCACTTGAACTCGTAGGTGCAAAGCTTTCCGTTACTTTCTTCAATGTAGTCAATTTCCTGCTGTTCCTTTGTTCGCCAGAACCAAGAGTTTGCAAAGCGTCCGCTATAAGATATTTTTTTTACACGCTCTGAAACAAGATAATTTTCCCAAAGAGCTCCTGCATCACCTCTATTTTCGATTGTAGAAAAATTTGCAATTATTGCATTGCGAATTCCGTTATCATAAAAATAAACTTTGCGGCTGTTTTTTAGTTCGTTTCTGAGATTTCGGCTGAAAGATCCAAGTCTAAAAACTATAAAAGCCTGCTCTAGTATTGTAATGTAGTGCTCTACTGTTTTTGCATCCATTGAGCAGGCTTGCGCCAGTTCATTATAAGAAACCTGTGAGCCAATCTGCCATGCAAGAGCCTGCAGTAATTTTACAAGCTTGTCCGAACGGCGGATTTTTTCAAAAGTTAAAATATCCTTATAAAGATAACTTTGTGAAAGTTCTTTGAGAATTTCAATCTCTTGTCCTTGCGAGGTTACAACTTCAGGATATGAGCCAAAAACAAGGCGATGAGGAATCATCCTTTTTTCTGTAAGCAAATCGCTGTGATTAACAAGCTCCGAAAATGATAAAGGGAAGAGTTGCAGTTCTCGTTTACGCCCGGTAAGAGGTTCGTTGATATTGTTTGCAAGGTCAAAAGAAGAACTGCCGGTTGCAAAAATCTGAATGTTTGGCAATGAGTCGGCAAGGACTTTTAAACGAATGCCTATGTTAGAAATTCGCTGTGCCTCATCGATTACGACAATTTTTTTTGAACCTAAGTAAGCCATAAATCGTTCTGCCGAAAGAGTCTCAAATATATTTTGAACGTCGAGTTCATCACCATTGAGCCACAGAAGCGAGTCTGATTCAAACAGAGATTTTAAAAGAGTAGTTTTTCCTACCTGTCGTGCACCAAGCAGAATTACTATTTTTTTTGATTCTGCGGCATTTTTAATTTTATCGGCAGATAAGCGTTGTATCAATTTTTCACCTCTTTAGAAGATAATACAACTTATTGGGAATATATTCAATAAAAAATACAATAAATCGGGAATATAATCCTAATAAGTTGTATTTTTTTCTGTAGAAAAAAAATCTTGCTAAATTATAAACTTTTAGGTTCAATTTCAAGTTTTGGCAAAAAAGTCATTCTGAGGAATGAAGTTCCGAAGAATCCCGTCATTTTAGGGTATGCAAGATAGATTCTTCACGCTTTCAGCGTTCAGAATGACCTTGGTTACGCTAAAAACATGAAACTTGACATTTGACCTAAATCACTTTTTTTGACTTTATCTGCAAGGATCTTTTAATTACCGCAAGATAATCTGCTTTTTTTACCGCAGTTTTTTGTGAAAATTTCACTGAATTTTATGTAATTTTTATACAATCTGCGGAATTCTGATTGTGTTTTCAACCTGGATTGTTTCCTGCATTCTGGCTCAGATTCCAATTTCCTTTGCAGACCGTCTGATTGCAACCTTTGCCGGTTATGGAGTTTACCGTCTTTGCGAGCGATTTATTGAGAGAAGATGAAAGCCTTGAAAAACTGAATGATGTATGATAAATTGATTTTACGATGAAAAAGGGAATGTACTCCTGTTTTCATCGCAAAATATTTTGGAGATTTTATGTATATCAAGCGCGCAATTGAGCACACAATTCTAGAGGTCTCAAAGTCATTTCCCTGTATTGTTTTGTATGGACCACGGCAAGTCGGAAAATCAACGACGCTGGATTTTGTTTTTCCAGAAAATTTTAACCGTGTTACTCTTGATGAACTTGAGGACAGAAATCTTGCAGAAAATAATCCAAAGCTGTTTTTGGAATCAAATCCCTGGCCTGTGATTATTGATGAAATTCAAAAAGTTCCAGGTCTTCTTGACGCAATAAAAATCAAAATTGACGAACAGCGGAAAATCTGGCTGAAAAACGGAGATGAGCGCAAGCTGATGTATGTGCTTACTGGCTCCAACCGTTTTGAGCTTCAGCAGGGAATTTCAGAATCTCTTGCAGGACGCTGCGGAATAATTGAAATGTCGTCTTTGTCTCAGTCAGAAAAGGAAGGCTATATGGCAAATCTTTTTTCTCCAAAAATTGAAGAGCTTATGCGACGCAGCAAGAACCGGACAATTCCTTACAAAACTCGTTCCGAGGTTTTTCAGGAAATTTTCAAAGGCGGAATGCCTGATATCTGCGCTAACAATTCCGAGAGAGAGGCATATTTCAAATCTTATGTAAACACCTATATTGAAAAAGACGTGCGAAAATTGATTTCGGCTTCAAATGAAACTCAGTTCCGTAATTTTATTTCTATTGTTGCACTGAGAACGTCCCAGGAGCTTCATTATGAAGAAATTGCAAATTCAGTCGGTATAGATGTAAAAACCTGCAAACGCTGGCTTTCGATTCTTGAAACTTCGGGAATAATTTATCTTTTGCAGCCCTATATGGCGAATATGTCAAACAGAATTATCAAGGCTCCCAAGCTGTATTTTATGGACACAGGACTTTGCTCCTATCTTTGCAAATGGCCGGACTCCCAAATGCTTGAAAACTGTGCCATGAGCGGAGCTTTTTTTGAAACGTATGTCATAAGCGAGCTCATCAAAAATTTCTTTTCGTTCAATAAAAATCCGAGGGATTACTTGTTTTACTACCGCGACATTGACCAGAAAGAAATTGACATTTTATATGTGGACGAAGAAGGAATTTATCCTATTGAAATAAAAAAAGGAATCAATCCTAAAAATCCTACGAAAAATTTTGCTGTCCTTAACAAGTACAAGCGTAAAATCAAAACAGGACTTGTAATTGACTGTTGCGAAAAAATCCGCGCAATAAATGAAATATCTTACAGTTTTCCTGTTCATTTTTTGGGAATATAAACTTTGGAGTTTACCGTCTTTGCGAGCGATTTATTGAGAGAAGATAAGCCTGTCACACTTGACAAGATTGATTAGATTGACTAGATTGATTAGCAAATGATTAGCATTTGACGAGGTTTTTGTATGCAGGAAGATGAAAGCACCGAATTTAAGGAAAGTGTCGTTGATGGCATAAAAAAAGAAGTCGTTTCATTTGCAAATACAAGGGGCGGAACTCTTTATATCGGCATAAAAGATGACGGAACTGTGATAGGGCTGGAAAACGCGGACTTTGCATTGCAGCAGGCTTCAAACTTGATTCGTGATTCGATAAAACCGGACATCACTATGTTTGTCCGCTACGGTTTTGAAACCCTTGATGACAGACAGATTCTTGCAATTCATGTTGAAGAAGGTACTAATAAACCCTATTACCTTGCAAAAAACGGACTTAAACCTTCCGGCGTGTTCGTGCGGCAGGGGGCTTCTTCTGTTCCTGCTTCCGAAGAGCAAATCCGCAGGATGATTCGAGAAACAGACGGAGATTGCTTTGAAAAAATGCGCTCCCTAAATCAGAACCTGACATTTGATACGGCGGAAAAGCTTTTTAAGAGCCAGAATCTTGATTTTGGAGACACGCAAAAACGGACGCTCGGGCTTTATGACGATGCAGAACTTTTTACAAACACTGCGCTTTTGATTTCTGAACAGAATCCTTTTACGATAAAATGTGCCGTATTTTCAAATGAAGAGCAGACGGAATTCAAGGACAGAAGGGAAGTTTCAGGCTCTCTGTTCGCTCAGCTTTCAGAGGTTTACAGCTACATCGACCGTTATAACAGCTTAAATTCAAAATTTGAAGGGCTTCACAGAATTGACAACCGTGATTACCCGGAAACCGCAATCAGAGAAGCGCTTTTAAACAGTCTTGTCCACCGCGATTATTCTTACAGCGCAAGCACCCTTGTAAGCATTTATTCTGACCGAATTGAAATTGTTTCCATTGGCGGACTTTTACAGGGTGTTTCGCTTGAGGACGTAAAAATGGGGCTTTCGGTATGCCGCAACAAAAACCTTGCAGACATTTTTTACCGCCTCACGCTGATAGAATCATACGGCACCGGATTAAGAAAAATCATGAATTCTTACAGCAGCTGCGAAAGAAAACCGGAGATGTTAGTCACTCAAAACGCATTTAAAATAATCCTCCCGAACAAAAATTCAGCCCTTCAGAAAACTGTCGCATCTGGATTTATTACTAATGAAGAACTGGTTTTGAAATATGCGGGGGAACACGAATCGTTCAGTCGGCCAGAAATTGACGCTTTGCTCAAAACGAGTCCTGCTACATCAAACAGAATATTAAAGAAACTCCTTGCAGAAAACAAACTGCTTGCACGGGGCAATGGCAAGGCATTAAGATATTTTATTGAGAGAAGATGATTATGAACCACACTCAAACAGAAGGACTCTAACGAATATCTTGTTTATACAATTCGAGGTCAGGAGGAAGAAAGGGCAAGAATAGCCCGGGAGCTTCACGACACTGTTGCACAGGACTTGCGTTACTGCAAAAAGCTTCTTGAAAAAGGTGAAGCGGCAGCAAACATAAGCGAGGCAGTTCATATACTTGAAAAATCATTATCGCAGGTTCGGCTCATCAGCTACAATCTTTCGTCTGCCGACACGGACACATCTTTTCTGGATGAAAATGAAGAGAAGGGGCTTTATATTTTTATAAGTGATGACGGCTGCGGTTTTGATTATGATGCGGAACGTTACGGAAATTCCGGCTTTACGAGGCTTGGAGCTTCAAAGCATTTTTTGTAGTGGAAGACTACACTCTTACAAACAGGGGAATCAGGGACACAGATTGCAAGAGAGATGAATATTGTTGAGCGTTCTGTTGACAATTATTTTACCCGCATTTATGAAAAGACCGGCTGCAAAAATCATGAGGATTTAATCAGGAAGTTTGGGGAGTAGAGGTAGTGAGCGTTAGGGATTGTAGGGGCGGCGAAGCCGTTCGGTAGCACTGGGATTGTCCGGCCTAACCGGGCAATGACAGGGCGGACGAATGGAGCGGCAGCGTAACCCCGCAAAGCCCGGCGGCAGCAAAGCTGACGCAACGCCATGAAAATTCAAAGCCTTGTTTTTTTCAGCTTCTTTGCCAAAAGGTGCGAGAGTGTTGCCCTGCCACAGCAAGAACACTCTGCTGCATTATTTCTTTTAAGTCTAAGCCTACTTTACTTCAACGGCACGGATGTCTTCGCTCAAATCTTGGGCAAGACCAGCGTTCTGGAATACCTCGTCTTCTGGCAGAATCATCTTGAATGAAGTGGTTGTGTCAATCTGTGCTGCAAGACTTTTTGCCTTTGCTTCAAGCAGATGACCACCCATTTTTTTGTCAGCGGTGATAAAGTGAAAGTGCCAGCCTGGAGTGTTCAGCTTGTCCATATAGTCCGGACAGTAAAGACCCACAATCGTACCAGAAACATTTGTAAGGTCAAAGAAAGTCTGGTCTGTTTCCATGGCTTTTGCCAAAGGCTTGTAGGGCTTTTTCTGCACATACTCGCTTCTGAAATTCGTTGCCTCAAAATCACCGTCAATGCGGACAAAATAGAAAAGGTTCCTTCCGTTCTTTTCTACAACTGCACTCAACTGCTCTTTCAGCATCTCTAAAGAATCAATATTTTCAAGGGATACGGAAATATCACATTCAAAGGGAGTGGTATTCGCAAAGGGTATCTTTGTTGCGTCATCGGGAATCTTAATGCTTCCATCATAAATTGCCTGATAAACCGTTCCGTCAAGCATAATCAACTCACCGTTTACGCCTTCAAAACAACCAATACCAATGCTGCCATTCTGCTTCAACTCTCCGACAGTTGAAACGCCGTCATAATAGCCAAGCATAAGAGACTGCAAGGTAGCCACCTGAAAGAGTGTGTCTTTTTCGGCTGCTGTCTGCACCGCTTTTGGCTGAGCCTTAGAACAAGAAACAAATGCACAAAGTGCGACCGAAATTACTGTAAAACAAATTTTCTTCATAAAAACACTGTACTAAAAATATCAAATAAATTCTATACATTGTAGATTTTTAACTGCAGGGCTTTTTATTGCAATAATTATTTTGTCATAGTACACTCTGCATGTATGCCTATGTTTGAAGTCGCCCAAGAAGAAAACAAAAAAATCCGCGCACTTTTGATAGGCGCTCCTAAAACTAATGTCTCCGAGTTAGAAGGACTGGTAGACACCCTGGGGTATGAACTTGCCCGTTCCATGTCGCTTGCCCGCTTAGAAGAAAATCCTGTCTATGGCTTAGGTAAGGGAAAGGCGGCGGAAATTGCAGCCCTCGCAGAAGAACTGGACGCCGACATCATCATTTTTGACTTTGAACTTTCGCCCCGCAAGCAGCGCAACTGGGAAAAACTTGCCAAGTGTCCTGTCATTGACCGACAGGAAGTTATCTTACGAATTTTTGCCGATCGAGCACAGACCAAAGAAGCCCTCCTTCAGGTACAATTGGCCCGCCTGGAATATTCCCTGCCACGGCTTGCACATTCCTATGGAGACATGGCCCGGCAACGCGGTGGAAATTTTGGCGCAAAAGGTTCGGGCGAAACACAACTGGAACTGGACAACCGCAAAGTCCGGGAAAGAATTGCGCAAGTCAAGCGGGAACTCACCCAAGTCGTCCGCAACAGACAGACCCAACGTAAACGCCGTGAACGCTATGCCCTTCCCACCTGCGCACTTGCAGGCTACACCAATGCTGGAAAATCCTCGCTCCTCAATGCCCTCACTGGCGCAGATGTCTTTGTAGAAAACAAACTCTTTGCCACGCTTGACCCTACCACCCGCAAGCTGCATCTTCCTCCAAACAAAACTGTCCTCCTCACGGACACCGTTGGATTCATCTCACATTTGCCTCATTCTCTGGTCAACGCATTTAAATCCACGCTGGAAGAAGCCCAGCATGCGGATGTCATTCTGCTCGTTCTGGACGCAAGCGATGACCATGCCGAATCTCAGTACGTTACCGTTGTTTCCGTTCTGGAAGAAATCGGTGCCGCCCAAAACCCCCGCATCATCGTCCTAAACAAAATTGACAGCCTTTCTGACGATGCACCGCAACTTGCTCATCTCCGTGCAGTCTTTCCCGATGCCATAGAAGTCAGCGCAAAAACACACGACGGCTTTAACAAACTGCTGGAAAAAATAAACGAATTACTTTCATCTTCACCAAATGCTTCGCTTCTGCTATAGTATTTTCACTGCCGCCGGGTAGGGTTACTGCGGAATATCGCTGGCTGACCATCCTCATCAGTAGGCCTTTGAAGATGAGTTTTAGGAGAAAAATATGTTCAATTTTATCTGGCCGCTGGCGGTAATCGTCCTATCCAATGTCGTATATCAAATCTGTACAAAAGGAATTCCGCCAGAAATGAACACCTATGCCTCCATGACGGTGACTTACGGTGTGGCAACAATTTTTTCTGTCCTCGCATTCTTTGTCACATCACGGGGTGGCAATCTCTTCCGCGAAATTTCCCTTGCAAACTGGGCAACAGTCATCTTAGGTATTGTGATTACAGGGCTTGAAGTGGGATTTATTTTTGCATACAAGGCAGGCTGGAAAGTAAGTACACTTGCCACGGTTGCAAATGGTCTGCTTTCCATCGCCCTCATTTTTGTCGCCGTGATTGGTTATCACGAATCAATCTCATGGAGCAAAATCATCGGCGTACTGCTCTGCCTTGCAGGGCTTTGGTTCATCAACCGACAGTAATTGCCGGCTGAATTCCATCGCATTTATTTCAGTTTCTTTCCATCGCTGAATGCCTGGCCAACTACTTCGCCAATTACTCGGTAAACGTGGAATGAAGCATCGTACATAATCGGCTGGAGTTTACCCAAATCAATTTTGCCGTCTGTCAGAATAGACTCGTCCGCCTGCTGAGCAATGATTTTCCCGACCAGCATTTCCCGCCTTTCGTCCCATTCTTTTACTTCGCATTCCAGCGTCAGCGGATATTCTTCGATAATCGGTGCGTTTACATGGGTACTTTTGTGTAGGTGTACGCCTGCTTTTTCGATTTTATTTACCTTGCTTCCACTTTCAATGCCAAAGTAATCAGAAATCGTCACGGTATTTTTTGTACCAAAGGCCACGGTAAACGCACCCGTTTTTCTCAGATTTTCTGTCGTCTTATGCTTTGCAAGAAAGAGTGTAATTTCCTCATTGTCGTTCTGAATACCCCATGCCGCATTCATTGCATTGGGCACACCGTTTTCATCATAGGTTCCAATGATAAACACACCTTCTGGAACAATTACTGCTTGTTTTGAATCAAATTCCATACTAACCTCGCTTAGTCCATCATTATACTACTTTTTTTCTCCATTTACAATAAAGCATTCTATATGCATCAGGGCAAACGCTTTTGCAGTGGCCTTCGTGTACGGCATGTGGGGCTGACCGCAGATGGAGAACTATTGATTTCCACCTATTCAAAACTCCCGCAGATTCGGGTAAAAAAAGACAATTCCATTCAATTCTGGACATTGGTTGCCGGCGTTAAATGAAAACATATTTTCTCTAATTTTCCTGCAGCCTTTATTTTTCGTTTACCAGTTTGCCTGTCATGTGCTCAATGGTCAGTTCCAGGCACAACACACGGTTTTTGGCATTTTCCCATTCAATCTCTACTGCTTCTGCTGTGGGGTGATACTTGCGACCGAGTGCGCACACTTTTTCCTTTGTCTTTTCAAAATCAGTAACGGGCTTCAGTCGGCCAAAAACTACCACACTTGTAATGTTCAGTGCCCAATCACCCTCTTTCAGAAAACCTTTATCCATCACACAAAAAGATACTTTATCGCATTTGGAAATGGCATCTACTTTGTGCCCTTCCTTTGCCCCGTGAAAATAAATCTTTCCGTCTGTCTCATCGTAGAAAAAATCAATGGGCACCGTATAAGGATAGCCATCGTCTCCCAGCACGGCAAGCACACCGCGCCATTCATTTTTCAAAATTTCAATACACTTTTCCTGAGAAACTTGCTGCTTAAATCTGCGCATCTTTCGGAACATGGCGGCTCTTACTTTTCCTTGTGACGGCGATCAAGCTCGTTGTACACGTCCTGCCAGTCTACGCCTTCCTTGTACATCAATACACTTACAAAGTAAAGCAAATCCGCCGCTTCCCAAATCACTTCATCTTTACTTTCGGCATCATCACAAAGTTCTTCGGCTTCTTCCATCACCTTTTCGCGGACACGCTTGGCATCCAATGTAGCCGTATAACTTCCTGGTCGTGGATTTGCAAAGCGTTCCGCAATTGTGCCATACAAGCGTTCAAGAGAAGACTTTTCATCTGGCTCAGAACCAAAGCATGTCCAGCTACCCGTATGACACACACCGCCATGAGGAATAACCGTTGCAAGCACAGTATCGCGATCGCAATCAGCCCGCATCTTTATCAGTTCAAGAAAATGTCCGCTCGTCTCACCTTTTGTCCAGAGGGCATTGCGTGTACGGCTGTAGAATGTCAGTTTTCCTGTCTCAAAGGACTTTGCAAAAGCCTCGCGGTTTGCATATCCCATCATCAGCACTTCGCCAGCAGGACTCTGAGCAATAACCGGCAGCAAATCACCTGTCTTTTCCCAGTTCAAGCAATTGATAAAAGAATCCTGCAGACTTACTTTTCCTGTATACAAGGCCATGCCCAACTGTACGTCACAGCCCATTTTTTCCAGTTCCGTCACCTGCTCCAGCGAATTTACACCGCCTGCTGCAACCACACGGCATTTTACCGCTCCCCGCAAGGCACGAACCGCATCCATGTCGGTGCCCTGCATACAGCCTTCCTTTTCCACACAGGTAAAAAGCAACTCAGAACAATATTTTTCTGCTTCTTTTGCACCGTCTATAAGTGAAATATCTACCGTTTCTGTCCAACCCTTAACCGCAATTTTTCCCTTGATTGCGTCCACGCTGATAATCACGCGCTGCTTTCCGATGGCCTTATTCACTTCTTCCAAAAAGGCTGTATTCAAAATTGATTCGCCTGCTTTTGGCTCTGGATTCCAGGCTGCACTTCCTATAATCACTTTTTCTGCACCCAGCGAAATGAGTTCCCGCGCTTTCTTTACGTCACGAATTCCACCACCTACGCGTACATTTCCCCGTCGTAACAGCGTTTTTAAGAGTGCCGTATTTTTTGTATTTCCTTTTGCATCCGTATTGCGCAAAGCCTGATCAAGGTCAATTACTGCCACCTCACCAAAGGTATTAAAATCAGAAATCAAAGCATCTGCATCATCACGCTGCAAAACCAAATCTTTTCCATTTTTTAACTGCACCACGTGCCCGTCTTTTAAATCAATTGAAGCGATTACCATAATCCCATTATAACAAAATGTCTTATTATGCACAATGAAGTATTTTTCTCTTGCCGATTTTTCATTTCTTTCGTATATTTAAATAAAGCAATAATTAGGAGAAAGCCATGGCAAGCATTGCAGTAACACAAGATAATTTCAAGCGTGAAGTATTGGAATCAGACAAACCCGTTTTGGTTGATTTTTGGGCAAGTTGGTGCGGTCCCTGCAAAATGATGGGTCCCGTTGTAGAAGAAATCTCAAACGAACGTTCAGACATCAAAGTCTGCAAAATTAATGTTGATGATGAGTCAGACTTGGCGGAACAGTATGGCATTATGAGCATTCCTGCTTTCTATCTTTTTAAGGATGGAAAAGTAGCCGCTCAAGTTGTAGGCGGTCAACCAAAAGACGGCCTGCTCAAATCCTTGGGATTGTAAAAAAAGAGCCAACAATAACCAGCTCTCATTCACACTTTTTTTAGTGCCTGGAGAACATCTGTACGGATAGTTTTATATTCTTCAATGCCAGAAACAAAATGAATGCAGTTTTCTTTCCAGCATGAAAGAGACGGTTTGGTATACGTAACCATGCCGTCTTTTTTTTCGTCTTCCGAAAAATACATGGCACTGCGTTTTGCAACCGTTTCCGCACTCACAAGAATTGTCTTTAGACGCATCAAAAAAATTTTCGCCTTTTCTTTTGATTCTTCTTTTGTGCCTTTAAATGCAAAGGCAAGAGTCGGGCCAAATTTTTTTCCATAAGCCTTTGCTGTTGCCGATGTATCGCTGACGGTAGGATAGGCCACCCATGCAATCTTGTCAGATTTGAGCAATTGTTTTGCCAATTCCATAGCATTCTTACACCTTTGCTCAAGATTCAAGGCAATATCTTCCACCGCCTTAGAAATCAAAAAAGCAGAAGAATAATTCATCCTTGAATCCAAAATGCGGGTCACTACGTGATTCAGGCGCATTGTAAAGGCAAGGGCGGAATCTTGTTTTTGTAAGTCAAAAGCCCAGCGAATATTATTACAACTGGGGTCGCCAGCCTTGATAAGCGGCACATTGGAAATTCGCCAGTCAAACGTTCCTGCCTCCGTAGCAGAGCCGCCCTTATACATCTCAGAACCGCATAAAATTGAAAAATCTCGGATAACAATATCTGCACCAAGTAAAATAGGCTTTACCGATAAGGGCGAAATTGCAGAAGCATCCACAATCAGCGGAATTTTATTTTTATGCGCAATATAGGCAATACGCTCCACCTCATAAGCCTGAGGAATATAGCCGCCTTCAATGTCGATAAAAATACATCGTGTCCGTGGAGAAATTGCCGCAACATAATCATTTGCATACGTTGACTGTATGAAATTGACGATAATCCCCATATCATGAATTAGTACGTTGAACAAATCATGCACTTCTGGGCGGAGATTCTCACACACAATGATTTCGTCACCTGCACGCGCCAATGTCAGCACCGTCTGCAAAATAGCGGCCTTTCCAGAGGTTAGCAGCGTGGTCGCAAGTCCGCCTTCTAGTTCAGCAATTTTATTCTGTAAATCCGAGATAAGAGGTTCCAACTTTTTCATACTTTTAAATGTAGCCCTGATATTTCTCAGTGTCAAGCAATATATTTCTTCTTTCCTCTTTGACTACAAGAAATCTTTTGTTCGCTTTTATATCCAAAAAGTCGTCTTTTTTTTTATATGAATCCATTTTATAATTGTTCTGATTATGTGTCGCCTTATGGTGTTACATAGCAATCAAAAAATTGTTTTCATAATGAACGAAAAGTTCTTGGAGGTATTTTTATGAAAAAAATTCTTGCTGCTGTTTCAACCTTGCTGTTGGTTGGTGCCCTCGCATTTGCAGAAGCCACACTCAACACAAGCGAACTGGAAGCATCTGAGTCTGTAACTGAAGCGATTTCCCTCAATGGTTTTACCATCAATGCTTCAAAAGACAAGGAAGTTCGTGTAAAGAACGTCAACAAAGTTGCTCCCGACGGAAAATCTTTTTCAAAATGCATTGATTTGCGCGGAAAGCAGTCTAACGGTGCCCGCACTATTAAATTCAGTGCCAAAAAAGGTGAAACAGTTACTGTTTATGGCAACAGCGGTTCAAAAACAGATGAACGCAAAATCCTGGTACAGACTGCAAAGAAAAAGACCATCAAAAGCATTCCTGTAAAAATCTACACCGGTGAAATTTCTGTGGGTGAAGTTACAATCCCAGAAGACGGTGACTATCAGGTTTGTTCAGAAGACAAAGGCGTTTATGTTTACGGCATTATCGTAAAATAACCGATTTATTCCAAATACAAAAATCCTGTCAGATTGAAAACACTTCAATTTCAATTGGCAGGATTTTTTTTAGCATATGTATATTTCTTCGTACATATGCTTAAAAACAAAAAAAACCGGCACTGTGTTCAGTGTCGGTTTTTTGCTTATTGCAGTTCAATAAGAACTATTTCAGCAAGCGCTCGTCTCTTGCAATCTTCATAGCTGCATCTTCCCAAGCCTTACCGCCGTTCTTTTCAAACTCTGCAATCCAAGCCTTCCAGTTAGCCTGTGTAAGCTGGCGCTTTCCTGTCATGAACTCAGAAACACCCTGGTTCAGGAAGCGTTCTACGTCAGCATCAGGCTGCGGCAGTTTTGCAACACCGTTACAAGCAGTCCAAGGCTTAGACTGCATAATACGCAGAGTCTTCAAAGGAGACAGTTCCTTCTTTGACTTTGCAGTAATATACGGACCATAGCGAGATGCCAATTCAGCATCACCGTTGTAGTATACCATGTTGCGCAACTGAGTAAGCGGCTGAACCTTTGATTTCTTATAGCCAACTTTCGGGTCAGGAAGACCAACATCGGTGGGAGCATGGTTCTTGTCGAACACGTAGTTTACGCCTTCTACACCATAACCAAGCAGGTAGTAACCTTCATCTGAAGACATCCATTCAAGCATGTCAGCAATAACCTGTTTCTTGGTTACTTTCTGACCAGCGTGGGGACCCTTCTGCATTTTAACAGTCTGACCAGCAGTTGCTGCAGACAGACAGTATGTGCGGTATGCCTGTTCGTAAACACCAGCAGATGACAGCCCCTTAGGACCAACCGGCGGATCGATTACAACCAAGTCACCGTTGGGGAAGTTGTTGTCGAAGGGAGCATAGTTTGATTCACCGTGCAGAGCCATGTTCTGTTCACGGAAGATACCAAAACGACCCTGTTTCCAAGATGCGCGGAAGTCATCCTTCTTATATGCCAGCCAGTTCGGGTCGATAACTTTTGCATCAATGATGCTCTTTACATAAGAAAGTGCTTCAAAGTATTCAGCTTTCTTGATGTTCAGACCAGCATTCTTTGCAGTCATGTTCCAAGTACCAGCAACACCAAATGCACCCATAATCGGGTCAAAACGGGTTCCCAGAGCTTCACTCATCGCTTTTGTTTCCAAGAATGCACCAAAACCATAGGTATTTGCCTTTCCGTCACCATCCGGATCTTTTGTTGTAAAAGCCTTCATAACTTCCAGATATTCATCGGTAGTCTTAGGAACAGACAGACCCAGCTTCTTCAACCAGTCAGCACGGATAATAACACCTTCGTTACGAACGATGGTACCAGGCTGTGCCAAACCATATGATTTGCCATTCATTGATGAATGGTCACGAGATTCCTTATCATACAAGAGTTTTGTACGATTCGGCATCATTGCATACATATCATCGACTTCTGCAAGCAGACGCTGTTGTCCCAACAACTGGAATGCCTGATCAGGAGTCATAAAGATATCAGGCAGTGTACCACCAGCACCTGCAGCGTTGAGCTTCTGCAAAGTGTCGTTTTCTGATGAAGGCAGAGCAGTTGCAATCAAGTTGATACCCAGTTTGTCACGGAGAATCTTGTAAGCAACCCAGTCTGTCGGTGGCGGACCAGCTTCTGTTACAGCAGCACCGTACCAAAGTTCGATATCAACGGTGCCGTCTTTGTTTACTTTCCACTTCTTTGCAGCAGCGAAAGCCGGACTAGCAATAGCAAGAATCAATGCTGCAAGAGCCAGATTCTTAAGCAAATTTTTCATTTTTTCCTCCTTAATGAAAACAAATGAAATTCGATTTTTATAAAGTACACTTTTTTAAGTAGTACATTATTTATGCAATCGAACCGAACAACACTATAAAGCATCGTTCGGTTCGAAAGTTACAAAATAAACTATATCAACCCTTAACAGCACCCAGCATCGTACCCTTTGTAAAGTACTTCTGGATGAACGGATAGGCGATAATCATCGGAATTGCTGAAAGGAATACCGATGCAGCCTTAATCGCTTCAACCGGGGCTTCGCCGAAGGCGTTGACATCAACAACTTCATTCATTGAAGCACCAAGCAAGATGTTGCGCAACAAGATTGGCAACGGCTGCAAGTATGCGTCCTGCAGGTACAGCATAGGATGCATAAAGTCATTCCAGAAGTTTACACCGTAGTACAAACCGATTGTCATAATGATTGGCTTTGACAAGGGAAGAATGATAGAAAGAAGAACATACCATTCTGCCGCACCGTCGATACGTGCTGATTCTTTCAAGGATTCAGGAATGCCTTCAAAGAAGCCACGCATAATCAAACAGTTGTAAGTACCAACCGCACCAGGAACGAAAACTGATGCCAAGTGGTCTGACAGTCCAAGTCCAATAATGACCAAGTATGTCGGAATCAAACCGATGTTAAACAAATACGGAATCAATACGAACCAGTTCAACAACTTACGTCCCGGCAAATCCTGTACAGACATACAATAAGAAAGCGGGATAGTTAAGAACAAAGATGTAAAGACACCGAACACCAAAATCTTCAGTGAGTTCCAGAATGCCATCACGAAACCAGCATTGCCCAACAAAGCCTTATAAGCGTCTATTCTCCAATCCCATGGACGGAACATAGCTTCAAGGTATGAATAGCGATAACCATTCGGGCGGAATGACTGAGCAACAGTACTCCACATAGGAATCAAAATGATAACAAAAATGAAAATCAAAAATACGTTGACCAATACATAGAAAGTACGGTCACCTGCTGTCATTTTAACGGTCTTTGGTTTTTCCATTGTTTTTACCTCGTTAACCTAAAATTATATGAGCGATGAATCGGCAAGTTTCTTAACAACCGTGTTAGACACACGCACTAACAGGAAGCCGATTACACCCTTGAAAATACCAACAGCCGTTGCAAGAGCAAATTGGAATTGCAACAAACCTTGTCGATACACCCAAGTATCAATAATATCCGCAACGGAATAAACCGGAACCGAATACAACATGAACATCTGGTTAAAACCAGCATCCAAAATTGTACCGAGCTTCAGAAGAACTACCGTAACGATAACAGACTTAATTGAAGGAAGGGTGATGTACCATACGCGCTGAACAGCAGATGCTCCCTCAACCATGGCTGCCTCGAACAAGGTTCCATCAATACCCATCAAAGCCGCAATAAAGATAATTGCTGCCCAACCCATTTCCTTCCATGCATCGGAAAGAACAACGATTACAGGGAATGTAGTTGTTGTGGTCAAGAAGTCAACACGCTCTCCACCACAGAAGTCGATGATATCATTTACCATACCATCGCCCGGTGCGAGCAAGGCAAGCAAGATACCGTACATAATAACCCATGAAAGGAAGTGCGGCAGATAAACCATCGTTTGAACGACGCGGCGCAGAACATTGCGTGTACACTCATACAAAGCAACAGCCAGTATAACTGACAGCGGAACTGAGATTACCAGTTTCGCCAAACTATACAGGATAGTATTGCGCAGCAGTTCGCCAAAGTAGAATGAGTGAAAAAAGCTCATGAAGTTGGCAAAGCCAATCCATTTACTCCCCCAAACCCCATCAATTGGAGAAAAGTCCTTAAATGCAATCTGACCGTTTACCAGCGGACCGTATTTAAGAGCAGTGTAGTACACTAACGGAATAATCAAAAGACTATAAACCGAAAAGTGTCGTTTGATGTTTTTCCAAAGGTCCTTTTTAGGTGCCTTAAGAACTTTTTTTTGTGTTTCGTTCATATCTAACCTCAGTCTATATATGATATAACGATATATTGGTAAAATACCTACATCTTATTGGACAAAAACGACATCACTGCCTTGCCCTAATTTTTCCAGGCGGAACTCCATATATTTTCTTAAATACGCGGCAGAAATACGCCTGATCCTGAAATCCTGTATTTTCTGCAATCTCATATATGGTGTCATTGGTCTCCAAAAGCATCTTCGTTGCTAAATATATTCTATACCTATTTAAGTATTCCCACAAGGACAAACCAATTTCTTTGTGAAAAATTCTTGTCAAATAGTCTTCGCTCACGTGCACGGTATCGGCAAGTTTCCAGCGAACTATCTGCTGTGACGCATTTTTGTTCAGGTATAAGATTGCTTTTTTGACCAGTGCGCCCGTATGTGGCGGAAGGATTTCATCACCAGAAAGAATTGCCTGAATGCGCTCGTTGAATTGCTCGGATTCTGCGGCTCCGCGATTACACAGAATAATGCGTGGATGAGAGCAGAGCATGTCCACATCTTCGGTTGAGTTTATTTCGTTAGGCAACACGAGGATGGGAACAAGCACTGTCTTTGGATGCTTTCTGATGTGTCTGATGCCTTCTTCGTCAATTTTTTCAAACACAATCAGAGAAGGAAGCACCTCGCTGATAATTTTGTCAAACTCTGCCATAGACGTGATGGTTACTACGTTTTCATCCGTTGCCCAAGTGCCATAGCGGGTATGCTCTGCATTTATAAAGAGCACCGTTGAAGACGTTCTGTTTGCCATCTTATGTTCCAGAAGCGAAAGGAATGTTGCCCCCGCCAGAGATTTGTCATAGCAGATGACCGGAAGCTTAAAGACGGCATCATTATGACGCAATCCATAAATTTTAAGCCACTCTTCCTCCATTGTGTTTTCCGTATCCCAGAACAAGCAACAGCCTTTTTTTTGCGTTTCGGCAAGAACTTCGTCCGTTATGGGCAGAACCGCCCGAGAAAGCACCGTTTCCGGATGATGATGAGATAGCGAATAGACTTCCGTAATGTCATATTCCGTTCGCTGCGGTGCTGTTCCCCCCAGATTTGGGTAGGGAAGAATGATAACGGTAGACTGATCCAGTTTTACAAATTCACCATACTGCAGCAAAATGATTTTTTCAGCCAGAAGCATTTCCGGCTTTTGATAGTCCTGCAAGGGAGAATCGATGGTAATATAAATGCCGTCCACTTTTGCGATGACTGAAACAGCCCCCACCATGTTGGTGAACAATGTCTGCAAAGCCCGTTTGAGCCGTTTTTCATCCCCAAACACAAGGGGCAGATTACTTGCGGATTCTGACAGTTCTGCAGGGAAAACCGTCTGCAAGTCAAACAGTTTTCTTTCCGTCGGCATATCGTCCAACTGGATGCGCGTAAGTTCAATAAGCGTTGACAGTTTTTCCAACTGGGATGCAATCTGCGACTTTAGGAAGAGCAATTGCTCCGTCAGAATATCAGCATCAAGATTACCGTTATTGATATTTGATTCCATCTGCGTAATTTTTGCAGATAAATCTTTAAGGGGGTCGCACAAATCGCTGCTGACGTTGGCGAAGAATTCTGTTTTTGTGCGTTCCGCCTGCTCAGCAACCTGTTTAGCGACATTCATTTCCTCAAACTGGAAAACACTTTGCAGGGCACTGCTGATTACATGGCGCAAGTCTTCATACAACTGTACTTCGCAATCAGAAAATCCCAGAATAACATAGCCAAGTGATTTTTCTTCCGTGAACAGCGGTTGCACGATATACACACCGTCTTCAAAATTGTGGTTAAATTTTGCTGGAAACAGAAGGTTTGCAGGGAAGAGGCTTGTTTCATTCATCAGTTCGCCCGTTGCATCAAAACCACCAATGTACTGTGAATACTCATCATTTTCATACAATACAAGGGCTGCCGTTTGAATACCGATTATTGGCAAGTACCTTTCCAGTATGGAAATCAATTTTTCCCTGTCATATACCGAAAGCAATTCACTCTTTAGCGAATTAACTGCGCTTG
Source organism: uncultured Treponema sp. (assembly GCA_937885175.1). Lineage (GTDB taxonomy): Bacteria > Spirochaetota > Spirochaetia > Treponematales > Treponemataceae > Treponema_D. Next base: position 1,472 of record CAKZZO010000028.1, on the reverse strand, counting down.
ATTCGTGACTATCTTCGTATTTTGAGAGAGAATAAATCTGAGACTGGAGTTTTGGCAAAAGAATGGCCGCCACCCGCAAAATATTTTCGATACGTGCAGGGGAAAGACAGGTTGTATGCCGTAACAGTTTATATGTCTGGAAAATTCGGGAGATTTCTCCGCCCCGCTCAAGATAGCGAGTCAGTGTTTCCAGAACAAGATTGAAAAAAAGATTGGGCTTACTGTCGTCAAAGAGTGCATCCAGCATTTTTTCGAGACGTTTTTCTGAGACTCCGCTTTTTCTGTACAGTTCCTTCAACTCTGCAAAAAGCTGTTCCTTTGATTCTATGGGAGCCTGTTTATCATCAGAGACAAATTCTTCTATCGTGTTACAGCCACAACTTTCCCGAATAACTGGATAGGCAGGAAGCATTTTGTCTTCAATTTTTTTCTCGCCGCTCAACACACGGACAAGCATACGGTCGGCTTCCAAACCCAGTTCTTCGTAGGGCATGTGCACTGTCGTAAAAGGAACCGATGAAATCTGACTCTCCAAAGAATCGTTAAAACCGCCAATCTTAACATCCTGTGGAATACGACATCCAAACAAACTAAGCCAGCTTATTGCAGAAAATGCCATCAAATCACTGGAGGCAATAATCGTATCAAAATCTTTCCCCGGCTTTAGCCCGCGACCTTCGCAAATTTGACGGATAGCACCCAAGCCATCATTCCAGTCAAAGGAATCAGAAATGAGACGCTTGTTTTCTTCCGTATATAGACCCGCTTCGGTAACGGCATCGATAAATGCCCGATAACGGTCATTTGCAGAAGAATGATTTTTTGGAGCCCGCAAAAATGCTATGCGTTTTGACCCGTGATGATGAATAAAATGCTCTACCAGTTGCTTCATGCCTGTGTATGCATCAAATTCTACCAAAGGATGCTGACCGATTTTTTGACCGATTGTCACAAAGGGTATGTCAGCAAATTTTTCATGAAATGCGTCAAGTTCTTCCAGAGAAACTCCGCTGCCTAATGTAGATGACCAACTGACAAGACCATCCAAGTTTGCCGAATTGATAAGGGAATAAATGGCATTTCTTTTTTTTGTCGTGTTGTCTTTGGTTTCTAATTTTCCGCCTGGAAAAATAAAGAACGCTCCCTCACGCTTTTGCATATGATTTGCATAAGCAGTCCATAATCGAGCGCCAGAACCATCATGTATAGAGGCAAGTGTAAAACCGATTCTTTTTCTTGAATTTGTTATTTTCATAACTAGTACCAAATAATTTTATACCCAGTTCGGTTTTTTTACAACTTTTTTCTGTTTTTTCCATACGTTTTTTTTATAAAATTTTTCGCTTTTTTCCTATTTATTATAATGAATAGCAGATTCCATAAAATCAGCACAGGGCAAACGCATTATAGATATCGAGCTTGCATATCGGCTGGACAAATGAAATGCATGTGCAGCAAAAAGGCTACCGTTG
>CAKZZO010000027.1 GCA_937885175.1 uncultured Treponema sp. | reverse complement strand
GGTGTCTTCAACGCCCTAAGTTCGAACTTGAGATTAGGCAGACCAATGGAAGTTATTGGAAATACTTTAAGCCGCATTACTATTTAGACTTACCGATGCCGATTGCTGCTCAGTATTTTGTGGGCTTGGTAGACGGTGAGCCGGTTGCTCATGTCGCTGTTTGCCCATTCTTCCAGAGTGGTTATTACAGGGCGACACGCCTTGTGGTAATGCCTGAATGGCAGGGAGCTGGAATCGGAACTCGATTCCTGAATGCGGTTTGTCAGTTGCATTTGGACGGAAACGGACGATGCGGAAGAAAACTTCCTGTGATTTTCCACACATCTCATCCCCAGCTTGCGGCGGCTCTTCGTCGCTCTCCGCTTTGGGTTCAAAAAAGTGCAGTTCTTTATCAGAAAGCCGGAACGAAATTCAGCCTTGCTCATAAGGACGGAACGAGTGGCGGACACAGCTGGTACGGCGGACATTTCAGAGCCGTGCAGGGCTTCGCCTATCTGGGGGTGCGTAATGCTTAAAGTGTTCATTGCAGGTCAGAAGTCTTTCGGTGCGGCAGTCTATAAGGCTGTTAAGGATGCAGGTTATACGATAACTGGTGTTGCATGTCCTGCAGACGGCCAGTATTACGACAGGCTCAAAAAAGCCGCATTTTGCGACAAGGCAAAGCCTGTCATTATCGATTCTGACAAGTTGCGTTCATCTGATATTCCTGATGGAACGGATGTTATAATTGCGGCTCACAGCCACCATTTTATAAGCACGAAAGCCCGTGAAAAAGTGAGGTATGCGGTCGGCTATCATCCGTCGCTTCTTCCCCGACACCGTGGGCGTGATGCAGTTAAATGGACTGTTCGATTCGGTGATACTGTAGCGGGCGGTTCAATTTATGAACTTGGCGAAAAGGTAGACGGCGGAGCAATTGTGCTTCAACGCCCGGTACTTGTGAATAAAAAATGGACTTACAAGGACTTGTGGCGTGAGGCTCTGTTTCCGCTTGGTGTGCGGCTGATACTTGAAACCTTGAAAATGATAGAGGACGACAAGTATTCAGCAACGCCACAGGACGAGAGCTTTGCCACATGGGAGCCTCCCGTTGACCAAAACACAAGATTGTTTAGACCTGAGTTGATGATGCTGCCATAAAAAAGAAAACGCTATGTGCAAAAGACTTACACATAGCGTGATTTTTGACTGAGTGAGTTATCGCTTCAAAAAAGCGTTTTTTTCGTTGCGTGTTACAGATTGATACAAAATTTACAAATACGCTTACAAATACAGGCGATGGACAGGTTTTTTATATGTCCAGCGACACGACAATTGCCACAATAGATGCAAGAACTGGTGAGGTAACGATTCTCGGTGTGGCGGGAACTACAACCATCTCGGCGACGGTAGAGGACGGCACAGGATATTACTACACTGTTAAAACTCTTTCCTATGTGCTGACAGTTTCAAAAGCCGCAGGAACCATAGGCTATGGAACAAGTACAGTGGAAAAAATGGTTGATGACTCTGCCTTTACAAATTCACTTACAAAGACAGGAGATGGCACTGTAACCTATTCTTCAAATAATACGAGTGTTGCTACGGTAGATGCCTCTTCAGGCCTGGTAACACCTGTTGCAGAAGGAAGTGCAGTCATTACGGCCACAGTGGAAGACGGCACTAAATACACCTATGCCACAAAGACGGCATCCTACACTTTGACTGTAAAAAAATATACTGGTTCAATTAAGTTTTCGAGCAGTAGCGTAACAAAAACGACATCTACAAATTATTTTTCCAATGACCTTAAACACACGGGAGACAGCACGGTAACCTATGCTTCAAGTAATACAGAAGTAGCTGTGGTAAATGCTTCTACAGGTACGGTATCAATTCAAGGCACAGGTACTGCTACCATCACGGCAACCGTAACTGATACTGCAAAATATACCTACAGTGAAAAAACTGCTTCCTTTACGCTTACGGTAAATCAGGCAGCCGAAGGTGGTGAATACCAAATTTCGTTCCCTGAATATCACTGGTATAAATCAACTTTAGATGCCCCCTTTGTTCCAACATTCTACAATAATGGTGATGGAATAGTAGAATTCACTTCCAATAACCCGAGTAGTGCAACGGTTGACCCGGTAACAGGTGAGGTAACAATTCTAGGCGGGGAGGGAGCTTTAATCACAGCAAGGATTAAGGAAGAAAGAAGTGCACATTATGACGCTGGAAAACAATGGGCTACTTGCTATATTCATCTAACAAAAGAGAATGCAAGCATAAGTTATAGCCAGGAGACTATAAACAAAACTACCGAAGACGGCAAATTTACAAATCCCCTTACAAACACTGGTGACGGCACTGCATCTTATTCATTAAGCAACACGGATGTGGCCACTGTAGATCCGGCAACAGGTGAAATAACCATTGTCGGAAATACAGGAAGCACAACCATTACCGCAAATATAGCAGACGGTCCAAAATACAAGTATCCTGATGTGATGAAAATGAATGAAGATGGTTCTAATACTTCGTACTGGGTACCAATGACAGCGACTTACACTCTGGCTGTCAGAAGTCCTGCAGGCATTAGTTATGCGGAAAAATCAATAAGTAAGAATTCTAGAGATTCTTCATTTACCAATACCCTTACTAACACAGGAGATGGCACTGTAAAATATACTTCCAGTAACACCACAGTGGCAGAAGTTAACTCAAGTACGGGCGAAGTGAGAATCACAGGTGGCGGTGATGTAACAATAACTGCAACAGTGTCAGATAGTGATAATTCCACCTACAGCACTAAAACAGTCTCTTATTCACTGCATGTTGAATGGGCGGACGCTCCTGTAAAAGCAAAGCCAAACGCAATAGGTGATGTTGTGTTAAACGATGGAACTGCTGTTGCCGCAGGAGATGTATTATCACCTTCCCAGAGAGCTAAGGCTGTCGCGGTTATCTTCTATGTACCGGATGAGTCAGATCCGGATGCTGCAAAGATGCTGGGCTTCGGACTGTATGAAACCCCTAATTTCTTAGCATGGTGTATTAATGGAGCCGATGGTGAAAACAAACCGTTGTCATTACTTTATGATGACTATCCTTCTTATTATAATGGCGAAAATAGTACAGGTATAAAGACTGGTAGAAATGCATGGGCCGACCTGTGTTCTTCTATTAGTGATGAAAACACACCGGGTAATTATCCTGCATGGGAATGGTTAAACTCTTATGCCACAACATACAATCTGACAGGTATGTGGGCAAGCGGCTGGTACATGCCCGCTGAGTATGAAATACTTAAAATGAATAAAGATAGCAACGACGCTGCAGTATTGGCCACGATAAATGAATCGTTTACCAATGCAGGTGCAACAATCCTCGATGGAGAATACTGGACTTGCGGTACATGTCACTTGGATACCGAGAACAATTCTAGCTACTTGAAATGTGTATTTATTTATTTGACTAAAGATAATGGTACCAAGTTAAATTATGGCAATATCAGAATGAAGGCTAATGATCATCAGGTAAAAATGAGAGCCATTCGTGCCTTTGATGTAGAGTAACCGTCCAACTTCACTGCCGGACAGTCACCAGTTGACTTGCTGACAGTGGTGGTCTCCCCCTCCCGGCGCCATACTGAACCCGCTTCAGTATGGCGTTCTTTTTGACCTGAACATTGACGGCCAGCCAAAAATGGTGTACAATACTATAAAAGACGGGGACGCATGCGAGTGAGCGACCGCCTCCGTAGCAGTTTGTAAAAACCGCCCTAGAAGTCTGGTACACTTCAATTATGGGCGGTTTCTTTTTTATGCTCTTTCCGTTATTTTTTCAGGAAGGTGAGCAGGTCTATAACAAGAGCGATAATCGCAATAATCAACATTGCTGTTTCGTATTCCGTCACAGACAGCCTCCTTCTTCATGATGAATTCGGAGGCAAGCCGCCGCAAATCGCATGCGTCCCCTATATATTGTATAGTATACTAAATAGAAGAAAAGTGCAAGCCCGTAGCGGTTTCGCCTGTCAGATGTTATTCAGGTCTCACAATAAATCCTCTGGAAAATATTTTCGTAATTTATTTTCGTAAAATTGCATATTTTCGTAATTTATGATATTATTTTCGTAAAATGATGTTTTTGGAGGAGTAATAAAAAATTACATCCGTGTAATGTTTTTATCAGAGCAGTTTTTGTCGTTGTCAAAAACTGCGATTTTGCACATCCTGTGCAACCGCTATTCGCAACGAAGTTTCAAGCGACGCGGAGTTTTTATGGGAGAAATCATGCAGGAATCTGAATTATTCGACCTGATTACGAAAATCAAGGAAAGAAAAACCGAGACTTCAAAAATAGAATTTAAAAGCGCAAAAGGCGGTACACCCGAAAAGCTTTATGACTCTTTTTCAAGCTTTTCTAACACCGAAGGCGGAATCATCATTTTTGGAATAGATGAAAAAGCCGGATACAAAGTCTGTGGCATTCAGAATCCAGATGACCTTGAAAAGAAAGTTGTTGAACAGGCAAAAGAAATGGAACCAGTTGTAAGGCCTTTAATTAGCTTTTGTGAGTATGAGGGAAAAATTGTTGCTGCAGCCGAAATTGCTGAAATGGATTCAATCAGTAAGCCATGCTATTACACCGGAAAAGGAAAAAGCAAAGGTTCCTATATTCGAATCGGCGACGCTGACTTACCCATGACAGAATATGAAATCTACAGTTATGATGCATTTAAATACAAGACTGAAGACGAGCTTAGGACAAACAGAAGAATTGATGAGTCTATGATTGATCAGATTCAGCTGGACGGATTTATTGCAAAAGCAGTTTCTGTAAAACCGAACCTTGTAAATATGGACAAGAAAACTCTTGTTACATTAAACGGGCTTTCTGATAAGGAAGGAAATCCTACAGTCTGCGGAATAATGCTGTTTGGTAAATACCCACAGTACCTTTCTCCAAATCTTGATATTGTAGCTGTTGTATGTGCATCGGATACTTATGCAAAAGAAGCCGCAACCGGAGAACGTTTTCTTGTAAATAAGAGGCTTGATGGAACAATCCCGCAGATGCTTGAAAGCGCACTTTCTTTTATTCAGCAGAACATGAAAATCTCAACTGTAATTGATGAAAGCGGACATCGGAATGATGTTTATGAATATCCCGTAAAAGCTGTTCGTGAAATTATTTTAAATGCTCTGATTCACCGGGACTACAGCATTCATACAGAAAACGAACCTGTTCGAATAGAAATGTATCCGAATCGAATTGAGGTTTCAAATCCGGGCGGATTATACGGTCGGCTCACACTTGATGAACTTGGAAAAACAAAAGCAGATGTAAGAAATCCATTTATTGCCGCTGCTCTGGAAATCTTAAATACAACAGAAAACAGGTATTCTGGTATTCCAACAATTTATGCAGAAATGAGAAAGGCAGGCTTACTGGAGCCAAAATTTGAAAATATAAGGGGCTCATTTAAAGTCACTTTATATAACGAAAAAAGAGCAGATAATCGGCTTTCAGATGATATAATTGAGTTCTGCAGGAAACCAAGATCAAAAGAAGTGATTGCTCAACAGTTTGGTTTTGATGAAAAACATCCTGCATATTTTGTGAAGAATTACATAATTCCGCTTATCGAGGAAGGAAAACTGAAATATACAATTCCTGAAAAACCGCGTAGCAAAAATCAGCAGATTGTAGTTGCGGAGTAAGCCCCTCTCTGATGAATCCTTTTCATACAGACAGCCTCCTTCTTCACGATGAATTCGGAGGCAAGCCGCCGCAAATCGCAAACGTCCCCTATAAGTCATCTGTTTTTCCTTGCGTCCAAGGAAGAATCGGTTTATAATAGTACAATGCTAGAGTTGAGTGTAAATGCAAAGTCGCCCTTGGCTATTGCGGCGGCCTTTAGAAAAATACATGACATGGTGCGTACAGGAACATTGGCGGCGGACGCTCCCGTTCATCTGACGCTTGCACCCGGTCAGTACCACGAGATTTTGTCTTACAATCTGGAAAATCCGTTGATTATGGAGAGCATACCCGGCACAAAGCCCGAGGATTGCGTTATCAGTGCGGAAAATTGCGAAGCCTTTCACAAGGACACGGAAAACCGCGCGGTCTTTGTGATTGGACTTGAGGCTACAAAGGTTACCCTGCGGGGCTTTACGATTGAAAATACTCACGTAAAGACTAAAGATGATGTCTCCCTTGGAAATCAGGCAGAGGCCTTTTGCTGGCACAATTACAACGGCTTCCTGCTTGCGGAAAACATGCGTTTTATCAGCCGTCAGGACACGGTGCACGTAAAAGGCGTTTCCCGCTTTAAGAACTGCTATGTAACAGGCGATGTTGATTTTATCTGGGGATACTGCGATTTAAGCCTGTGGGAAAACTGCCATGTTCACACGCGTGAGGACAATCGTGGCGGCGAGCGTGACGCATATGTACTGCAAAGTCGTGCCTTAAACGGTAAGCCAGGCTTTGTCTTTACTGACTGCGAATTTACTGCTGACAAGCGTGAGGGAAACAGCCGCATCTACATTGGTCGCTCTGCTGGCACTGGTAAGCCCGACAGCCTTGACCGCTGGGACAGCATTGCGCTTATCAACTGTACTATCAGCCCTGACTATGATCCGGCCTTGTGGACGGACGAAGGCGGAAAGCGAGCGGTCTATCCCAAGGGAAGCGCGGCAACAGGCTGGCGTGAATACGGCACAAAGACGCTGGGTGAAAACGGACATACTATTGCGGCGGATACTTCAAAGCGTTCGCCTTACGGGTATGTAATGAATAACAAGGAGTATTTTGCGCGCTACGCCAGTTCTTCATTGATTCTTGGTGCATATGCCGCACAATATGAAAAATAAAGGAGAAGACTGAAAATGAAAAGCGCAAAAATTGAAGACTTTGGCGGAAAGAACGACGGTATGTTTGACAACACCAATGCCTTCGCCAAGGCTTTTGCCGACTTGCAGGCAAATGGTGGCGGTACGCTTACAGTAGGCAAGGGAGTCTGGTGTACAGGAGCCATTACCCTTTTTAGTGACACAACGCTGCTGCTGGAAGAAGGTGCGGAACTGTCCTTTATCCCGGAACCGGAACGCTATACGCCAGTCTATACCCGCTGGGAGGGCGTGGAATGTTATGCCATGCACCCGCTGATTTATGCGGACAGACAGAAGAACGTAAAAATCACGGGCAAGGGTAGGGTAAACGGAAACGGAAAGCCCTGGTGGCAAATGCGCAATGCAAAGCGCGGCAAGCAGTTTGAGCCAAAAGAGCCGTATGAACTGGCACTGGCAAAACTGAATCCTGACTACAAGAATCAGCCGGGCGGTGGCGGTGGACGTGAAGTGCAGTTCCTGCGCCCCAGTTTTATTGAATTCATTAACTGCGAGAACGTGACTCTGGAAGGCATTACGGTAAAAGATTCTCCCTTCTGGACTATTCATCCGCTCTACACAAAGGGGCTTACGCTCAAAGATTTGTACGTGGAAAATCCCAAGGATGCCCCCAATACGGACGGCATCGACATTGACTCCTGCGAGGATGTAAGAATCATCGGCTGTAACGTAAAAGTTGGTGATGACGGCATCTGTATCAAGAGCGGCTCCGGTCCGGACGGCATTCGCGTAAACAAGCCCACCCGCAATGTGGAAATCCGCGACTGCAAGGTTCAGTGGTCGCATGGCGGCATCGTCATCGGAAGCGAGACGGCGGCTCCCATCAGCCACATCGTTGCCGAAAACTGTGATTTGAGTGGCACTGACCGTGGCATCCGCATCAAGAGCCGTCGCGGTCGTGGCGGAGACATCTATGACATTCAGCTTAAAAATCTGGACATGTCCGATACGCTCTGCCCCATTGCCATCAACATGTACTATAAGTGCGGTGAAAAAGACCCCGCAAGTCCGCTTTTTTCTTTGGACAAGCAGCCGATTACGTCAGAAACGCCCAGGATTCACGACGTGCATATCTCAAACATAAAGGCAACGGGCTGCAAGGCAAGCGCGGGCTTTATTGTCGGCCTGCCGGAAAGTCCCATTACAGGACTTACGATTAAGGACTGCGACATCAGCACTGACGAGACCAGTACCGAAAGCCCCATGGACAGCGATATGTTCTTTGGCCTGCCAGAAGTGAGCGTTAAGTCCTTCCGTGTGCGCAACACGCCGGACGCAAAGTTTGAGAACGTAAAGATTACGGGCCCGAAGGAAACGTTTATATATGAATAGGCGATAGCCAAAAATGCATCCGTGTATTTTTGGCTATCACAGATTTCAGTTTACTGAAATCTGAATCAGTCGTTTCCGCCCTCCGTGGCGGTGCTGAATCCTAGGGGAAAGATGATTTACGGATATATTACACTTGCTGATGAAACAAATCGTGCATACGGAATTGTTGGATCGCAATGGCGAAAAATATGTAGAGGTTCATTTTGAACGCCCCATCTATATCAACAGTGTGGAGCAGGGGAAAATGATGCCCTCTTTTGAAGTCATTGAGCAAATATGCGATGTTCTTCAAATTTCGCCTGTATGTCTTTTTGATGAAAATGCATCACCAAAAAATATAAAAATGTTTAATAAAGATGAATACATCAATGGCATTTCCGACACATTGTTCAAGCGACTGAAATCAGTTATTTCATACGAGATACGGAACACGCTAAAATGAGTGCAGATTAAAAAATGACAACACAGGCGGAAACCGCTTTGTCTCCGCCCGTTTGCTATTTTTTGCGTTTGCTGTTGCGTGTGTCTTTACCGAATTCGGAAATTTTGTTCGGTTCTGCCACACGCAACGTCTTTTGTGCATTTGCCCTGAATTCGGCGAAAGTGTCTGGCTCTGCAACGCGCGGCAGTTTGTCCCAGTCTTCGGCGGGAATGCGGTACTGCACTTTGTTCATGGTTGCGTCAAAGCCTGCAAGCAAATCTTGCCGTGTTTTGTTGCGGATAAACTGCTGATAGTAGGCAGAATCTTCTAATTCGGAAAGTTGCTTGGTAAACGCATAAAGCGCAAACTGGTTTATGGAAACGCCCTGCTGTTCCGCCGCAAATTCTATGCGTTCTTTGAGTTGGTGCGGCACTCTGATGGTGAGCACGCTCGTTTTTTCTTCTGCAACTGGCGAAACCGTTGCGTTTGCGTCTAAAGATGCCCCTGCTGTCGTTACCGCAGCATGACTAAAGCTACGAAAACTAGCCTGTGAATTCTTTGCCATATTGCACCTCCTATGATACGAGCCCGCCTGCGCGGACAACGGTTGCCATAAAATCTGCTGGCGTAATGACGGTAACTTCATCAAAACGCAAGTCGTTGTTGCAGGTAAAATCGTGCACGTTTTTGGTGATGATGTACCGTGCGTTTGATGCAAACGCCAGTTCCAGCATAAGATTGTCGCCTTCGTCCTGCAAATTGGGACGGAGCAGATACGCAATGTCAATCTTTGTGCTGATGTACGCAATAAAATCAAGTACCGCCCACACGTCTGCTTCCGTTAAACCGAATAGTTGCAGTGATTTTTTGCGCAAGCACACATCGCAGTATTCAGCAAACACGGGCGTAGATACCACCATTTGCAATGTTCCTTGTCGCACCAATTGCAAGATTGCATGGGAAGCCCCGCTGCGTGAATACAACGCTTGAAAGATAACGCACGTATCTAGCACCACTCTCATACTTAAAATGATAGCATATACACTATCATATTGTCAAGAAAATTTCTCTTTTTTTTCTGTCCCTTCATACTTTGTTTTGCGCACAACTTTTCTATAGACTTATGGCAAAACATGTACTATAATAGTACATCTCATTTGTATACAAACCGGCGTTCTCGTCGGAATAAGGAGTTTAAACTATGGCAAAAGTAGTTACTTTTGGTGAAATCATGTTGCGCATTCAGCCGGCTGATTACTATCGCTTTGTGCAGGTTGATTCAATGACAACAACATTCGGTGGCGGTGAAGCAAACGTTTCTGTTTCTCTCGCAAACTATGGACATGAATCTTATTTCGTGACCAAGTTGCCGACACATGAAATCGGACAGGCTGCAGTGAACTCATTGCGCAAGTATGGTGTTCACACAGAATGCATCGTTCGTGGTGGTCCGCGCGTAGGTATCTACTACAACGAAAAAGGTGCTTCACAGCGTGGTTCAAAATGTATATACGACCGTGCAGGTTCTTCAATCCAGCTGGCAAAGCCTGAAGAATTCAACTGGAAGGAAATCCTCAAGGGTGCTTCATGGTTCCACATCACTGGTATTACTCCGGCTCTGGGCCCCAACATGGTAACTGCTTGTATCGAAGCATGTAAGACTGCTCGCGACATGGGCATCACCACTTCTTGTGATCTGAACTACCGCGGCAAGTTGTGGACAAAGGACGAGGCTCGCAAGGCTATGACCGAAATCTGCAAGTACGTTGATGTCTGTATCTCTAACGAGGACGATGCAAACGACGTATTCGGCATCAAGTCTGAAGGTACTGACACAACAAAGGGCGAATTGAACAACGAAGGCTACCTCTCAGTTGCTCGCCAGCTCAAGGAAAAATTCGGCTTCAAGAAAGTTGCAATTACTCTGCGTTCTTCAATCAACGCTAACCGCAACGACTGGCAGGCTCTGCTCTATGTGGACGACAAGGACTACGCATTCTCAAAGAAATACGAGATGTGGATTGTTGACCGCGTTGGTGGCGGTGACTCATTCGGCGGCGGCCTGATTCACTCACAGCTCAAGGGCATGAACACTCAGGATTCAATCAACTGGGCAGTTGCTGCATCTTGTCTCAAGCACTCAATCATCGGTGACTACAATATGGTCAGCGAAGACGAAGTGAACAAGCTGGCCGGTGGCGACGGTTCTGGACGTATCCAAAGATAAAAAATTACATCCATGTAATTTTTTATCTCGGCGAAACATTCTGTTCACCTTATGGCAAACTGAATGTTTCGTCTTGGCTTTTTAGTGCATGTTCTGTGCGCATACATACAACCTCTCCATGAGCGGAGGGGTTTGTTTTTTTTAGATAATACGGGTTCTTAGGGCAGAGCCCTAAGTGTTATCTGCGGATTAATGCACTAAGAGCAATGCCCAGCGACTGTAGTTGTTCATCGGAAAGGGTTGTTTCGCGGCTCAGTCCGGGAAGGGGCTCGTTGGTGGCGGCAATCCAGTAGCGGGCATCATCTGCCTGCTTGTCTGGCGTGCGGCAGCGGGCGAGTACAGGAGCAAGACCTGTGGCGTAGCTCAGGCTTTCCTGGGATTCGGGAGAAATGAGTTTTGCTATTAGCGCCATACCTTTGGCATTCTTGGAGAAAGGCACTGCGTAGAAGACAGGCGCGATAAAATGGCGGCGGTCTGCACTCAGTTCTGACGGAAAGTAAACGGAAACAAAGGGCTCGATGGCATCATGGTTTATGCTGCGGTGGTCGGCAAGGCTCATAATCACCACGCTGGCCAAATTGTTCTGCATGAATGCGCCAACGGTCTGCTTGTCCATATTGAATGAGTCCGCGGCGATGAGCCGTTCCTGAACCCATGTGCGCAAAAACTGCAGGGCATCATAGAGGGGTGCATTCGGGCTTTGACCAAGGCGGGCTGCAATGTCATCCATGTTCAGGGCTTTTTCTTTTTCCCCATATTCCGCGATGGTGTCCTGAATGATTTTTATGGCGGCATCGTAGGCGGGCTTTCCGCTTAGTGCTTCGGCCATGGCACTCACAAGGTCAAGCATTACGGAGCCGTCTTTTCCGGCAAACACAAGCCCCATATCGTTGTTTTTTTCTTTTGATTCCCGAATAAAGCGGGCTATGTCATCCCAGGTGTTGATGTTTTTTATGTTCGTCCGGCGCATTTTTCGTACATTTACGTCAATTTCAAAATGGCTGGAAAGCAGAGGCAGGGATTTAAAATCTCCGCCCTGAGATTTAGAAGTGGCGGTACGGATTGACGTAGTGATGTCTCCCAACAGAGCGGTCGGCACGGAAGTGTTTTTTGGCGCAAGGGATTCTGCCGTTTTGAGAGGCTGACCTGAAGTGGTCAGGAGGATGTCAGGCTTTCTTCCTTCCTGCAGCTGGGAAAACAAAGAAACGCTGTTGTCGTATTCCTTAAAGACCGCCTGATTTTCCAGCATGGATTTGATGAAGGGTATGTTTTGTTCGGGGATGCGGTAAAAGGCAACTAAGGGCTTGCGGAATTTTTTTACAGCAAACAGAGAACCAGAGACTGCCAGGAGTGCGGCGACAATGCCAATCATAACGATATATTTTTGAGACTTTTTCATAGGCTTGATTCTAGCATGAATATGAATTCTCTGCAATTTCTTCTATAAAATATAATAAAAACTTATTTGACAGCAAGGCGTTTGTTTGGTAAACTATAATGATAGGATGGCAGAAGTGGCAAAATATCAAATCAGGCGGTTTGCTTCCGTTTTTTTGCTGATAACATGCATGTCTCTTTCTTCTCGTGTGTTCGCTCAGGACATGAGTGCCCTTGTAAAGGTGTATGCGGATATTGACAAGGCATTTGCGTCACGTTCAGGCGAAGCAGTTTCTGCAGTGTTAAAGACCAATGTTGATTCCCCATCTTATGAACTGGTAGAAAATTATACGCTCAAAAAGACCCGTCAACTGATTATCCGTAATGACTTGGAATTTGCAAAGGAAACGTCACTGGCTCTTATCGACAATAATGTAGAGAATTACGATGCAATTGATTTGTATTCCTACATCGACAAGGCTTTGCTGGGCGAAGAAAAAAAGAAGCAGGCCGCTGAGGAAAAACTGCAGCGGGAACAGGCTCGTCTTGCGGCACTGAACGCAAAGGCTAAGCAACAGATTGAAAGCCGTGGCAGTTATCAGACGATAAATACCACTAGCGGCAAGTCAGTATATGTGAGCGAGCAGGAGCAGTCATATTCTCCGCTTTTGTGGGCAATAAAGCTGGGCATTGCAGACGTGATGTATCAGATGGTAACGGAGCCCGAAAGGTATGGCAGCCTCAAATACGGTCTTGCAGTGGGAATTGATTTGTTCTACCCCACGGAAAATTTTGTCTTTGGTCTGGAAGGACTGGTGGATGTTCACTTCCTCTCTCTGAGCGGCGAGCAGGAATTTATGATTTCAGGTCGGGCGATTCCAAAAATTGCCTTTAGCGGACTGAGCAAGAATCTCTTCCTTCGTGCCGGTTTTGTCGCTTATCCAACACTGTCTGAAGACACGGATACAACCCATTCCATTACATCATTCTACACACCTGCGGTTGGAATTGGACTAGAAAATATTGATATTGGTGCATCAAAATTCGGTCTGCATGCGGATTACTATCTGGGGCATCTTATGAAGGATGACCTGAAGGCGGCCGCAGAATTTGGCGCAAGCATCTTACTTCCGCTGAATGTACATGAAAGGACAAAAGTTGGCATTGAGCTTGGTGCAAGTGATGTGCTTTTTGTAAAAGAAGAGGGGATAGAAAACAGAATCAAAGGAATTTTCGCAATTGGAGTCGGAAATGTTCAAAAGTAAAAAAGGATTGATTGTAACAATTATGTGTCTGTTTGTGGCACTGTGTTCGTTTGCACAGGGTACAACCAAGGCAACTGAAACTTTGCTTCAGCGGGCGGATGATGCCTATACTGCGGCAGACTATCAGAAAGCATATGGCTATATTACCGCTGCGCTCAAAATGAATGAAGGTGAGTACAAGCAGTTTGGTGTTGCTCCCAATGTTGCTCTGGTAGCACGTCAGATTTTTCGCCGTCAGCTTCAGAAAGTTGCAAAAGCAAAGGATTACGCAATTCTTGATGACGTAAGCGGTCAGATTGAAAAATTTCCTGACATTGCAGACGATGATTTGAATCTGATGATTAGACGTTTGCAGGCACAGCGCACAACAGAGCAGCGGGCAAAAGAAAACGAGACACTTGTAAAGACCATGGCTGAAAAAAACAACGAAAGCCTCAAAGGGTCTCTTGAATCACTGGCGGCACAGCAGGCGGAACAGAATGAAAAACTGATTCAGCAGCAGCAGGCAAGCAATCAGGAATTCATTAAGAGCGTGTCTGATGAACTGGGTAAAAACAATGAGAACATTGTAAATGCCGTAAGCAAGGGTAATCATACGGTTTTGATTGCTATTCTGATTGTCTGTGGCATTCTGGTAGTTGTATTTATTATCGTTGTGTTCAGCATTATCACTTCTTCCCGTGCGGCGGCACATCAGCGCGAACAGTTTGATGCAACGCTTAAATTGGTTGCCGGTATGCAGCAGCAGAACACACAGCTTTTGCTTGGTGGCGTAACGGACATCAACAACAATTTGGGCGGCTTGCGTTCTGCGGGTTCTAGCCGTTGGGGTATGGATGCACTTCCTGCTCCAGAGATGAACGAAGAAGAAAAACTTGAGCTTAAAGACTTGGCGATTAAGTGTGAGGAACTTGGTGCTCAAATTGACCAGATTTCAAAGCGTAAGAACAATTCAAAGAATGTCAGCGAACTGGTATTCAAACTGGCAACTCATTTGGGCTTGAACCAGAATACGTCAATGATATACTTCTGTGCCTCAATGGTCTATGACATCGGCTTCCTTGACTTGCCGGAAGATTTGCTCAATGCGGACAATCTGACTGAGGAACAGCGTCAGAAGTTGCGAGACCATCTGACTGGTTGTGACGACAAGTTTGGCTTTGTTCCAGAAAAATATCGTGAAATTTTTGTGGATGCGTCAAAGTATCATCACGAAAATATGGACGGAACAGGCTATCCTAAGGGGCTGGAAGGTGAGAAGATTCCGCAGATTGCCCGCCTGATTCACGTTGCGGAAAGTTTTACGGCACTTATCAGCCGCCGAAGCTACCGTGTGATTATGGATAAGGAATCCGCAATTGAAGACATGAAGTCAAAACCTGGCTTATATGACCCCGATGTAGTTGCGTGTTTGGACGCAATTGTATAAAATAGACCCTGGCAGGATATCTGCTGGGGATTTTTTTATGTGTGGAATTGTTGGCTATGTAGGTTGTAAACAGGCAACTCCTGTTTTGATTAACGCGCTCAGAAAACTGGAGTACCGTGGATATGATTCTGCGGGTGTGGCTGTTCTTGCCGAGTCTGGAGACGAAATACTGATTCGCAAGGCAAAGGGTGCGCTAAAGTTTCTTGTAGAAAAAATTACAGGTCAAGTCGTCAAGGAATCAAAAAACAAAGATGCCGCGGCGGCACAGGCAGAAAATGAAGATGCCTTGAATGCGGCGGTTGAAAAAACTGCTGACTTTGTAAAAGGGCATATCGGCATTGGACACACACGCTGGGCAACTCATGGTGAACCCAGTGAACTGAACTCTCATCCTCACACAAATGAAAGCGGCTCTGTTGCGGTTGTTCACAACGGCATTATCGAAAATTACGCTACCCTCAAAGCGTGGTTGCAGAATCAGGGCGTTGTCTTTCGCAGCCAGACTGATACGGAGGTGGTGGCCCATCTTATCAATTATTATTACGAGCAGACGGGCGAAATCTTTAAGGCTGTTTTGATGACCCTGCAAAAACTGGATGGCTCCTATGCGCTGGGCGTGGTCTGCAAGGATTTTCCTGACCGCATCATTGCTGCCCGCAAGGAAAGCCCCCTCATTGTGGGTATTGGACAGAATGAGAATTTTATTGCCAGTGACGTTCCGGCAATTCTGGAGCATACGCGGGATGTGTATTTTCTTGACCAGAAAGAAGTTGCCGTTCTCTACAGCGACCATGTGGACTTGTTTACGGCGGACGGCGAAAAAATCAAGCGCGAACCCTATCATGTAGACTGGGATATTTCTTCCGCAGAAAAAGACGGCTATGCCCATTTTATGCTCAAAGAAATCCACGAGCAGCCCAAGGCACTTACCGACACTCTGCGTCCGCGACTGGTTCTGGATGCAGAAGGAAAGCCGGTGGACATTCAGTTTGATGAAATCACCTTTGGCGATGACTGGAACAATGCAAAGAGGATTGTCATTACGGCTTGCGGTACGGCGTATCACGCAGGCATGGTGGCAAAGTATGCCTTTGAGCATTTTGCCCGTATTCCCGTGGTGGTGGATGTGGCGAGCGAATATCGCTACCGCAATCCTATTCTGAATAAGGACGACATTTTTATTGTTATCAGTCAGTCTGGTGAGACGGCGGACACCTTGGCGGCCATGCGTCTTGCAAAGTCAGCAGGGGCAAAAGTGATTGCCATTACCAACTGCGTGGGCTCTACCGTGAGCCGCGAAGCAGACGAAGTGATTTACACTTGGGCAGGACCAGAAATTGCGGTGGCTTCTACAAAGGCTTATACCACTCAGTTGATGTGCCTCTATCTGCTTGCCCTCAAACTTGCAAAGGTGCGGGGAGCCGTTTCTGATGCGGATTATGCACAGACGCTTGTGGATTTGGCCAGCATGCCCGGCAAAGTGCAGCAGATTGTGGATAATCAGACAGAAATTCAGAAATTTGCAAGCCAGCAGTTCAATAAGGGAAAGATTTTCTACATCGGCCGCCTCTTTGACAGTGCCTCATCGCTGGAAAGTGCACTCAAACTCAAGGAAGTGAGCTACATGCACTGTGAGGCTTTTGCCGCTGGTGAACTGAAGCACGGTCCCATTGCCCTGATGGACACTGACACGCTGGTGGTTGGCATTGCAACTCAGTCTGAACTGTACGAAAAGATTGCCTCCAACATTCTGGAAGTAAAAGCACGCGGTGCTTCAACCATGGTCATTACCCAGGATACTTCCGGCGCATTTGACAAAACAGTGGATGCAGTGATTCAGATTCCCCAGGTGGCTGACGCACTTTCTCCGATTCTGGCTATTGTGCCTGCACAGCTTTTTGCCTACTACTGTGCAATCCTCAAGGGCAACGACCCCGACAAACCGCGCAACCTGGCAAAATCAGTGACGGTGGAATAGGGAGTATTCAAAACGACATCCATGTCGTTTTGAAACTCGACAGAAAGCAGAGGCTTTCTGTCACGGTGGTGCGTGCGCCATCCATGGCGAGATTAGTCTGGGAAGAAAACGACCTCCTGTCGTTTTGAAACTCGACAGAAAGTGGAACTTTCTGTCACTGCTGTGCGTGCGCCATCCATGGCGAGATTAGTCTGGGAAGAAAACGACCTCCTGGAGAGAATGGGTTTCATGTTAATTTGGGGCTTCGTGCTTGGATAGGGCTTCGATATATTGCACGAGGGCATTACGCTCGTATTCCGGGATTTTTTTGAGGCAGGAAATGATGTGCTGTTCCTTCCTTGAGATAGTCGTTTCTGTGCCCTCTCCTGTTACAAGATATTCAACGCTCACGCCGAGTGCATGGGCAAGGCGCACCGCAATGTCGGCTGACGGCATAGACCCCTGAGAGCCAACGTAACTGTCCATGGTGCTCTTGGTGATGCCTGCTTCTGCCGCAATTTCTTTGTACATTTTTCCCGAGTATTCTATTTCTTCTCTTAATCTGGAACGAAAATCCATACTTCAAAATACCATAATTTCATGCCTGATTTATTGACAGGTCTATTATTACGGATTATACTTTTCTCTAAGGCATATAATAATATGCTTTTATGTCTGTCCTAGTTTGATATTTTGGACTTTTTTGGGGGAGTTGTGACACGGTATGCCCTTCTGTGCGGGTCTGCACCTGAGGACTTCAGGCAGAAAAAACTCGCCGACATGCATGATTTTCTCGTGACTGAGGCGGGCGGTACACTGCCTGAAAGCAACATCGTTGTTTTTCCAAACGGGGTGCCGGAACTGATGTTGGAAAGCGTACTGAATAACACGTTGCATGACGAATGTGACAGCCTGCTGCTTTATTTCTGCACGGAGACTCCTTTTTCTGACGATGAAGCAAGTATCTGGCTTTGTGGGAATGAAATCCGAAAATCCGTAGTCAATTATTATGTGTCACTGGCAAAAGACTTTGAGACGGATTTTCAGGTGATGTATGACTGGGACAAAGAATTAGTGAGCGAAAGCGAACTTGGATATGAGGCTGTATGAACTTTTACTGCATATCAGTGTGGACTGGCATGGAGGAAAGTTATCGGGAGCAAGTACAGGCTGTCCTTGATGCAGACGATTCGCCGCTACGGGGAAGGATTCATTTTTTACGCAAGCAGATGCGTCTAAAAAATGGAAAGGAATACTGTGAGCCGTTCTTTCCCGGCTATGTGTTTCTGGAGACGGAAGAAACCGATGCCGTCAAACTGCGGGCGGTAACGGCGGGAAAAGGTTTTTTGCGCTTCTTGCCGTCAAACAAAGAAGTGCACCCGCTTACGGCGGAGGACAAGGAAATCATTTCCTTGATTTTGCAGTTCGGAACGACCATAGGCATTGTGCCGGTACGTTTTGATGTAGGCGACAGAATCGTAATTCTTTCCGGTCCCTTTAAGGACCGTACTGGAAACGTGATTGCCGTAAACCGCCGCAACAAGCGGATAAACATACAGCTGGACTTTTTGAACAGCGTACGAGTCATAGGCCTGACCTATGAGGAAGTAAAAACCGCAGGCATCCGCTAACCGCCTGCCACTACAGCCAGCCCTCCAAGGCGCGGAGCTTGGTTCAAGCACGCACACCGGATGGCGACCAGACCTCACCAATGATTCCGTAGCGGGGCTGCGGGATGTGTGGGGGAGAAAATTTGTTGAAAAAAATGTCGCAGAATGGGTTTAAAAAGTCAGGAAAAATGTCGCAGAATTGGTTGAAAAATCAAGAAAAATGTCGCAGAATTGGTTGAAAAGTTAAGAAAAATGTCGCAAAATGAGTTGAAAAGTTAAGAAAAATGTCGCAAAATGACTGTAGGGTATGAGGAGTCATTATGCTTTATAGGACTGCGATAGAAAGCTTTGAAAACTGGAAAAAAAACGGTGGCAAAAAAGCCTTGCTGGTTACTGGCGCAAGGCAGATAGGAAAAACTTTTTTAATCCGGGAATTTGCAAGGAAAAATTACGAAAATTTTATAGAAATAAACTTTGTAACTCAGTCAAGCGCGAAACAAATTTTTGAAGGCGACTTACATGCCGATGCAATTATTCAGGGAATAACGGCACTTACAAAGAAGAAAGTGGAGGAAGGAAAAACTCTTATATTTTTTGATGAAATTCAGGAGTGTCCGAATGCAAGAGCAGCAATAAAATTTCTAGTGGATGACGGACGGTTTGATTATGTTGAGTCCGGCTCCCTTTTAGGAGTGCAGTACAAAACAGTAAAGTCCTATCCCGTAGGTTATGAGCATATAGTCCAGATGTTTCCTATGACGTTTGAAGAGTTTTGCATTGCCTGCGGTGTACAGAAATCAACATTTGAGCTTTTAGAGAATTGCTACAATAATTTAAAAGCAGTCCCGGAAGCTGTTCACGGCACAATGAAGCAATTGTTCCAGACCTACACAATAGTTGGCGGAATGCCCGCTGCGGTTCAGGAATATATCAGTTCCCACGATATTGCAAAGGTGGTGGAGGTTCAGAAAGATATTCTGGCACTTTACAGACAGGATATAGCAAAGTATTCAGATAAAGACAAAGAGAAAATCAGCACGATTTTTGATAACATACCTTCGCAGCTTGATTCAAAAAACAGGCGTTTTAAGCTGAATGCAATTCGCTCTACTGCGAGAATGGAGCGTTATGA
Organism: uncultured Treponema sp.; assembly: GCA_937885175.1. Classification (GTDB taxonomy): domain Bacteria; phylum Spirochaetota; class Spirochaetia; order Treponematales; family Treponemataceae; genus Treponema_D. Next base: position 1,290 of record CAKZZO010000027.1, on the reverse strand, counting down.
AGAAAGTTTCATCTGGTTACATGATGCCGGAGTTGCAATCCCCTGTTATAATCTTGTCGCACCCCTTATACCTCTGAAACTCAATGAGCAGAGCAATTTGTTCAAGCTTTATATGGCAGATGTAGGACTTCTGTGTGCTTCCTGCATAGATAACGTTCAGTTTTCAATTCTGAATGGCGACTTAAGCGTAAACATGGGAAGCATACTTGAAAATGTCTATGCCCAGGAATTACTTTCCAAAGGCTTTGAAGTTCGCTTCATGAACAAAAAAATCGGCGAAATTGATTTTATTATCCAGAATAACGGCAAGGCACTTCCCTTAGAGATAAAAAGTGGCGCAGATTATAAAAAGCATACTGCGCTGAACAATATCCTCTCAGTGGAAGAGTGGAACTTGAAAAATGCCCTGGTATTCTGTGCAGGCAATATAGAGCAGGAAGAGTCTGTAACATATCTTCCCTGGTACATGATAATTTTTCTGAAAAAAAACGAAATACAAAAAAACACAATATTCGAAGTTCCTTTAAATGGGATTTAATGGATGGGGATTGAAGCATAATAAATCGGCTGCTATGGTCCTGAATCAGATAAAAGAAAAGAATATTTCCAGGCCTTGCCAACTGGCAGTGAGATGTTTTTTTGCGAGACAAATCCTAGGTGGCAAAAGGAAAAGCGTACCCACGATATGAACGCAGGGTCAAACACATTGACAGAAGATTATAAAATAAAAAAAATCAGTTGTAACTGTTTATGGGCGCGTGAATAAGTGCATCGTCTAGACCTTGTTTAGGGTGCCGGGCTTTTTGTCTGGCTGCCATTGGGCGAGGTGTAGACGCTGTATTTTTTTGCCCTTAGGGGTGGTTTGGTAAGCCAAGAAAATCGCAGGTGCTTTGGTACTGTCATATTTTAGGAATGCTTAGGCAGAAAAATATGTCAGTAAGAAATCTGCTCTTGAACTCATAACTTTCTAATAAACAAAGTTGTCGGTGGATTTTTATCATGCCAACGATTTCAAAGAAATAAGCCTAAGAAATATTTAATACGTAATTTCTTTGCGTGTAAGTTTATAAAGATATAAATCAAGTTGACGTCTTTTGTATACCGGATATTTAAAAATGAGATTTAGAAAAATGCATGTAGCTTGTGAAATGTCGTTGAAAAAAAATGAAATTAGTTTCAAAGAATAAGCAAAGGGTAAATAAATGAAAATCTTAATAGTTATTCCAGCACGTGGTGGCTCAAAAGGTATTCCAAGAAAGAATGTCCGTTTAATGAACGGAAAACCTCTTA
>CAKZZO010000026.1 GCA_937885175.1 uncultured Treponema sp. | reverse complement strand
TCCGCAATCTTGGGCAACTCTATGTAGTGAATCTGCACGATGTCGCTCAGCTCCGTGTTGTCCTCCCGCTCCTTGAAGAGGTAGGTGTGGTGGAGGCGGCGGTCGTCCCTTACCACGGTGAAGTCCATGAACTGAATCTGGTAGACGTGGGGGAGTAGGGCATACTGGTCGCCTGATGTGAGTGCGTTACGGGTGAGGCTGGCGGCATAGTAGATGGAGCGTCTCACCTGGTCGTCTTTATACATGGAGTTCTGGATCTCCACGTCAACCTCGCTTCCGTCGTCAAGTCGGCAGTGTATGTCCAGACGGGGGAACTTTCCGTCAAGGCGGGTGGGGAGGATCTCGGGGTTGAGCACGGTGGTGTCCGTAACGGTTCTGCCGATGACGGCGGAGAGCATCTTTCGGCGGCAGAAGGCGGACTCTTTGCAGTCCTTGGAGAAGAATGATTTGAACACGATGTCGTTCTTGAGGTTGAGGGTACGCCCCTGTGCTACGGCCTGGGCGGCCTGCTGCTTCACCTCCTCGTCAATCAGTATCTGGTAGTGCAGTCCCGGCGTGGACGGTATGATTTCTCTTTTCATTCTGTTACCTCGAAAATAGGATTTTTTCAGAGATGATTCTCTACACTATATATATAGGCAGCGAATTTGCATTTTAGGCTAAATTTTTAGGAAAAAAGTGGAAAAATCGTGTTGTTTTATGTATATGGTCAAATGGTGAGTTTCATGCTCTTAGCTTACGCAAGATCATTCTGAACGCCGAAATCGTCAAGGTCATTCTGAACGCCGAAAGCGTGAAGAATCTATCTTGCATACCCTAAAACGACGGGATGCTTCGGAACTTCATTCCTCAGCATGACTGTTTGCCAAAACGTGAAATTGAACCTACATATCTGTGCCATGCCCGTGATAATCGGTGTTCATCTGCGGTTTTCCACGCGTGTCCGTGGCTTTCGACAGGTTAAATTTGGCTAGCTCAGTGGCTTTTTTTCTGTGGGGTTTTGGTGTATACTTATGATAGAGGATTGTGTACCCCATGGCACGGTTGAATGGTCAGAGTGGATTTTCTCTTTTTTGGCGCAGAGTTTTGCTGTGCGTGCTCATGTGCGTGGGCGGGGGTGCAATCTATGCGGCGACTGAGTATAGGTGGCAGGACGGGCAGACTTCAACTGTTGGCGGGAATGCGGTTTATGAGTGGTCAAATTACAAGAACTGGCAGTATTTAGGAGTGGGCTGGCAGAATATTTCCGACTCATCTGCGGATTATCCGGGGCAGAATGCAAACGGACATGATAATACGACTGCAATTGTATACTTGAATACGGAGGATAATGGCGAAAATAATATTGTTGTCTATATTACAAATGACATCACATTGGGAAGCCTGTATATAGAAAGCGATGAGGGACAATCAGTAACATTGGTGCTTTCTGACGGTGTACAGGTAACGGTGGGGCATCTGATATTGGGCAATAAAGGCGGTAATGCAAAGGAAGTGCATTTTACTGTTTCAGGAAATGGAACGATTTCTGTTACTGAGGATATACGCTACAAAAACACATCTTCTGCATCTACAGTCACTTTGGAAAATAATGCGAAAATTACGGCTAAGAATATTGTTAATGAAAAATCAGGACAGGGTGGGGAAGTCTCATTTTCTGGTGATGGAACGGGAACGCTTTCTCTCAGTCAGGCTACGTCTACACCGGCAGGCGTAAGCATAGATTCATCTGTAAACTATGAAGACCAGAACACGGTAAAAGTGTACTACTGGGTGGGAACATCGAGCGATGCGTGGAATGAAAGCACTAACTGGCGCAAAGACAATGCAAGTGGAGCGCCTGTTCCGATAGGTCACTATCCTGGCTGTGCCAATGGAGACACGGCGATAATTCCTGGGGGAAAGACGGTCAACAATCTGACCTTGGCGGACGGCTCTTATTCGCTTACCATCAAAAACTCTACTAACACTACGGGAACTCAAGCAAGGGTGTCTATAGTAGGCACGGCTGAGGATTATAGCGCATCTTCCATTGCTGTTGAAGGTTATGTGCTTTTTAATAGCTGCAGGGTGGGTGGCTTGCAGGTATCAAGTGGAAAACTTCAGATATCAACATCAGCAGACAGCGACTTTGCACTCACAGCGACCAGCATAGAAGTTTTGGGCGATAGTGAATTCTTCGGCTATACAAGTGACTCTGTGACGGTATCAGGCAGTCTGACGGTAAAAGGCTCTTTTACAATGGCGCAGCGTACGGGAACTGGCGTGAAAAATGGTACTTTGACGATTAGGGGAAGCACATCAGTTGAGAGCGGAGGAAGTCTTACGCTTCCTGCAAAAAATGACAAGGGATTGCTGACTTCTGTTTTTGAAGGCAGTGTGACAAATAATGGTACATTCACAGGTGACGGATCGGTCTCCTTTAACAGCACGGTGTCCAACAACGGCACATTCTCCTGCGGAAGCGGAAAAATTATATGCAATGGCGATTATGAGTCTGGTGCAGGTGCTTCTTTTACGGCTTCGTCTGGAGATACGGTCTTTTATGGGAATGCGGATTTTTCTGCCGGCACTTTTACTCACGGTGGTGGCACGGTTCACTTTTTTACCACGAATACTGATGATTCACAAAAGACAATGACCACGTGCAGCAATCAGGACTTTTACCGCTTGCGTTTTGGCGGAAATGTAACGATTGTGACTAACGGAACCGTTACCGCTACTGAATTGCTCATGGAACGCTATGATAGTGTGACCGAGTATCTGTCAGCGGCCGCCTATCCCGAAGGTTTTACGGCCCGGATTACGGGAGATTCGCTCACAGTGGCATCAAGAACAGCGCTGACCCGAGTAAGTAACCAGGATGGTGTCATCGGATGTCTGCGGCTGGACTGCGACTTTGTTTTTAATAATGTATTAAATATGAGCAGCGGTACGGCTCTGGTGGTAGGGCAGGGAAAAACGGCGGAGATTGCTGGATTGTCAACAAATAATGTTTCTGATGAGTATTCTTATGCGATTGATGTGGAGGAAACGCTTAATGTAACTGGCAATATGACGTGCTACTATACGAATCTGCTGGTAGAGGCGCAGGGTAATCTTTCTGTGTCTGGCGATATTGCTTTTGAAAATAATCCTGCCACCGTGACGAAAGGAAATGCGGCAAAAATTGCGCTGGAAAAAGGCGATGAGGAAATAAAAAACTGTCTCTATACAGCGGCCGGTGGAATCGTTTCGGCTTCTTCCATTACGATGGCAAATGTGGCGACGGACACCAAGATTCAAAATGGAGGAACGATTACGGCTCCTTCCATAACAGGTGTTCCTTCCCTGATAAATTACGGTACGATTACGGCTGCAACAGAAATTTCCGCCAATTCGGTTTTCAGCAACAATATGATTAAGACGGCAAGTCTGACGGCGGATGACTTTAAGGCAGGCACAAGTGACAGTCGGGCAGGAACGCTGGAAATAACGGGAAACGGTACGCTGCAAATCAATAATCCAACAGAAAACTATTCGTGGTTGAACAATCTTACCATTGATGACGGAGCGACACTGACGCTTTACGCCTCACCCGCGGGTGAAAAGGCATTTTCTGTCTACGGCGACTGGACGAACCGCAACGCCACTGGCGGACTGGTGGTAAATGGTTATGCCCTCTCATTTAAGGGGGTTGAAAAAACGGTGAGCGGAAGCCAAGTCTTTTACGATGTGGACTTTGGCGAAAGCACAAGCATTACTGGGTCAAATACATTTAATGCCTTTAAAGCGGTAACACCAGGCAAAACGCTTACTTTTGGTGCAGGAACGAGCCAGACGATTTCTTCATCCTTTACCCTTGCAGGGGCGAGTGGCAGTCGGATTACCCTCAAAAGTGCAAGTCCGGGAACGGCATGGAATATTTCTGCGCCTGCAACTACGGAAGCGACATCCACAGTGCAGTATGTGGACGTAAGTGATTCCCATGCGACAAATATCATCACGGCGAAAAGCACTGCCACCGCCCCAGATAACGACAATGTGGACGGCGGAAACAACGTCAACTGGGTTTTTGCGGACTATACCTATACGTGGACAGGAAATACGAGTTCTTCTCCTGCGGTGGCGGCAAACTGGAGTCCGCAAAGCATACCTTCATCATCGAGCCATATTCTTATTCCTGACGGCAGACACCGCTACCCCTCCTTTAGCGGTGCAATTACCTATTCTGTCAGATCTTTGACGGTGGGCACCGCCAGTGAATCTTTCCATACGGCAAAAATAACGCTGGGAGGAGGTTTGGGTTTTTCTACGGCTTCCCTTACCAATTACGGCAGTGTTGATTTGCGCGGCTCAGCGTCTTTTACCGCATCAGGTACTTATACCAGTTCCGGCACGGTGCTTTTGACGGGAAGTGAGACGATAACGCTTCCTGCTGCGGGGGCAAGTGTCACGGAAAGGGGAGTCTGGCATTATGCGGGAGACGGAAGTGGGAGTGTCAGAGAAATTGCAAATCTTTCCTATAATAAATTGATTTTAAGCGGAACGCTTGGTGTGGCAAGCGGCTATTCGATTTTGGCGACAGAAGGAATTCAGCTGGGAACGGAAACGGAAGAACTGACCATACAGGGGGATGCCCGCTTTAAAAGTCCAGTGACTCTTGCAAATAAAGCCACAATCGGCGGTGCGTCAGGTCATGTGATTGCCTTTGATGAAACGATTGATGGAAACAAGGCACTGACGCTACAGGGCGGCTATGTCTCATTTCATAAGGACGTGGGAAAGACAAGCCCGCTTGCTTCGCTTTCCTGTACGATAAACGGTACTGACTTTCAAGGTGACCCGGAATATACCTTGACTCTTTGCGGCGTGTCGGTCACGACGACTGGCAACCAGACTTATTCCGGCTACCTTGCTCTTTATGGAGCGGACAACGATGATATTGCATCCGAAGGAGACTCATCGCTTACATCAAAGGAAGGCGATATTTCTTTTTCCTATAAAATTTTCAGCGATGGACGAGGGAATGCGGTTACCCATGGACTTTCGATTGGGGCGGCAGGAACGGTGACCTTTGAAGAATCCGTAGGAGACAGAACGCAAAATCCGCTTACCTTCCTTACAGCGGACGCACCTGCAATTATTGTTAAAAGCGTTGTCAAAACGGACGGAGTGCAGACATACACTGGTGCGCTCACCAACAGCGGAACGATAATGGGAAATGCAAGCCCCCTCACTTTTAACGGTTCTGTCACCAATGAGACCACAGGCACGATAACAGGCGGCGGGGGAAGTGTGACATTTGCCAGCACGGTGCAGAACAAGGGCACTATTACCCTTTCAGACGGTTCTGCCACATTCACTGGAGCCTATTCAGGAAGTAACGGCAGCCTGACCGCCTCAAAGGAGACCACAACGTTTGCCTCAGATGTCGATTTCCTTACCACCACCTTTGATGCAAATGGCGGCACCGTTATCTTTAGCGGTGACAATGCCAGTGTCAGCGGAAACAGCACGACAGGTACTGCATTTGCCTCAGCGATTTTTAAAGGAAGCGGCATGACACTTGGGGGAGACAATTCTTTTTCCTCCGCTCTATGCAATGCAGACACGATATTTTCTGGCAGCAACACATTCGGCACGCTTATGGCAAGCACGGCAGGCACAAGTCTGACCCTTGGTGCAGGAACGAGCCAGACGGTGACGACACTTACCTCTGGCTCTCTTACGCTTTTTGGCACAGAAAGTCAGCGGATTTCCCTTACAGGAAGCGGTCGCTTTGTGGTGGCAAAGTCAGCCTTTGCAGGCGCTTACCTTTCTGTGGGAAATGACGTGCAGATTTCAGAAACGGCGGGCAGCGTGGTTGCCGGAGCCTTTACAACGACTAACAGTACGATTGCGTCTGGAGCGGTTTTGACCACCGTCCTGAGCAACGGCTGGAAATTTGCCGCTCTGGCGTTTGAATGGCAAGGCACGGTGGATGCCAACTGGGAAACAGGAGCAAACTGGAACGTGGGTCTTGTGCCTGGTGGCGAAAACTTTACTGACGCTACGGTTACGATTCCTGACGCGTGTGCCAGATATCCTGTACTGGCCTCCTCAGCGTACACGGTGCAGTCCCTTATTCTCGGCTCAAATGCGGCAACTACACCGACGGCAAGTCTAACGATAAGCGGCACGGGCAGTCTTTCGGTGGGTGATGCATTTACCAACTACGGTAGGATTATATATCAAAGCGGCGGACGCATTAGTGACGGAAGCGGAAATCCCATTAACGACACGGCAAACGGCGGCTGGGTGGAATACGATGGTGCGGACACGGTAACGGATTTTGCCTCGGATTCAGGCATGGATTATGCAAACTTGCAGGTACGTGGGGCGGCAAATCTTGGCGGAAACATCAGGGTAAGCGGTCGCTTTGAAAATACAGCCGCTGGCTTGCTGGACGGAAACTATGAGCTGAGCGTTGGCGGAGATGCCCTTGTGGAGGGTAGTCTGGGAAGTACGGTGGCTCTTGGGGCTCTTGAAATTGTCGGTGCAGGAAGTCTTGCCGCACCTGTCAGCACCAGGGGAGCGCAAGTCTATGGGGGGGCGGTGACCCTTACTGACCATGTGGAACTTGCTTCTTCTGACGCCAATCTGACTTTCTCCAGCACCGTGGATAGCGAAAACGCTCCTAAACAGAACCTTACGCTAAAGGCTGTGGAAGTGACATTTTCCCATGGGGTAGCAGTGGGAGTCTTGGATGTTACTGCTGCCGTAACGGTGGAAGAGGCTGCAAACATTCATGCAACAGGCCTGCAAAAGTATGGGGGAAACGTGGTGAACAAGGGGGTAATTTCGGGCGACAATCTGATTTCTTTTGCGGGTGACGTTATCAATACAGGCACGATTACGGCTCCCGCCCTTTCCGATGGAACTGTCTCGCTTGCTTTTGGCGGTGCATATACGGGAAGTGACGGTTCTCTGATAGGGGCAAAGACCTCTGACGCAGACACGAGTCCCAATCCGTCAATTGCTTTTACCGGCAATGTCACGCTGGGCACTTTTGTCCACAATGACGATATGTTGCTTTTTAACGGTAGCAGTGCCCAGACCTTTGTCTCAAAGGGACAGTCTGTGGGAAACATTACCTTTGCAAACAGCGCAGGCGTAACGATTTCTGATAATCTGACCCTTTCTGGCGACTGGATAAACACGGCTGTCTGCACGGCAAGTGCCGAAGTGACCTTTGTCGGTGAGGGAAAGACGGTAAGCGGAAACAATACCTTTGCTACGGCGTACTTTACGGGCAAAGATACGATGATTACGGGCGACAACACTTTTGCCACGGCAGTCTTTACTGCTGACGCAAGTCTTTCTGGCGACAACCTTTTTGCAACCTTCTCTGCCGATACTGCTGACAGTACGCTTAGTTTTGCCCCTGACTCAACTCAGACCGTAACCGATTTGTTTTACGTGCAGGGGCAGGAAGACCACCTTATTACGCTAAAGAGCCTTACGGACGGTGCGACATGGAATATCAGCGTACCTGTGGATAAAACGGATGTGGCCTATGTACTGGTGTCTGATTCAATTTCCGCCTTTGATGCAATCAAGGCAAGGCTCAGCACTGACGGTGGAAACAACACTTTCTGGGATTTTATGGAAGGACTGCCGCTTCCCAGTCTGACTATGATGCTTTCTCCTGTGGGCGACACCCATATGTATGCGATTTTTGCAGGAAAGATTTATTTTAACGGCTCCTCTCTGGGGCAGCTCACTGGTGAAGACTATGCTGAAGCCATATCCCTTGTAGCGGACAACTTGCAGTTTATCAAGGCGGGGGGAAATCCTGCCACAGACTCATCCTGCCTGCAATCCGACTGGAATATAGAACACATAGCATTTGTGGCGGAAGACGAGGGCTATACGGTGCTGCAGTTACAGGTCAACAAACTGGTACGGCTGGAAGACATTAGCAGTATTGCCATCTACATCAAGGTACTGGAAGCCCCCTCGCTAAAGCATGCTCATGCGATAAGTGATTTTGCCCTGAATGTGGTGCAGCCTGTCTATGCCTATGCGGGAGAGGCTACCAGTGCGGCAATCCGAGATTTTACAGCGGATGCCCAGGACAGGCTTCGTGCAGAGTCAGACATCACGCTACAGGTGCAGTTGGTGAGCGGACGTGATGAGCGGGGAAAAAGCCTGCCCGTAAAAAATGGCGAAAAGGCTGTATTGATTCCTGACATAAAGGCGGATATTAAATCAATCTGGAAAAGCGATGTGGTGAACAGCCTTTTGGGAACAGACTGGCGCGTCTGGCTTACAACTGCACTGGACAGTCTTTCCTCAGGCTACAATGACAGTCCGCAAAACAGTCAGACAGCAAGCGCAGTGGAAGAATCAGGAGGACTGCTCTTCAATTATACGCTCGTCAATGCGGCTGACAAGTCTTCTCAGGCAGACTATTATGGCTGGAAGGCAGATGACGAAGTGCAGTTTATCTTTAAAATGCAGGACAGTTTCGGAAACGACATATTGCTTGATATAGACGGTGATGGCAGCAAAAAGATTCCGCTCTATGCCCTTTGCATGCCAAAACTTCCCGCCAAGGCCATGCCAATGGTGGATTTGTGGTCTTTTAAATTCAAGGACGTGCAGAAGCAGCGGGGCGGCGTAACGATTATGAACAATGTCATCAATGTAAACGAGCGGGAACAGGCACTTCTTCAGGTGGACATGCCGGAGGAAGGCTTTCTGAACGTGTATGTGATGACTCTTGACGGAAACATTGTGCAGCAACTGGAACACGGACGAATTTCTGCGGGAACACATTATTATCGCTGGGATGGCAGCAATGCAGGTGGCTCTTCCGTGGCTCGGGGAATCTACTTTGTGCGTGTAGTGGGTTCTGGCATTGACGAAACCCGTAAAGTACTCTGCGTAAAAGACTGACCATCATGGCAAGCGTACTACAATGCATCGTACCTGAAAGACAAAAAGGGCGAGGGCGAATGCAACTCAACAAAAACAGGCTACCAGCGGGACCTGCCGCTAAAAACGCGGTTGAGCGAATAAGAAATTGGACTCGCTTCGCTCGCCCTCTCAGCGTGCGAACCAGACGCGCTTTTCCGTAAGCGGACTCATTTTTCGATTTTTTCTAAAATACATTTGCCTGCGCCCTTTTTGTCTCTTGTGCAAAACTATTGTAATGCGCTTGCCCTTGCTGCATAACTTGACCTATTCTTGTGTTTGTTCCATACTATTTCCATGCAGACTGAATTGCGTAGGAATATCCGTTTTGAAGATTTTGGCCGTATTGACTGTGAAGACTTAGGGCCAGTGAATGGAATTCTTGAGGATATCAGTATGGAAGGATGCAAGGTTCACTTTGATGTTCCGGTGAGCGTCAATCTTGAAAATGACTATGAACTGCGCGTCCGCTTGTCTCGTTTTCCCACAGAAGAACTGGTGCTTATGGCTCATCCTGAATGGGCTAAGGAAAGTGACGGTGCTACGGATATCGGCTTTTCCATTTTACGTTCCCCAGATACTGCCCGTCTGGAAAAATATGTGCGCCAGTTGTATGAAGAACAGGCAGACATTGACAGTGACGGTCTTCCCCAGGATGAGGATACATGCCTGTTCGTATAGAAAAAATTCCCGGAACTGCCTTTTTATCTTTCCCTGAGATGCAGGGGCTTTTGACTTCCGAGCTGAGCCAGCGATTTGGCTATGGCGGCCTTATTCCCGCCGCCACCATTTCCGGCAATATTTTTTCCGCTGGCAAGGTGCAGTGGTATGGCGACCTTCTGTATTGTCCTGACTTTTTTCCAAAAACTGATGCGGAGGGAACGGCTCTGCTTCCCTACTGGGCGCGTACAAGTCTGATTGAGCCTTTTCTCCTGCATTTTGAATCCATTGGGGAGGCGGCAAAAGCCCTGCGTGACCTGCAAAGAAACTGGGCTCCCTATCAGTTTACCTGTTTTCGCCGCGCTGCGCTCTTGCAGGACAAGCTTCCCCATATCAATGCAAAGGCGCGGACTTTTCCCCTGACCATTCCCCACAGTCCCATGGGAATGTACACGCTTTTGGACGAACACACCATGCTGGCAAGCGGCAAGACTTCGAGCCCGCTTCCCGCAGGTACTGTGCAGTTTGTGGAAGACCATGAACATCCTCCTAGCCGCGCCTATCTGAAAATCCAGGAAGCCCTGACCATGGCCAGTCACTTTTTTGGCATGGATTTTCCTGCTGCGGGGCAAAAATGCTTTGAGGCGGGTGCCTGTCCCGGTGGCTGGACATGGGTGCTTCGGCAGTTGGGCGCGGATGTCTTTGCGGTTGACCGCGCACCCCTTGCTCCCAGCCTCATGGCGGATGACCATGTGATTTTTCAGGCGCACGATGCCTTTACCCTCAAGCCAGAGGAAGTTTGCGCGCGTATGCATACGGAAAAAATGGACTGGGTGCTGAGCGACGTAATCTGCTATCCTGAGCGTCTCTATGAATGGATTCAGGTCTGGCTTTCCAGCGGACGAGTCCAAAAGATGATTTGCACGATAAAAATGCAGGGGGCGATAGATTGGAACTTGGTGCAGCAATTTGCCTCCATACCGAACAGTCGCGTGCTGCACTTGAACTACAACAAGCACGAACTTACCTGGCTGCATGGGTAAAGTGCTTTTTGGGCGTTGCGGGGCTGAAAAGCCAAAGGATGCCCCGCAGAGGGGGTAGGCGGAAATGAGGACGCGAAACGGACGAATTGCAGCCGAGGGGGAGACTTCCCCCGCCTTTAAATGCCGTCGCCCCAGCCAAAGGCACTGTCGGTAAAGGAGTAGGGCGTTTCCTGATAGACGTAGTAGTTCAGCCAATTGGAAAAAAAGAGGTGGGCCGTGCTTCGCCAGGTGTTGAGGGGCTTTTTCTCCGGATTGTTCTCTGGAAAATAATGCTTGGGCACTTCAATCGGTAGATTCTTTGCCTTGTCGCGGAAATATTCTTTTGAAAGCGTTTCGGTGTCGTATTCAAGGTGTCCCATCATGTATACATCGTGCCCCTTGGTTGACTTGACCAGCGTGGGTTCTCCTTCTTCATTTTCTGCAAGCACGATTAAATCACGCACTTTTGCAACGGAGCCTTTGGAAACCGTGGTATGGCGGCTGGTGGGTACGGGAAATTCATCGTCAAAGCCACGGAGCAGGGGGTCTGCCTGAATCAGTTTGTGGTTGGGAAAGATGCCAAAGAGTTTTTTTTCTAGCGGCAGTTTTTTGATGCCGTAATTGTGGTAAAGTCCTGCCTGTGCTCCCCAGCAGATGTAGAGGGTGCTGAATACGTTTTCTCGGGCGAAGTCCATAATGTCGCACAAATCATTCCAGTAGTCCACGTCCTCAAAAGGCATCTGTTCTACGGGTGCGCCAGTGATAATCATGCCGTCGTATTTGTGCTGGAAGACTTCGCTTGACGGAATGTAGAATTTTTCCAGATGGTCTTCTGCGGTGTGGGTGGAAACATGACCTTCCATCTGCACCAGCGAAATGTCGATTTGCAGGGGCGTGTTTCCCAAAAGGCGCAGCAGCTGGGTTTCGGTAGCTTCTTTTGTGGGCATCAGGTTTACGATGGCAATTTTAAGGGGACGGATATCCTGGGTTGCCGCACGTTTTTCGGTCATCACAAAGATGTTTTCGTGTTCGAGGATGGATCGTGCTGGTAAATCTGACTGAATCTTAATCGGCATAGTGAGCAATAGTATAGTAAATCTTCGTGATTTTTGCTATAGTGTTTGCATGAGTTCGTCAAAAGACCGTCAGAATGCCATTAAAAAATTAAAGACTCTCTGCCTTGCGCCAAAAATTGACCCCAAGGTGTTTAGGGAAAAAATTGAAAAGACTTTTGCAAATCCCCTGCTTCCCAACCGTATTGACTGGACGGAGCGGGAATTTGGCGGCGTAATGAGTGATGTCCTTATGCCGGAAGTCTATTCTTCCAAGCGCATCATGCTCTATGTGCACGGCGGTTCTTTTGTGGGCGGCTCGCGGACGGCATGGCGGTCTTTCTGTGCGTCACTGGCTCATGCATCCTCATGCCGCCTTGTGGTGCCCGAATTCAGGCTTGCCCCTCCCTATCAGTATCCATCCTCTCTGGAGGATGTGCAGTCGGTTTTTAGGGCAGTGTATACGGAAGAACAGATTGCACGCTCTCTGGATGCGGATTCTTCTGACGCAATGCCGGAAATCATCATCGCGGCGGACGGTTCAGGGGCTTCCATTGCCCTGGCATTGGTGCTGAGCCTTAAAGGAAAATATCGTGACGTTATAAAGGAGGTGGTGCTTTTTAGCCCCTGGCTTGACATGAGCACGGAATCAAAGCATCTTTCGGCAAAAAAGGCCGCCGATGACATTTATACGGCAGATGCCTTGCGCCGCGCCGTAGAATTCTACACCTATCCCCAGAACAGGGCAAATCCGCTGGTGTCTCCCCTGCTTGCCGATAATCAGTCACTTCGTGATTTTCCTGCCACCTATATTCAGATGGGCGAAAAGGAATTGTTTTTGGACGATGCGGAACGCTTTCAGTCTCGGCTGGCTGATAACGGGGTGGAATGTCTTTTGGACGTGTGGCCGGATATGATGCCCTGTTTCCAGATGGCGGACGACTGCCTTTCTGAGTCTCATCTGGCCATTGAAAAAGTAGGACACATGATTACTGGCCGGGATTCCCGCCGCAACGAAAGCGATACGAATATCCACATCGTTCTGGAAAAAAGTCTCAACGGATTTTAAGGTGGCTTGACTATGGAACTGCTTTCTCCCGCAGGAAATGTGGAAAAACTTAAATACGCCTACATGTATGGAGCCGACGCAGCCTATATCGGACTTAAAAAATTTTCCCTGCGTGTAAAGGCGGACAATTTTTACGAGGACGAATACAACAAGGTTATCGAGCTGAAAAAACGCTATCCCGAAAAAAAACTCCACTGCGCATTGAACATTGCCTTTCACAACCGCGAGATTGATGCCTTTATGCAGAATATCGACTACTTCAAGCAGTATCCCATAGATGCTTTTATCGTGCAGGACTTGGGCATGGTGCCAATCTTGCAAAAGCATTTTCCCGATGTACATCTCCATGTTTCCACACAGGCAAGCTGCATGAACCGTGAAGCCGTCAAAATCTATCAGAAACTGGGGTTTGACCGCGTAGTGCTGGGACGGGAAGTGAGCCTGAATGAAGTGCGGGAAATAAAAGATGCCGTGCCTGAGATGGAGATTGAATGTTTTGTCCACGGTGCCATGTGCATTGCCTATAGCGGCCGCTGTCTGATGAGTGCCTACCTGACTGGACGGAGCGCACAGAGCGGCTTTTGCTCCCATACCTGCCGCTGGGAATACGACCTGGGTGTGTTGGAAAATCCAGCACGGACTCAGATACTAGATGCCGCCATGGCAAAGGAGATTGCCCAATCAGGAAGTCTTGTTCTGCAGGAACGCAAGCGGCCGGGAGAGTTCTTTCCTGTCTATGAGGGGGATGATTTTACGGCCCTGCTTTCTTCCAAAGACCTGCGCATGATTGAGCATCTGGACGACATGAAAAAGGCTGGCGTGGATTCGCTTAAAATTGAAGGACGCATGAAAAGCATTTACTATGTTGCCCTTGTCACCCGCGCCTACCGCAAGGCCTTGGACGCGCTGGAAGGAAAACTGTCCCAGGAGGAAGCCGCTCCCTTTATTGCCTCTTTGGACGAAGTTGCCCATCGGGAAAGCACAACGGGATTTTTCTACAGCCGCACCGAAGCCGACAAGACTACGGTGGGAGCCAGTGACAGCCCCTATGCACTTGCGGGACAAGTTGGAGCCCGGCTCAGCGACCAGGAAGCAGAAGCCGCCTTTAAGACTGGCGCACAGATGGCAGCGGCCCGCAAAGCAGAACTTGCTGCCATGCACCCCGCTGCCCGAGCCGCTGCGGAAAAAGACTGCGCCGAGCACCCGGAAAAATGTCCAGTCGCCCTGGAAAAGCGAGCGGGCTGGAAACTCTACCATTACAATTCTCTCAACAAAACAGACGAAAAAACGGAGCTGGAAATCATCACGCCTGACACGCTCAAGACAGTGCTTTCTGGCAGCGACTATATTTTTGCAAATCCAAAGAAGGGTACGGTCATTCCCTTTGTAAATCCTGACCACGATTGCGCCATTTATACGGCTGCCGACATCCCCCAGGATGCACTGGTCAGGACAAAGGATGCCGACTTTGTGTCGGGAGCGGTAAGGTTTACAGGCAGATGAAAAAAATCCTATTGATGGTGCTTGCACTATGCATGTCATCGCTGGCTTTTGCCCAGTTTCATATCATTCCCAATAAAAACGACCAGATTACACAGTGGGTTGAGGCCTCTTACAGTCGCTCTGCAAACAAAGGTCTTGAGCGCAATCAGCATTTTTTTTCAGTGGCCTATAATTTTGACTACAATCCCTTTGATGTCTTTCTTGGTATACAGTTTACCGATGAAGTGACTGATTTTACCTTTGACAGCGACTGGTGGCTGGCTCAGTTTGACGGTCATTACGGCAGAATGCGTCTTGGCTTTGATTTTGGCTATCATGCACAGTGGTACAACAACATCAGCTGTGAGCACGACATTACGCTTGTTCCGGCAGAACTGCACTACCGCACCTGGAGTGGATTTTGGGTTGGGCTGCGCACGGGTATGTTCCGCAAGATGAGCGATGTCTACCTGCTGCAAAAAATGATGAACAACTGGAACATTCTTCTGGTGCTCTCATTGGGAAAGCAGTTTGCCAACGGACTGGAGATTTCTCTTGAAGGCGGCACTCATTCCCGCTATCGCTACCCGGTATTCGGAACGGCATTTTTTACGCCGGGAATCGCCTATCATTTTTCATCGGGCTTTCGCCTTGGCGCGGAAGTAGAAATCGTCATGCGTGACTGGATTGCGGTAAGCTACTACATGGATTCCCTTGTCTTTCGCTTTTCGGGGAGGGTATCATTTTGAAAAAACTGCTGCCTCTGATTGCGATTCTTCCCCTGCTCCTTGCATCATGCAGTTACGGAAACTACATGCTGCACTTTAATGGAAGTCAGGTTGACGACCGTGCCACAGCCATCACCACCATTCCAAATACTGAACTGCCTGAAGTTCCTGCTGCAAAGTATTCCTTTTTGATTATTGCAGATGCCCACTATGGTGCCAGTAAGACGAATAAACACACAGACCGCTTTGTGGAAAAATTTACCGCGGCTCTGGAAGTAAGCGATGAGGCAAAGCGTCCGCGCTTTATCATCAACTTGGGCGACATCATGGATGACGGACTGCAATCCGAAGCCACTGACTACCTCACGCTGGAAAACAAACTCAAGTCCATTGCCAAGGACAAACTGAGCCTTACTGACGACTACAAGTCCTTTGCCATCATCGGAAACCACGATTTGTATGACGAAGACGGCTGGGAGACATGGAAAAAGAATTTTTATCCCGCCACCCAGTACGGCACTTCCTACTATCGTTTTACCCTAGGTGCCTTTTCCTACTATTTTTTGGATTCGGGAAACGGTACGCTGGGACTTGCCCAATTGGAAGACCTGGAAGCAAATCTTTCGGCTGACCCCAATCCCAAGCTCATATTCCTGCATTATCCCATTGTGCTGGACATTTCTTCTTTCTGCCTGCAAAATACGCTGGAACGTAACCGCCTCATGCGGGATTTTGCCCGCTCCAATGTGCGCAATATTTTTACCGGTCACTATCATCCGGGAAACTCAAACAATTTCGGAAACTTTGTGGAAAAAACCGTAAAATCCTTTGGCTACAACGACATTGCCCTGCTGGTTACGGTGAACGACAGCGACAAAAGCATCACCTACGAGGAAATTGACTTCAGCAAGCAGGACTAGTGCCCCGGCTTTATCTCCCATTCCGCCGCAATGGTTCGCCGCTCAATGTTGGGAATGCGCTGGAAGGTAAGGCAGTCTGCCCGATGGATGATGACACCACGGCTGTTTGAGACATAGCCTGCAATCGCGTCTCCTGGTTTTGGAGAACAGCAGCCTGCAAAATTCACCAGAAAGTTAGTCGTGTCACCGATTTTTATTTTTCCGCTGTAGCGTTCATCGCTGGCCCGCTCCTCCTGCACCGCAAGGGAAGAAGTACGTATCCGCCGCCGCTTACGCTTTTCATCCTGCACGGCGCGGGAATGTTCGTTCAGGGCTGCAATTTCTGCCGCTCGTTTTGCCTCTGCTTCATGGTCAACAAAATTCGGGTCATTTGCCATCAGCCAGGAATGAATCTTTTGCCTTGCCTTGCTGGTACGCACCACTTTAAGCTGGCTTTCTGTGGGATGAGCCTGGGGATTGGTCAAAATCTCAATAATCTGTGTGTTTTCCAGCGGCTTGGTAATGGGAATGATTTTTCCGTCAGCCTTTGCCCCTATGATTTTTTCTCCCACGGCACTGTGCACGTGATAGGCAAAATCAATGGCCGTACTTCCAGAAGGAAGCTGCACCACATCTCCTGCCGGCGTAAAGACAAAAATCTCGTCTCCCAGCAAGTCGCTTTTAAGCTGGGCAAAAAAAGTCTCGTCGTTTAAGTCCTGTTCCCGCAAGTGCTGCAACTGGTTCACAATGCCCAGGTCGCTGATGTCCACCTTGTCGTGGTTGCTGCCCTTTTTGTAGAGCCAGTGGGAGGCAACGCCGTGCTCCGCCTTATTGTGCATGTCAACCGTGCGGATTTGGATTTCCATGGGCTTACCCTCGCACATGACGGTAGTGTGCAGTGACTGGTAGCCGTTTGCCTTGGGCATGGCGATGTAGTCCTTAAAGCGACCGTCCAGCGGCTTCCACAAACCGTGTACAATGCCAATCAGCGTGTAGCATTCCGCATCTGTCTGGCAGATGACCCGCAGGGCAAGCAAGTCGTAGAGTTCATCCGCCCCCTTGTTGCGCTTACGCATTTTCTGGTAAATCGAATAAAAGTGCTTTGCGCGGCTGGTAATCTGCACGTGAATTCCCGCCTTTTCGGAACGTTTGTAAATGGCATCCACCGCTTTTTCCAGATACGAGGCACGTTCTTCTTTTTTTTGCGCTACAATGGCCTTAATCTGCAGGAATACATCGGGGTTTGAGTATTTGAGGCTCAAGTCTTCCAGTTCGCTTTTAACGCTCTGCATACCCAGCCTGTCTGCCAGAGGAGCCCAGATGTCAATAACCTCTGTCGCAACAAGCCTTCTGCTCTTTTCATCAATGCTTTTGAGGTTTCTCATGCGGTCAAGGCGGTCAGCAAGTTTTACCAGAATGACCCGCACATCGTCAATCATGGCAAAGAGCATTTTTCTGATGGCATCTGCCTGTTGCAGTGTCTTGGATTTTATCTTCCAGTTGGTGATTTTTGAAGTGTCGGCAACAATCTTGCACACCGTCCTGCCAAAAGCCGCCGTAATCTCATCAGCAGAAACGCCCTCCACATTCAAAAGACTGTGAAAAAGTCCCGCAATCAGACAATCCATGTCCATCTGAGCCTGAGCAAGAATGGCCGCCACACGCAAAGGGTGCAGATAGTAGGGGAGACCGCAGCCACGCTTCAGGGCAGCAGTTTTTTTCAGCAAAAAGTGCCATGCCTCATCAAACCGCTTTTGCTCATCAGCGGAATAGTCAGGAAACGTGTTCCAAAAAGCGGCAATCAGCACATCAGGATTTGTCTCAGTATTGTTTGTCGTAATGTCCAGGGCCATGCATTTCCCCCTTTTCCTTAACTATAATGCATTTAATTTCCTAGGACAATAGTATTTTTTTATGAGGGGGAGAGCCCTCCCCCTGGTCGGCAGGACAAGCCTTGCCTCCACACCCCCACCTGCGGGGCAGGCTTTTGCTTTTCAGCCCCGCAACACCCCTATATCCTATACTGCACGTAGCGCACCCGTCCGCTTTCCACCGCATCGCGGATTTGCCGCTCCCGCGCACTCAGCTGGGCATCACCCGTCTTCACTTCAATCAGCAGAATTTCTTTTATGGGGTCTCCGCTTGCCGCTCCGGGAAAAGCGATAAAGTCAATGGGCTTTCCAACAAAGCGGACATCAGCAGGATTGCAGGGAAAATGGGGCAAAAAAGGCGCGATTTGTTCTCCTGCCAGTCCGCCCAAAACCGCACGGGAGCGTTTAAGCGCGTCTTCCCTTACTTTTTTCATTTCTCCCCGCAGTGCCAGCCGTGCCGCAGACTTTCCCGCCCTAAAAGCCAGAGCAATGGCAAGCAGAAAAAGCAAAAAAAATCCCAGCCCAATCAGTCCAGATACAAGAAGTTGCGAAGAAATCAGTTTTTCCAGCGAAATTTGCAGTGCGTTAAAATCAGTCATGCCGCCAGTATAGCATGAAAAGCCCCGCCTGTGACACCGCAAGTGCAAAGACATAGTACAATACATGTACACAAGAGGCAAAAAGGGCACTGGCGGACTCATTTTTCGTTTTTGTTGAGTTACATTCGCCCTCGCCCTTTTTGCCTGTCAGATGCGATGCATTGTAGTGCGCTTGCCGTGGTGACAAGGGTGTAATTGTTCGGCTGATTTCTGCCGATAATTGAAATGGAATATTGTCTGAAAAGGAGTTCGCTATGAGACGATTATGTGTTGCGGTGGCTTTGGTCGCACTTGCATTTGCAGCCTTTGCAGAAGACGGCATACTGCTTCGCTTTAAGTACAAGAAGGATGACAATTACTGCATTCATTCCATCGTTAAGGAAGACGTAAAGGTAAACGGCAGACTGAATCACCATGCGGAAATCGTAAGCCGCGTTACGATTAACGTAACGGACGTGGACGCACAGGGAAGGGGCATCATGAACGGCACCTTCATGACCAGCGAAAGTTCTACCAGCAACGTAGGACAGAATTTTTCTTGGGAAGAGGAATTCAAGAGTACGTATAAGCGGGATTTGCGGGGTGTCTTTGACATTGCCGACACTTATTTTATGCCCACTGTCCGTAACATTCCTGTTTTTGCGGAAAAGCCTGTAAAACCTGGTGACACTTGGACTGCCCAAGGCTATGAGGCGGAAGATTTGCGCCGAACCTTTAACGTGGAAAAGCCATTTAAAGTTCCTTTTGTGGCAAGTTATGAATATCTGCGGGATGAAGAGGGCGAAAGTGCGGACTCGTCTCACCGCAAAAAGACTTTTCAGGTAATCAGTGCAAAATACAACCTCTACTACGAAAGCCCCGTGCCCGAAAATGCCTGGGAACTGGGAGACTATCCTGCCTCCACCATGGGCTATTCCCACCGCATCATTTACTGGGACAACGAAAAAGGACAGATTGACCACTGTGACGAGCAGTTTAGGATTGTCATAGAAACCTCCATGGGTAATCAGTTTGACTTTTCTGGCACCACCCACGAAAAAATCACGGAGTTTACCCGTACTGCCACTGAAGAAGTGCTCAAGGAAGTGCAGAAGCAGGTGGAAAAACTGGGGCTGGAAAATGTCTCGGTTGTCAAGGCAGAAAAAGGTCTTACCATCAGTGTGGAAAACATTCAGTTCAAGCCAGACAGCGCAGAACTGGTAAACAGCGAAAAAGAAAAAATTAAGAAAATCGCTACGATTTTGCAGGCCTATCCCGACAATGATTTGCTGGTCAGCGGACATACGGCTCTTGCGGGTACGGAAAAAGCCCGCCAGCAGTTGAGCGAAGAAAGGGCAGAGTCAGTGGCTAACTTTCTGGTGCGGCTGGGCGTAAAGGACAAGTACCACGTTTTTACTCAGGGCTTTGGTGCACGCATTCCCATTGCATCAAACAAAACGGAGGCAGGCAAGGCAAAGAACCGCCGCGTGGAAATTACGATTTTGGACAAGTAATTTTTTGGAGTGGCACAGGTAAAGATGAAAGCAACATGCATCACCAAAAAAATCCGACTCATTGCGGTGACTCTGGCACTTTTTGCGGCTAAGGTTTTTTCTGCTTTTGGAGAGCCAGTGCTCCCTGTGCCAGCAGAATTGTGGGCCATGCGCCGTGCCTATCCTGATGTCACTTTTTCCGCTTCCTATGATTTTGCCCATTTAGACTGGCGCATAGAAGTTTCCGCTCCGGTTTTTCCCGAAAAAAAAGCGAGAAAAAATGCAGTTTTTTACTGGGCGGACGGAGCCCTGCTTCCTGAATCAGAGCTGCAGAACCGTTCTAAATACTGGACGCTGCTCTACCACTATGCGGAAGAAGTGCGGAATCCTGCCACCATGACTGATGAGGAAGTGGAACGCATGCGCTCCTTTGGCTCTAGCAATAATCGCAGAAAGAGTGCGGGCACACCCCTGTTTTTCTTTGAGTTTTTGTACGCTGCAAAAAGCCGCATTATAATAGAAGACCACATCAAATCCATTCTGCTCTGGGGCAAAAAGAGCAAGGTGCATGAGCGTATTCTGCCTGCCCTGCGCCGCGTGGAAAGCCGCGTCAATACAGTGGCAAAAAATAATGAGGAAGTGCAGGACTTTTTGACTACGCTCCGCTCGGCGGATGCCTATTACTGGCGACGCATTGCAGACACCAACCGCCTGTCATTCCATAGTCTGGGTATTGCAGTTGACCTGCTGCCAAATAAATGGCGGGGCAAGCAAATCTACTGGCTCTGGGCGCGGGATTATTATGGCGAAGACTGGATGCTTACGCCGCTGGAAAAACGCTGGATGCCACCCCAAGCCGTCATTGACATTTTTGAGGACGAAGGCTTTATCTGGGGCGGCAAATGGGGCATTTTTGACAACATGCACTTTGAATACCACCCGGAACTGTTTGAAATCAGAAAGTTCCGCGCTAAAAAGTGATTATCTCCTCGTAGCACTCAATCGCAAACTGGTCGGTCATGCCGGAAATAAACTCAATCACGCATTTTTGGTATGACTCGTTGTCGCCTATGTCAAACACGGCGGGCGTTTCATAGCGGAGCATTTTTTTGTGCTCAGGCGCATAGTTTGTGTAGCGCACCAGCCAGTCTTCAAATGTCTTGCCGAGTTTCGGATAGTTTGCCAGCGCACGGGGAAGTCTGCCGTTTTTGGCAAAAGTCTGCGCGCGCATGAGCGTATCATGCAGCGTTCCCAAAACATTGGAGGCATACTTTTGGAATTCCTGCAGCCGCCAATGGTTGTAGATGTTGGCATAGCTGAAACGCTTGAGTTCGGTGATAAAGCGAAAGTACTGGTCGCTAAAGCAGAGACCTTTTTCGGGCGTACTCTGCTCGCACAAGTCTACAATCATGTCGTTAATCAGCACCGTGGTGTTTACCGCCTTGCCGCTCCTGTGGCTCAGGGGCTTTCCGTTTTGCGTAATGCCCACGGTTTCTGCCACGATTTCCCGCAGCTGTCGGTAGGAGCCCATGTCCAGAATGTGGTAGGTGCGGGCATCCTCGATGTCACGGCCCAAAAAGGCAATCTTGTCGCTGAGTTTTACCACGCAGCCTTCCCAGGTGTAGGGCTGCACAAATCCCGGCCGCTTGATGCTGTAGAGGTTGATGGCTTCCTCTCTGGGGCGTATTCCCTGCTGGTCAATTTCACCGCAATGGCAGATAAGACCATCCCGCACGGCATAGGTAAGGTTAAGGGGCTTTTCTGCGCCGTCGGGAGTCTGCAGCGTTTCAATGTAGTCGGCAAAAAAAAGACTGTTCCGCTCATGCCAGAATTTTTTTGGTGCGTTTGCTCCCGTCTTTTGGGCCATAAGGCTGTTCAGGCAGTCTTCGCCGTGGTGACCAAAAGGTGCGTGCCCGATGTCGTGGCCGATGGCGATGGATTGAGTCAAGTCCTCATTCAATCCCAGGTATTTTGCAATGGTTCCTGCAACGGAAGCCACATGCAGCACGTGTTCCATGCGGGTACATACATGGTCATTGTGGGGCGCAAAAAAAACTTGGGTCTTGTGCTTTAGGCGACGGTATGCCTGGCAGTGCAGAATTCTGGTATAGTCTCGTTCAAATTCGCTGCGGATTTCATTTCCGCGTCCGTAGATTGGCGTTTCGCGCGTGATTGCCCAATTCCATTTGTGGTTCAGGGCATCACAGCGCACCTGTACAAAACTGTCTTTCATGCTGATAGTATAGCATAAAATCAGACTTCTATGGCGACTAAATTGCCTGTATGTACTTTTTCAGCATATACGCTGCGTTTTCCCCGATAGGGATTGTTGGTCATCAGGGTATCCAGTTGCTCGCGAATTTGACTTATGTGTTCCCGAAGCAAGTGCTGATTCTTTTCGTTCTGGGCAAGCACCTGCTGCTGAATCTGTGCCAAATCATTCTGCACTTTGAGCACTTCCGCCTTGTCTTCGGCGGAAACATCGGCTGCCACCGCCTTGTACATGGACTGCATGGGAACGATGACTTTTTGCAGGCCGGCGATATTTTTGAGGATATTGGCTTCCAAATCGGCATGGCTGCTTACTGCCTCGCCGTCATCGTCAGCAATTTTTGACTCCTGCTTTTCCAGTACCAAGAGATACTCGCGGAATTTGTTGCGCTGTTCTTCCAGAAGTCCTCTGAATCTTTTGAGGATTGCCACACGCTCGTCAATTTCTGCCTGAGTCAACTTTTTTTCCATCGTTCCCTCCTATAAAAACTCCGCGTTAGCGGTCGCACAGGAAGTGCGAAATTTTAGCCTCTGATGTTCAGCGTGGGGCGGACATTTGCCGCTGGTGCGTTTGCCGCGCTGTTTGAAGCGGTTTCCCATGCTTCCAGAAGTTGTGCCATCATATTCTGCACGAATGAAAGTTTCTGTTTGTCCTTGTTGATGTTTGCATCCATCAGTTCCCGGTTAAAATAAACATACAATGACATGAGGTTTTGTGCAATCTGACCGCCCTTGTCCATGTCCAGAGAAACCTGTAGTTCATTGATGATTTCCTGCGTCTTCATAATATGATTGCTGTAGGTTTCAATCATGTTGGCGGGAACTTTTCCCGTTTTGTCGTCAAAACATTTGCTTGCGGCGGTCAGTTGCTTTACCGCTGTTTCGTAGAGCATCACAACAAGTTTGCCCTGACTTGCTGTCTTTACCGCCGTGTTCTGATATGCTGCATAAGGATTTGTAAATGCCATCGTGGCCTCCTTGTAAAATGTTGGTTCTCCACACAGATTTTCGGCAAAGCGTAAAAAAACTTAATGAAAAAGTGCGTATTTTATCGACTATTTGTCGGAAATTTCGTATATTTTATAAAGATACCGAAGAAAAATGTGTTTTTTGAGGATTAGATGAGCGAAGAAAACAAACGTAACGACGAAGAAAAAAAGAATCGTGATGAGCACGATCCCTATAGTTTTTTCAAACTTTCGACTGACCCGGATGATGACAAACCCAACGGAAATAAACCTCCCAGGCGTTTTCCTTTTTTTGGCATGCTCTTGCTTGTGGTTGGTGCGCTGGTTTTTGTCAACATGTTCCTTGTTTCCAAGCCAGATGATTATATTGATTTTTCCGTCTTCCGCCAGTTGGTTGATGACGATAAGATAGTCAAGGTTGAACTGGGAGAAGGAGTTATCATTGGCTATGGTGAGACCATTTCCCCGTCTTCGCAGGCAAGGGAGCCAAATCCTACGCTCAAACTCTTTCCCTGGGTGTCTCGTCCCCAGCAGGAAGCAACACAAAAAGTTTACCGCACAAATGCTCCCCTTATGTCCGACTTTATCAAATTTCTTGACGAAAAAGGCATAGACTACAAATTTGTTCCCAAGCAGAGCGGCTATCTGATGCAGATTATCCTGAACTTCATCGTGCCCTTTGGCATTATTTTCCTGATGTATTTTCTTCTCTTTAGAAAAATGGGCGGTGGTCTTGGCGGTGGCATGAGTTCCATTTTTGGCGGCGGTGCCCGTAATAAGGCCGTTGAAGAAGGCAAGGTAAAGACTCGTTTTGCCGATGTGGCAGGCGTGGACGAAGCAAAGGAAGAACTGGTTGAAGTCGTGGACTTTTTAAAGAGTCCCAAAAAATATACGGATATCGGCGGAAAAATCCCCAAGGGTGTGCTTTTGGTAGGGCCGCCGGGAACAGGCAAGACCTTGCTTGCCCGCGCCGTAGCAGGTGAGGCTGGCGTTCCCTTCTTTAGAATCAGTGGCTCTGACTTTGTGGAAATGTTTGTGGGTGTTGGTGCCAGCCGCGTCCGTGATTTGTTCAGGCAGGCACGAGAAAAGGCTCCCTGCATCATTTTTATTGACGAAATTGACGCTTTGGGAAAAAGCCGTGTAAACGGATTTGGCGGCGGAAACGATGAGCGCGAGCAGACGCTGAACCAGTTGCTGGTGGAGATGGACGGCTTTGACAACGAAAAAGGTCTGATTATTCTTGCGGCAACAAACCGTGCGGATATTCTTGACGCTGCTCTCTTGCGCCCAGGGCGTTTTGACCGTCAGGTGCCGGTGGAAAAGCCTGATGCAAAAGGTCGGGAGGAAATCCTGCGTATTCACGCAAAGAATGTCAAAGTGGACTCTGATGTGGACTTTAACTCGGTGGCTCATGGTACGACTGGCTTTGCGGGCGCAGATTTGGCAAACGTTGTAAACGAGGCGGCCCTCCTTGCCGTGCGTAATGGTCACAAGAAAGTAACCATGGCAGACTTTAATGATGCAATCGACAAGGTAAGCATTGGTCTGAAAAAGAAATCCCGCAAGGATAACGAAAAGGAAATGCGCCTTGTTTCTGTGCATGAGACAGGACACGCTCTTGTGGGTGCCTTTACGCCGGACTATCCGCCGGTCAACAAGATTACGGTGGTGCCCCGTTCTCATGGTGTGGGAGGCTTTACCCAGTACCGCGAGGAAGAAGAAAAGAACTTTAGAACGCGAAAGGACATGTTCAGCGAAATTGACACGCTCCTTGGCGGACGGGCAGCGGAACAAATCATTTTGGGAGACATTTCTACTGGCGCGTCAAACGACATTGCGCGGGCTACGGATCTTATCAAGCAGATGATTACGGTCTTTGGCATGAGTGACCGCTTTAAGAACATGACTTTGGGCAAGGGCGTTTTGGGAAACCGTGGCGGCGACCCAAATCTTATCCGCGAGTTCAGTGAGGATACGCAGAAGTATATTGACGAGGAAATTGCCCGCATCATGGACGAACGCTACACCTACGTAGTGAATCTTTTGTCCGCGCATAAAGAATTGCTGGACTACATAGCCAATCGTCTGCGTGAGGTTGAGACTATGGACGGCAAGGAATTCTATGATATTGTAAAGGGTGAGGAACACTGTGCGGGTCTTAGGGCGGTAGCCCTAGGCGAGGGGGTAGGCGAAAACGAAGTTGCAGCCGAGGGGGAGACTTCCCCCGCACAATCCTAATTGACCTTGTGTGCTATCTGTTCTATTATAGAAGAAATTATTTGGGGTTTATTTGATGAAAAAAATAGTGGCCTTGTGCGCGCTTACAGGTACAGTTCTTTCTCTTTGTGCGGCACAGTCTATTCTAACGGCAGCATCTTTCTTTCAGACGGTCTCGGCAGAATATGCAAAGATTCAGGACTATGAGGCTTCGGTGGACATTCAGGCTTCAAAAACTGCCATGGAAGGAAAGGTGTCCTTTAAGCGCCCCAATTTGCTCCGCATAGATTTTTCCAACCCGGAAGAACAGGTCATTACCTTTAATGGTGACACGCTTACGATTTACCTGCCCGGTTCGGATGCTGTTTTGGAACAGGCTGTAGACAATGCAGAGCCTTCTGCTGGTTCAGGTGCAAATCTTGCCACTCCTCAGGGACTTTCTCTGATGAGCCGCTATTATTCAGTTGCATACGAAGTAGGTCAGGATCCGATTCCTCTGGAAGACGGCAGTGATGAAATGGTGGTAAAACTGGTGCTTTCACGCCGCAATACAAGCGAGGCATTCCGCTTTATCAAGCTGGCGGTTGTTCCCGGTTCAAAACTGATTCGCAGGATAGAAGCAGTTACTCCGCAGGGAGAGACATTCCGTTTTAACTTTACGAATTATGTCATCAATGCGGGAATTACAGACCAGCGTTTTTTGTATGATCCGCCCTCTTCTGCCAACTATTACAACAACTTTCTCTTTTCGGAGTAAACAGAGATGGAAAGCTATGGAGCATTGCTAAAGGAAGCCCGCCTTGCACAGGGGCTTGATTTTGAAACTATTTCCCGCGATACCTCTATTACGCGTCAGTATCTGGAAGCATTGGAAGCGGAAAACGAATCTTTTTTTCCCGGGGCACCTTATCTTGTGGGTTTTTTGCGTAATTACGCTACCTATCTGGGACTTGACACTGACAGAATCAACAATCTCTATCGCGCAAAAATGCTGCAGGAGTCTCCTGTTCCAGCAGGCCTGATTATAAAGCATCGTCCCAAATGGATTATCCCTGCCATTGTGGCTGGCTGTGTCCTGGTGCTTGGACTGATTACCTTTGGCATTATTCTCCTGTATCAGCAGTACATCAATAATCCTGAGCGGGAAATCGCCCTCAAAAAGACGGCGGAGCCTTCAAAGTATGAATTGACGGACAAACTGCTCAAGGAACGCCTCTACAGGGGAGACCAGTTGGTGCTGGGTATGCCTACGGGAAACATCATCCTGACGGTGGCTGAAACTGCAAAAGGTGTTCTTGCCCTTGAAACGCCAGTGGGAAAACAGTTTGTTGAACTTTCCGAAGAAATGGAAATGGACGTGGACGGTGACTCCGTTCCCGAAATGATTGTGTATGTTTCTGACGTGTCTGCCAATGACAGTGACCGAGGTGCGGAAGTGAGCATCATGCTCAAGAGTAGCGCAAACAGTGCGATTGCTGAAACAAAGCCCAGCGAGATTCCCAATGCGGAGGATTTGCCCCAGAGCCATACAGTTATATTTGAAGACAACCGTCCCTATCCTTTTACGCTTAACGTAACCTTCCGTGCAGGCTGTGTATTCCGTTTCCGCCCTGACCGCAAGGAAACCACCGAAGACTTCTTTAGTAACGGTGACATTGTAAACGTTACGGCAAGCAATATGGTGCGTCTCTGGGCAAGCAATGGCAATACGGCAAAAATCCAGTTGATTGCTGACGGAAAATCCTATGACCTGGGCGTGTCAAAAGCAGGTGAAGTAATTGCAGAAGACATCCGCTGGATTAAGGATACGGACGGCAAGTACAAGGTCGTTATCGTTCAGTTGGACTAAAGGGTTTTTCCTATGGCTCACAATCCCACTTTTTTTATTGACCAGCACGGGTGTGCAAAAAATCAGGTGGACGGGGAACTGCTCGTTTCCCTCTTGCGGAAAAAAGACTATCGGCAGACTTTTGACGCATCTGAGGCCGACCTTATCATTGTAAATTCCTGTGGCTTTATTGAAAGCGCAAAGACTGAAAGCCTGAATGCCGTTATGAGTGCGCGGCAAATGTATCCCAAGGCAAAAATCCTGCTGGCGGGGTGTCTTGCAGAACGCTATGCTGATGATTTGGCAGAAAGTCTTCCTGAGGCTGACGGCATTTTTGGAAACGGCGACTTGAGTCAGGTTTATAAAGTAATCGAACCCCTTATGAAAGGTCAGCGTACCGTGCTTGTTCCTGAGCAGAAGGGTGTGTGCTGTGGTGACCGGGATATCCTGCTTTCTTTTGCGGGGGCGGCCTATGTGAAAATTACTGAAGGCTGCAACAACCGCTGCTCATTCTGTGCCATACCCATTATCCGTGGAGAACTGAGGAGCCGCCCGGCCGATGACATTATTGCAGAAATCAAAAAACTTGTTTCTCAGGGCGTGTACGAAATCAACCTGATTGGGCAGGACTTGGCGGCCTATGGAACGGGCTCTGGCGACAATCCCTTTGGCTGGGGAAGGACTTGCCATTGGGCGGGCTTGGTTTCAGGCACCAGAAGTGGACGGCAGCGTGGTTATCCGTTACGACAGAAGCGACAGGCAGGCCTTAAAAGCGGTGCAGACTGGTCGGCTGGTGCGCGTGCATGTGGTCTCCGCTGGAGACGTTGACTTGAACGGTGATTTTATGGGTGACAGCCCGCTGAACGCAATGATTGCAAAAAGCACGCTGCAATTTGCCGAAGATGTGGTGCGCTGATTACGCCACTGCCTCAAACCAGTTTTCCAGCAGAAGGGGTGAGACTGCCTGAATCGGTGCAAAATGTTTTGTGTTCCGCGTGACTAAAATCATCCCGTTTGAGACTGCAATAGCGGCAGTCTGAGTGTCCTGAAAGTCAATCGGCGTTCCTGCTTCTTGCAGACGCGCACGAATATCTGCTTGAATCCATGCGGCGTGATTGTCGTAGGGAATGATGGAATGGCGTGATTGAATATTATTTACAAGTTTATCAAGAAGATAATCGTGTTTCTTTCCTGCCGCCATTATCTGTACGCCAAAAAGCAATTCATTCCATGCGGTTGCTGGCATAGCGCACAGTCTTTCATATTTGAGAAAGTTTTTGCGTACTTGTTCATTTTGCTGTGTTCGCAAAAATTCTGAAACTATGTTTGTGTCCAACAGATAGTATGGACGAATCATATCTTGCTCCTCCTTGATTTATTCAAAATCATCAAAAATATGCTCGGATTCAGGGCGACCGAAGTAGTTGCGGTCACGAAGGCTGTCAAAATACTCGGTGTAGTCAAAATCATCGTCTTCAAGACCGTACTCACGGCGACTTTCCTGTAATTCTTCCAGCAAACTTTTTTCTTTCGGTTTGCTCTGCTTTAGGTCGTCATAATCCTCTTTTGAAATGATATAGGCGACTTCCTCATTGCGACGCATGATTGGCACAGGCCCTTCTTTTTCTGCCAGATGAATGAAAAAGGGCAGTCGATTTTTCGCTTCATACACAGGAACTGCATTGCACATAGGCACCTCCGTTTTGATTTTGGGTATCTGTATTGTATTATGCATATGGCTATCTGTCAATAAAATGGCTATATGCGGTACGCTCATGCCGCGGGAGAATGCGTTTTTTCTGTCAGGGCAAACGCATTATGGATATCGTGCTTGAATATCGGCTGGACAAATGAAATGTATGAGCAGCAAAAAGGCTACCGTTGCAGCGTGTCAAGCAAGCCCCGCGGTTGAGCGTAA
>CAKZZO010000025.1 GCA_937885175.1 uncultured Treponema sp. | reverse complement strand
CGGACTGGATTATATTTCTGCTGAGCCTGATTCAATGTTTGGCGTTCGGCCCCTCTTTCGAGCGGCCATAGGTTTTGCAGGTCCTTTGGCGAATCTTCTTTTTGCGGTGCTTGCCTATACGATTGTGGCAATGGCGGGCTACACCTACTATTCTGCGGGAAATGAAATTCAGCTGGCAAATGAAGTCTACCCTGATGTGGAAAGTGCGGCGGCAGATGCGGGACTTTTGACTGGTGACAGAATCTTACAGATTAACCAGGAAAAAACTGAAAATTTTTCGGACATCTATGGTTTTGTAGCCCTGCATCCCGATGAAGATTTGCAGGTGACGGTGGAACGGAACGGTCAAGTCCTTGCATTTACCGTGCACACTGCCATGGCGGAAAACGGTGCGGGAAAAATCGGTGTGGTAAGTCTTCCAGATAGCGTCCGCCAGTACGAGGCAAAACGCCATGCATTTTTTCCTGCAATCTGGTATGGACTCAAGGAGACAGGATTAAATATTGCGCTGACCTTTAAGGGAATAAGCCTGCTTTTTAGGGGGGCAAAAATAACTGAATCGGTGAGCGGGCCTGCAAGGATTACGACCATGCTGGGAAGTACTGTCAGGGACGGCTTTAGCGCGGGATTCAGGACAGGGCTTTCTTCCCTCCTGCAGTTTATGGCTCTCATCAGCATATCCCTTTTTATTATGAATCTGCTTCCTGTTCCTGTACTGGATGGAGGATTGATTCTTTTTTCGCTTATTGAAGCAATTTTTGGTATAACTATTTCCCCAAAGGTACGAATTCGTGTACAATATATCGGGCTTGCATTCATAGCATTGCTTTTTGTTGTGGCGATGGCAGGTGATTTTACGTATTTTGCGAAGGTGTTCCATGAAAAATAAGACATATCTGGCTTTTATTGTTCTTTCAGTTTTTTCTTCATGCAGTTTGCTTGCACAGGCTCATATTTCTACTCAAACCCATCAGTCTCCGGTAATGGACTTGTCTGGCCTGCATACCACCATGATTGAGGATACCAGTGTCTTTAGCTGTGGTACGGACGGTTTTCTGGTTAAGTGGACGGATGACGGATTGGGCGAACACTATCAGATTACAGACTTGCAGATTAAACGCATTGCTCGAAGTCCTAACGGAAACGATGTGGCGGTGTACGAAAGCGATGGCGGAAGCCTTAACCGCGTGACTATCTGGAACTGGCACAATCTTACCCGAAAGTATTCCTATCGCTTTAGTGACCCGATTACAGCCCTTACCTATTCGGAAAAAGGGTCTTTTTTGATTTGCGGAACGGCCTCAGTAAGCGGAACGGTTTTTATCAATGCAAACAGCGGACAGGTTATCCAGCGGAAAATCAAGGAAGATACTGGTGCGGTAAGCATGATTCACACCTCCAAGACAGAAAACAGTGTGATTATGTACGCTCCTGCAGGAAACCTGACTTACTACAGTCTCAAAAATGGTTCGCAAAAGGCTCGATTCAGCACTGAAAGCAATTTAAGTCAGGTGACCATGTTTAACAACGAAGTCTTTGTAGCGGGCGTAAAGAATAATGCGGTCTATATCCTGCAGGCGACAACGGGAAAAAGAGTTGCCCAGTTTAACGCGCAAAATCCGATTCTTGTTGGCTCCAATATCCGAAAGGATTTGCTCTATGTCGTACAGGAAAGCCGCTCATTTAAAGTATATTCAGTAATGAATGATCGGAATAAAGCAGTCATTGCGCCACAAGCGGTCGGTTCATACAGTGGCTTGAAAATGAACGAGACCCTTCTGTGCGCAGAAATTGCCGACAACATGCTCTATGCCGGTTCTTCTCAGGGAAACGTGTATAAGGTGGAACTGGCTGACAGCGCAATGGAAGCTGAAACGGTCTATCCGCTTACCGATAATATGTATGATTATATCTACGATGTGGCTGTAAAAGGAGAAGATTTCTACTTTCTTACCCCTCATGCCATATTTCTTTCTTCATATGATAATGGTGTCGTGGACAAAAAAGGTGACAATCCCGGTTATACGAATCTGATTCCCTATGGAGAAAACATCATCCTGTGGTCAAAGGACACCAAGATGCCCGTCCAACTGCTTGACCTGGGTACAAAGGCTTTAAGTGTCCTCTTTACGCCTGAGCAGACGATTCAATCCCTCAGGATGTACGGAGATTCACTGGTGAGCATTGAGGGAAATGCCATTGTAAACCGCTACCTGATTTCAAGTAAGAAGAAGGAGCAGCTGTATCTGGGAGCCAGTCTGCAGGATGCTATTTTGACTTCTGAAACAGACTTGTACGTGGCAAAATCTAGCGCGACAAATCCGACGGTTCCCCTGCTCTATGTAAACTGCTCGACAAAGGAAACGGTTCCTCTGAATCTGCGGGGAAATGTCGCCTATGCGCTTTGCTATGATGCGGTGGCAAACAGCAGCGAACTGTACGGCATTCTTATCAGCACGAACAGCAGCAAGAAAACGGTTACTTCCCTTTTTAAATGGAATTTGAAGACAAAAAACAGCAGTACTTTCCTTCCGATTACGGATGAGGACTCAAATGCCCTCACCTATCTTGTGTATCCGGCTCTTTTTACAACGGTGGGAAAAAATCAGGTACATTCCTATAATTTGCAGAACCGCCGAGACTTTGTTTACAAGCGCAGCGCATCCATGCCCCTGAAGATTGCACAGAACTCAAGCCGGCTGGTCATCCTAAACCGTGATGGCTCAATCAGCTGGTATAATCCTGCGCTGAGCGGTGTGCTGGCAGACTGGTATTTGACGACAGACGGCCAGTGGTTTGAATTCTAGCGACAAATTTTTGGGGAGATGTCCAGCAGAACTTCTTGGACATCTCCCCTGCTTTTATTATGTGTGCCAGCCGAAGCCGCGGGCCATTGCTTCCTTGTATACATCCACGTAGTTTTCACAGCTTGCCTTCCAGGTGAAGTTCTGCTGCATGCCACGCTTCTGCATTTCTTTGATATGGTCTTTTTTGTTGTAGTAGGCATATACAGCCCAGCCGACGGTATCGTAGACAGACTGGGGAGTGAGCTGATCGAACATAAAGCCTGTTCCGCCGCCTGTTGCCTCGTCATAGTTCTGTACGGTGTCTGCCAGGCCGCCTGTTCTGCGGACAATAGGAAGCGTACCGTATTTAAGACTGTACATCTGATTCAAGCCGCATGGTTCATAGCGGGACGGCATCAGGAAGAAGTCTGCACCAGCCTCAATCAAGTGGCTCAGCGGTTCTGAGTAGCCCAGCAAGGCCTTGAAGTTCGGCAATTTACTCTGGAGGGAGCGGATTTCGTCCTCACACCATTTTTCGCCGCTTCCTACCATGACAAACTGCATGTCCATGGTGGTACACATGCGGTAGAGGCTTCCGTATGTGGGAGCAAAGATTTCTGCAACGCCCTTCTGGTCAACAAGGCGGCTTACCAGCCCGATGACCGGAATATCGGGGTTTACCGGAAGTCCAAACTGCTTCTGCAGTTCTGCCTTACAGACTGCCTTTCCGCTCATATCCTTCCAGCTGAAGTTCTTGGGAATCAGTTTATCCACTTCTGGATTCCAGACAGCATCATCAATGCCGTTTACAATGCCTCGCACAACGGCACTTCTTACGCGCAGAAGTCCGTCCAGACCAAAGCCGCCTTCTGCCGTCTGAATCTCATGGGCATAGGTCGGAGAAACGGTGGTTATCATATCTGAGGAAGAAATTCCCGCCTGCAGGAAGTTGATGGCTCCATTGTGCTCAAAGCCTGCGCCATAGTAGAGCCCCCAGTCAATGCCAAGGTCTGAGAATTTATCCTTGCCGTAGACTCCCTGATAGCCCATGTTGTGAATGGTCATGACGCTGGCAGTCTTTGCAAACTGAGGCTGGCTGCGGCATACATACTTCAATAGAACAGGAGCAAGGCCTGCCGACCAGTCATGGGCGTGAACAATGTCTGGAAACCAGCCCAGTTTATTGCAGACCTGGAAGGCACCATGAGCCAAAAGTGAAAAACGATAGGGATTGTCGTAGAAATCAGGCTCTGCCTTTGTACCATATACTCCATCGCGGCCAAAGCACTGCTCATGGTCAAGAAAATACACGTCTACCTTGGGAAAGCCGGGAAGTTTTGCGGTGTATAAGGCTGTCCATTCCTGTCCCATTCCCACAGGAACACCCAGAGGACCGGGAATCAGCTCCAGTTTTTTGCGGTCAATTTTGTAATAACGCGGCATGACGATTTTGACATCATGTCCCATAAGGCTCAGGTTTCCTGCCAGAGCAGAAACTGCATCTGCCAAACCGCCTGTTTTTGCAAAGGGCACTGCCTCTGCGCTCACCATCAAAATTTTCATTCGTATGTCCTCCACAAATTAGTTTTCATTCATTGCCTGGCAAAAAGCGGTTTCCGAATCAACAATTGTCTTTTCAGAAACACAGTAGGCCAGCCGAAACCAGCCCGGTCCACCAAAACCGCTTCCGGGCGCACCCAGAATCAGATATTTTTTGAGATAGTCGCAGAATGCCATGTCATCACCCTTCCATTTGTCGGGCACCTTGCAGAACAGATAGAACGCTCCTTCTGGGCGAATATACTGAATGCCAGCCTTATCCAGCACCGTCATCAATAAATTGCGTCTTTTTTCATAAGATGAAAAATCCACTTTTGCATGCCAGCTTTTTGCAATGACTTTCTGAAAGAAGGCTGGTGCGTTTACACAACCGAGGGTGCGCAAGGCAAAGGTTGTTGCATTGATAAAATCATCTGCATCCGCAGACTGAGGATTGATTGCCACATACCCGATGCGCTCTCCCGGAAGGCTGAGATTCTTTGCAAAGGATGTGACGATAACCGTTTCATCATAGTGCTTGAAAACCGGCGCAACCTGCTTGCCGTCATACACAATGGCCCGGTAAGGCTCATCACAAATCAGGTAGGGATAGCGACCGCATTTCTTTCCGTGGTCCTTCAGGCTGTCAGTCAGTCTTATGATGTCTGATTCTGTATACAGTTTTCCGCTGGGGTTGTTGGGGGAATTGATAAGGATAGCCGCAACCTTGTCTCCCTGTCCTTCAAGTTCACGGCTTATTGCTTCGACATCGAGGGAAAAATCTTCTTTTGAGGAGACTTCCATCAATTCGCCCTGAAAGTTATGCACATAATGGCGGTATTCGGCAAAAAAAGGCTTGGGAACAAGCACCTTGTCTCCCGGAGTGAGAATGGCCTTGAAGACGCAGTTGAGCGCACTGGCCGCCCCTACCGTCATCAGAATGTTTTTTCCGCTGACAGCTACTCCCTGCTCCTGGGCAGTCTTTTCCGCCATGGCTTCGCGGGTTTCCATGTAGCCAGCGTTGGGCATGTAGCCGTGCCGGCCATGGCTTGTGTCCTGAGCAACTTCTTTTACCGCAGCAAGAACTTCCTGAGGGGGATCCAGATCAGGATTTCCCAAGGTAAAGTCAAATACTTTGTCTGCGCCATATTTTGCTTTGAGTTGTATGCCTTCTTCAAACATCTTTCGGATGACGGAGGCTCCTTTGCTGTATATAGTTTCTTTTATGTGAGGTGCAATCATGATTTTTCATTATAGCACATTGTAACGATTCCAACAATCAATTTTTTATGGTATGATAGACGTTATGGGAGGTCATAATGAAAAAGATTGTAACGCTGATACTGTACCTTGCTTTGATACGTGCAATGGCGACGGCTTTTGCTGATCCTTTTAACAAGCGGCTGACCGGCGAAGAACGTGCGAGGCTGGAAAAAGGAGAAGTCCTTATTCGTAATACGGGTGATATTGATAAAATCTGTGTGAACAAAAATGACGACACGCGTAAAATGATTGACATTATTGAGGAACTTGATCCTGCCTATCTTGCGGAAATCATTCAGGTCCGCCCTTATAAGGGGAATGAGGATTTATTGGAAAAAATCAACGGCGTGTTTTTGAACATTACGGAGTATACGACGATTCCCTATTACTCTGAGCGTGCCGAAAAATGGTATATGCTCTATGATTCCGCTGTTATTACCGACATGCAGACTCTTCGTACAAAAAATGACGGCATAAAAACCGACATACTTGCCGACATGGAGATGGATCCTTTTGATATTATTAAGACACAAATAAACATTGAAAAGAAAGATTCAAGCATTTTCTATCAGATGATGAATCTGAATATATTGCGCTACCATGATAAGTTTAATGCCGTTAAGCCCCAAAAGATGAAGTCCGTCATTACGGTATTCAGGGATGGAGACAAGTGGATTCTCTATGCCCTGGGAACGGTAGATACCTATAAAATATTTTTTCTTAAAGACCGTGTGGAAACATCATTTATGAACCGCATAAAGACATTCTGCAATTTTATTTTTGAGAAGATTTAAAATGCGTGTACAGCTTGTTGCGGAAAAAATGGTACTTGGGGGAAACTGCCTTGCAAAAGTGAAGGGAAAAACGGTCTTTGTTCCCTATGCAGTTCCCGGAGAGACTCTGGAAGTTGAAATCACAAAATCTTTCCGCGACTATGACCTTGCAAAAATTGTCCGTATTGTGGAACCTTCTCCACATCGTGTGCAGCCATTTTGCCCCCTGTATGGAAGATGCGGCGGCTGTAACATGCAGCACATCGACTCGGACTGTCAGAGGCATCTTCGTGCCGGTATGCTGAGGGATTGCTTTGAGCGGGAAGGCATTCAGCCGCCCGATATCCAGATTATCAGTGGCAAGGAAAAAGGCTATCGTGCCCGCCTGCAACTTACCGATGGCGGATTTAACGAGCGTGAAAGCAACAGGGTGGTTTCCCTTGCCTCCTGCCCTGTGGCAACCGATGTGATTAATGCCTATCTTGCCCGCGTGGAGCAAAAAGACCGTCCCCGTGGCAGAGTCCACCTTTTTGGTGATGAGCGTGTTTTGAATGCACCGCTTTTTGACCGCGTAATGCTGGCTGAAGAAAAAAGCCCGGTCAAAATCGGTCAGCGTACCATGGACGAAAAACTTAAAAAGAAACTCAAGCATTACGTAAAGCCCCGCTTTGCCGGTACTGTGGCTGACACAAGCAATATCTGCCAGATTTCCCTTTTCGGGAAAAAAATTCAGTTTGACCTGCAGGGCTTTTTTCAGTCCAATCTGGAGGTGCTGGAAAAAACAATCGGCACCCTCACCACAAATCTTGGCGGAAAGCGGGTTCTGGACATGTATGCTGGTGCAGGCGTTTTTTCGGTCTTTCTTGCCGACTTGTTTGAACAGGTTACTCTGGTGGAACACAACCGGGATGCCCTCGTGCAGGCAGAAATCAATCTGGCTGGAAAGAAGCACCAGAGCTATGGGGTGAGCGGTGCAAAATGGGTTCGGGAAAATGCGGCGCAGATTCTTGCAAGGGAAGGTGCCTTTGATGCCGTGGTGATAGACCCTCCCCGAAGCGGCATGGAAAAGGAAGTTTGCGACTGGCTCTGTCAGCACAAGGTGGGTCAGATTCGCAGCGTGTCTTGCGATGCCGCTACCCATGCCAGGGATGCCGCTAAACTCATGCATGCAGGATACAGCCTGGAGAAACTCTATCTGCTGGATTTTTATCCTCAGACTGCTCATATAGAAAGCCTGGCTTTTTTTGCTTGCTTTAAGGACGAATGATAATGCGCACACTGATTTCTATTTCCCTCTTGTTTCTATCGCTCGTGACTTTTGCAAACGATGCTCCTCAGGCTCTCCGCAATGCTGATTTGAGCAAGCAGAAATCTTCATGGCTTGCAGTTTGTGCTGGCACTGTCGTTGCCCCTCCCCTGGATACGGACTACGGTTTTGCCATCTACAATGACGGCCGCATGGTCTGCGCCCTTGCAAATGATGGAACCGTGCTCTGGCAAAAGGCAGTAAGCGGAAGACAGTCTCCCTACATGGCTTCCTTTGGGGAATTTCTTTATGTCGTGTCTGCATCAAAAAAACTCAACCTCATAAATCCCAGCGGCCTTACGCTTTGGACGGCAGACCTTGGTTTTGAGCCCGTGGAGTCTCCCTTGGTTGGCTATGACGGCCGTGTATTTGTAAGGGGAAAAACATCCCTTGCCTGCTACGGACTGAACGGCATACGCAAATGGATTGTCATCACGGGCGATGCCTCCAGTATTCCCCTGCTTACTTTTAACGATGGAAGCATCCTCGCAATCAGTGCTCAGCTGAAAAATGGAAAATCCACGGCAATCCGCCTTTCTCCTTTTGGTGAAATCCTTGAATCCATTACTTTTTCTGGAAAGATTCTTACTGCAGTTTCTTCTTTGCAGGGAATTTTGCTTTCGCAGGAAGATCAAACCATTGGTTTGTGTCGGATAGAAAAAGGTACGGCGGTTTCAAAATGGGTGTCAAATTCCCTGGCAAAAAAGAATTTTACCGCAATCCTTCCGTCAAAACAAGGAAAGAACGCGGCTTTTTTTGCTCCCAATGGCAAGAAGACGGACATTGTGATTGTAGACATGCTTACCGGTCAGGAAGAAAACCGCTTTTCTCTGGGTACTTTTAAATTGTCTGACCTTGCCCTGCTCCGTGCCAGCGATGCAGGCTATGTGCTTGCTGATGCAGAGCGTGCGCTGGAATGCACAGAGGACGGAAAAATCATTTGGTCGGCCAGCCTTCCCAAAAAGAGCAAGTGGACGCATCTTTTTTATACGGCAGAAAATGCGCTGCTTGTGTGCGGAAAAGACTGGACCCTAAAAGGCTATCTGATGAATCAGTCCGTAGAGAAAAAA
This sequence comes from uncultured Treponema sp., assembly GCA_937885175.1. Lineage (GTDB taxonomy): Bacteria > Spirochaetota > Spirochaetia > Treponematales > Treponemataceae > Treponema_D. The sequence goes on along the minus strand of CAKZZO010000025.1, from coordinate 40,282 downwards.
AACAGGAAAGTGGCGGAAAATCCACGATCGTATTTGCAGACTAAAAATGGAACGGGCATGACTGCAGGCAGCCTGAACTTTGAGCGGCTTTCCTTGGAACAAATGCAGGAAATTTCCCACGGGTTTGATGCGGGAAACTATGGAAAGCAGGAAGAAGACTGGCTCAACGGCATAAAGCGGGAGGTCAGGACTTTTATTGATGACCATGCTTCCCTTTTGCGGAGCAGCCATGACGGTCTTTCCTATTTTACGGCAAATCCTGTCTACACCCAGTCTCTCATCATCGCCATGTCCAAAACCGGAACAACCTCATTTGTGCAGGACTTTGTCTCTCTGCTCGCCATTGAAACTGACCCGGCCCGCCTTGCCTTGACCATTCAGTATGCGGGAAAAGAAGCCTACGACAAAAACGGAGCAATACTCAAATCTTTTGAAAACCTTCTGGCCCGCAGGCTGACTCCCCGTGACGCATCTACTCTGCGTCTGGTCTGCGATGCAACCTATGAGATTTGCCGCTTTATGGGAAAGCCTGCCATAACCAAAAAAGGCAAGGATATACTCACCTACCTGTTTTACCCGCAATTTGACAAGGGAACAAGAGACTATGCCCGCCAAACTCTTTCAAGAATTATGGATTTAGAACTATAACTTTTTTTCAAAGTGTGATATACTTATACCACTTTATGTGCGTTCGTGCAGATAAATGGAGGATATGATGAATTACAAAAAAGCGTTTGGCATAGTTCTTGCATTGCTGACCATGGCAACAGCGGTTTTTGCTGTTGAAGTTGATGAAGAAGAAATCAAGAGTATCAGTGCGGATGAAGTGGTATTTGAAAACTACATGGGTCCCCACTCCATTATCAATACGATTGAAGAGATTCGCGCCATCGGTTCTGGAATCGGCCGTGAAGTATCAAAGGATATAGAAAAGACCAGAACCTTTGGTCATGCACCAAAATATTCTGTAATTCATGCAGTTGACGCTGAGGAAAAAGGCAAACTTGATGCAGACATCCTCATTCTGGGGCCCGATGCAAAGGTTGACCACATTAAGAACCTGCGCAGGATTATTTCTGCCTATCTGTCGGCAGCCTATGGATATTCCAATGCCGATGCTGACACAGTGGCTACATTCGTAACGGTATACAACGCAGTCTATCGCGGAAACCTTGACATGTTCAGCCAGAAATACAAGAAAGTGGTGACCGACAATCTGACCAAAGATAAGGTTGGTATTGCCCTCTCCTACCGCGAATGGCCGGGAAAAACACAGTTGGTCATTCCTCTCTACGACATCAATGGTGGCTTGAGTACGGTTGACACCTCTGTTATTTCTGACAAAGAAGTTATTGATTCCATGAAGGAAGATGAGGACAAGGGAATTGATGACCGCAAGCAGATGGTAGACATTAAGGAAAGGGAGGCTGACAATTCAGCCGAAAAGGCCGCCGCGGAACAGCAGAAGGCTGACGAAGAAAAGGCAAAGGCTGAGGCCGCAAAGAAGAAGGCGGAAGAAGAAAAGGCAAAGGCGGAAGAAGCAAAACAGAAGGCAGAGGAAGCAAAGGCAAAGGCGGAAGAAGCAAAGGCAAAGGCGGAAGAAGCAAAGCAAAAGGCTGAGGAAAATCCCGCCGATGCGGAAGCACAGGAAAAGGCTGCGGAAGCCGCCGCAAAAGCAGAAGAGAAACAGCTTGAAGCCGCAAAAGAACAGCAGAAGGCCGATGAACAGCAGCAAAAGGCTGAGGAAGAGCAGCAGAAGGCCGACGAACAGCAGCAGAAGGCCGATGAACAGCAGCAGAAGGCCGATGAACAGCAAGAGGCTGCCGACCAGAAACGCAGCGAGGCTCAGGAGGAACGCACTTCCATTGCAGAAGACCAGCAGAAAGTTGCTGAAAAGCAGGAAAAGAATGAAAACGCTCCCAATGTCTATGGCCTTACTGCAAAAGATGAAATGGGCTTGAACTCTGGTATCGTGCGCCTGAACGGAGATGACGGCGAAGTAATCAAGGAATCTCCTGTGACCGTTATCAGGAGCCGTACTTTCTATGAAAATGGTGACACCTTTATCGCTATTGCCGGCGAGAATGCAGGTAACGGTGCGGTTAAACTGGTTCAGCTGGACAAGGAAAATATGGAAATCGTTAAGGAAAGCAATGAGACCATTGCAGAAAATTCCGTGCTTGTGGAAGATGGAGGCAGTTACTACTGTGTCATTCAGGACGGTGCTAAGTTCTCTGTGGGAAAATTCAATGCGAACCTTGAAAATCAGCTCAAGTCTCCGGTAAATGTTAAGGCTTCTACGCCGATTACTGTAACCAAGGCTGGCATTATCGTCACCACGGTTACAGGAAATCCCGTTTTGTTGAACAAGAGCGACTTGACCCAGATGACCGCCCAGTCTCAGTCTGATAAGATTGCGGGTAAGGTTATTGATACGATTGACGCAAAATAAAGGAAAGCAGAGGGATTGGTATGACTATTATTCCGGTAATTCTTTCTGGTGGAAGTGGCACACGACTTTGGCCGCTTTCCCGAGCTGACTTTCCCAAGCAGCTCCTAAAACTGATTACGAACAACACCATGCTGCAGGAGACGGTAAAACGCTTAAAGGGAATGACCATTGGAACTCCCATCATTGTGAGCAATGACCAGCACCGTTTTATTATTGCGGAACAGTTGAGGAGCATCGGCATAGAAAATCCCGTGATTATGCTGGAACCTGTTGCACGAAACACTGCCCCTGCAATCTGTGCAGCCGCTTTTCAGGCACAGGCTCAGGACAAAGACGCTGTAATGGCCGTTTTTCCCTCTGACCATGCAATTAAAAATCGTGTTGCTTTTCAAGAGGCTCTTGCACAGGCAGCGGAAGAAGCCTTGAACGGAAGTCTTGTTACCTTTGGCGTCGTTCCCCTCTCCCCCGCCACCGGCTATGGCTATATCAATGCCGAAAAAAAGACGGAAAAGGGTGTGATGAGCATCCGCGCCTTTAAGGAAAAACCGGATGCAAAAACGGCAGAGTCTTATGTAGAGAGCTACAAAAAGAACGGTGATTATTTCTGGAACAGCGGCATGTTTGTCTTTAAGGCTGAATCCTTTATCAGTGAACTGAATATCTGTGCGCCAGAAATCTGTGAGGCTACAAAAAAGGCCTATGAAAACGCAAAGACCGACCTTGACTTTATCCGTCTGGAGAAAGAGTCCTTTGAAAAAAATCCTTCTATTTCCATTGACTATGCGGTTATGGAAAAAACAAGGCACGGAAAAGTCGTACCCCTTGACGCTGGCTGGAGCGATGTTGGCTCATGGGAAAGTCTCTGGGATGTGAGCACCAAAGATTCTGATGACAATGTACTCAAGGGAAAGGTTATTGCAAAGGACGTACACGGTTCCTTCATCTACGGAAAGGACCGCATTGTTTCGGCAATCGGACTGAAGAATCTTGTTATTGTTGATACAAAAGATGCGCTCTTGGTGGCAAACAAGGCTGACTCCGAGAAAGTAAAGGATATCGTTGATCAGTTGAAGGCAGAAGGCAATCCTGCTGCAACAAACAGTACGATTGGCTATCGCCCCTGGGGCAGTTATGAATCCATTGAACTGGGAGCACGCTATAAGGTAAAGCATATTACGGTAAAGCAGGGGCAGAAACTGAGCGTTCAGCTGCACTACCACCGCGCCGAGCACTGGATAATTGTTTCCGGCACGGCAAAAGTCCGCAACGGTGACAAGGAATTCATCCTTACAGAAAATCAGTCCACCTACATTCCTGTCGGTACGGTACATGCCATTGAAAATCCCGGAAAGATTCCCCTGGAATTTATTGAGGTACAGTCTGGCGCATATCTGGAAGAAGATGACATCGTGCGCCTAGAGGACATGTATGGGAGATAAAGTATGAAAAAGATGCTGTTGATAAGCCTCGGACTTATTTCTATGGCAACAAGTCTTTTTTCACAGGAAGCCCTCAAATCTACCGAAGAAGAATACTACGATTTTCTCTCCCTCACTGGCGTAACAGAGCGCCCTACCCTAGGCTACCGTACCTTGAGCGACAGTCAGTGGAAATTTATTGAAAAAGAAAGCCCTGTCCTTGATGCCGATGGAAAACCCCTTCTGGATGAAAATGGAAATCCCGTCATGGAAAAGACCCTGCCTGAACACGTCTGGCAGGGAAACAACCTGGGCACAAAACGGACGCTCTGGCGGTCGGAGCATCAGGGCGGCAACTGGTTTACGCGCGGTTTTGACCACAGCATCAAATTCAAGGCATACGGCCCCGAATGGTACAACAGCTTTAACACCGCCGCCCCCTACGGTCAGAACGATGGAGCATTATGGCAGGGAAAAGGCTACAACACCTCGCTTACAGGCGGAGCGCGGCTGGAGGCCTATGGCTTTGAAGTGACGATTAAACCGCAGGTGAGCTTCAGCCAGAATTTGGGGTTTGATATTATGCCAAACCATGTCTATGACAGCGAATACAGTTATTTTCAGCCAGGAATTGACCTTCCCCAACGTTTTGGAGATAAGCCTTTTTGGACATTTGACTGGGGGGATACGGAAATCCGCTGGACATGGCGAAACCTAACGGTAGGTTTCGGACACCAAGCACCATGGCTTGGACCGGCATGGCTGAATCCAATGCTGGGAAGCAACAACGCTGCCACCTACCCCAAACTTGATATTGGCTTGCGTAAGACGGCAATTTACCTTCCAAAACTCGGATGGCATATTGGTGACATAGAAGGACGTATCTGGGTGGGCAGACTGGAAGAGTCAAAGTATTTTGACAACAATCCAGACAATGACTATCGGATGTTAAATGCCATTTCGCTTTCCTTTGCGCCTGCCTTTATTCCAGGGCTGACAGTGGGTGTAAACAGGATATTTTTGACCGATTGGTCGGCGCATAATTTGAAGTATGTGGGGCGATTGTTTACACTGTCACGTTCAAACGGAAGCCAAGAAGGAACTGGTGAAGACGAAGATCAAAAAGTAGCCTTGTTTGCAAACTGGGTGTTTCCGAGAGTTGGATTTGAGGTATATGGAGAAATCGGTTTTGATGATTTTACGTCAAATTCCGCAACAAATCCATTTCATACAGCAATTTATACAATCGGTGCAAAGCAGAATATTCCAGTTTTTCAATTCATTCAAAAATATACAGGTTCATTGCGAAGCGAGTTAATTCTTGAGTTTAATAATTTTGAAATGTCTCAAGATTTTCAACTTCAATGGGAATATACAGGATATTATTCGCATAGTGCTATATCGCAAGGTTATACAAATAAAGGACAAATTTTAGGCGCTGGATTTGGTTATCACGGTAACAATCAGTTTATAGGCTACAAGATTTATTATAAACGAGGCAGCATACTGTTTTTTTTCCATCGTTCGAGTCCTGAAAATAACTATGTCTTAAATAAGGCTGTTAGAGCTGATGCATCAGAACCTTCCGAAATAAATAAAAAGTACTATGCACAATATCGAACATACCGCACATGGGGATTTCGATGGTCTCATTTTGTAACGAAGAATTTTCTTGCCAGTTTTAATTTTACACGTATGTACATACCTGCATGGCTTTTTGGAGCGACTCTTGAATCAGGTGGTTATGCACTGATAGGATATCAATTTGCATTAATCGGAAAAATAAATTTTTAACGTATATGACACAAAAATCACTTAAAAAAAATGTTTTCTTAAACATGACAAAAACCGTTATGGGCTTAATTTTTCCGATTATAACCTTTCCTTATGCGTCTCGCATATTGTTGCCAGAAGGTATTGGAAAAGTTAATTTTGCAAACTCTATTGTCGGTTATTTTACGCTAATTGGAGGTCTTGGAGTATATGGCTATGCGGTTCGCGAAGCATCACGATTACGAGACGATAAAGATGCGCTTTCAAAATTTACGAAAGAAATTTTTTTAATAAATACTATTGCAACAATTATTGCATATTTGCTTTTCATTATTGCAATTATGCTCTCACCAAAATTACAACTTTACAAAAATCTTTTGTTTCTTGCAAGTTCAACTATTGTTTTTAATTTGCTAGGAATAGAATGGTTATATGCGGCAGAAGAAGACTATGCATATATAACAATTCGCTCTATTTTTCTTCAGATTATTAGCCTATTTATCCTGTTTTTATTTGTGCGTACACAAGATGACTACATGCAATACACAGCCATGGGGATTTTTTCTTCAGTAGGGGCAAACATTTGTAATTTTATTCATTCCAGAAAATACATCAACTGGACAAAGCATTATTCCCTTTCTTTGCAACCTCATGTTAAGTCAATATTTGTTTTTTTTGGTATGGCACTTGTTACCAGTATATACACTATTCTGGATACTTCTATGCTGGGGTATCTCTCGGATGATATACAGACAGGGTTCTATTCTGCAGCAACAAAAGTCAACAGAATGGTTCTTGCAGTAATAATTGCTGCTACAAACGTGCTATTACCTCGTCTCGCTTACTATCAGAGTAATGAAAAGGAAAATGCAGTTCTTGATTTACTCAACAAATCACTTCGTTTTACTCATTTTATTGCTATTCCTGCTGCCTGTGGACTTTTTATACTTGCAAAGCCGATAGTTATGATAATAAGCGGAAGAAATTATTTACCAGCGGTTATTAGCATGCAAGTTATAAGTCCTATCCTATTTGTGATTCCTACGGCAAATATAGTGGGAGTGCAGACTTGCACGGTTTTCAAAAAAGAAAAAATCATATTGTATGCTGAAATTGCAGGTGCACTATCAAATATAATCTGTAATTCTATATTTATTCCACAATATGGCGCATTAGGAGCAGCAATCGGAACTGTCGCTGCAGAAACAGTTGTTACTGCAATTGAGTTTGTTTATGTTCATTCATATTTTAGGCTAAAAGAACAATGTATCAACATTGCACAAATATGCATCAGTTCATGTGCAATGGTTTTTGGATTGTTGCATATTGCTAAGTTTATTCAAAATTATGTCATTCTTTTGATTGTTTCGATTGCTGCTGGATGCTGTATATATGGTATTACGTTGTTGTTACTAAGAAACAAGACTGCATGGGAGTTTGTAAACGGTATTCTTCATCGTGCAAATTCAACACCCTCTCAATCTGATTCATAAATAAAACATAGGAACAAATGCAACAAAGAATGCTATGTTTCTTGTTAGTGAATCTATCGAAAACATTAGTACAGAGCAAAAAATTCTTGAATATAAATTAGGTGAAACTTCTTACATCTCTGATGAAAAAGGAAGCAAAAAAGTTCTAGAGGGCTTAAACAGTCTAACTTTTACATCTTCTGTATTGCGTATGATAAATTTTCCAAACGATTCAGCATTTTCGGAATTCAATCAAATTAAAGATTTTTTACTTAATTCAGATGCATTTGACTTACTGGATACTGATTCTATGCGTCAGGGGTCACGAAGTGTGTCTCAAACAATTGGAAATAAAGGAAAGCAGATTGCCTCTTTCATAAAGTCCTTGTCAGCTGAACAAAAAGAAAAATTTAACAAGAAAATTAATTCCATATATCCATCTATTCAAAAAATTGATACAAAAACCGTGAAATTGGCTGGTTGGACAAGCTTGATTGCTGAAGAAAAATTTAAAAACAACATCAAACTCTCGTCATATGATTTAAGCGATGGAACACTAAGAATTATCGCTTTTTTGGCACTCACAGAAATGAATCAATTTTATGACTATAAGTTCGGTAAACTTGAATATCGCACAGTTCGCTTTGAAAGTGAAAAACTTAACGAGCAGAACCACCAGGGCACTGCTGTCATAAACTACACGGAAACTGAAATCCCCTACACTCGTATAATTGAGCATAAGCATTTTGAGCCAGAAAATCCTGCATATTCAAAAGATATTACTGTCATATCAAAAGAATATTCAACAGAATGGAAAGACGGAATGGAGCCATTCTATCCTGTGAATGATGATAAAAACAGTGTTCTGTATAAAAAGTATAAAAATTTGGCAGAAAAAGAAAAAAATGTTATCTTTGGTGGAAGGCTTGCGGAATACAAGTATTACGACATGGATGATGTGATTGCAGAAGTACTGAAATTGTTCTAAACTACTGATATGTGTGTGAAACAAATCTTAATCAAAAATTTTGGACCTATCCAAAATCTAGATTTTAATTGCTCAAGCGGAATCAATCTCATAATTGGAAGTAATAGCACAGGGAAAACATGGCTTCTAAAAAGTGTTTATACTGTTTTGAAATCAATTGAAGAATCTGGTCGTGGAAATAATCCAAAGACACTTGATGAAATATTCAGCGAAAGGTTATATTGGACATACCAGAATCCAAGACTTGGGGATTTGGTTGCAAAAGGAAGTCTTGAAAAAGCCTCTGTAGACATTATTTTTTCTGATGGAAAATTCAGAATGGGATTCAGTTCCTCGGCAGAAAAAAAAAGCACAGATAACAAATACAACAAAAAAGCGATCTGCAAATTCAGTTTTTATTCCTGCAAAGGAAGTTTTATCTTTATTTCAAGTTGTAAAAAAAAGCCGTGACATTGACAAATTATTTGGCTTTGATGATACATACCTTGATTTAGCCAGGGCATTGGATATTTCTCCACAACAGGATATAAATCAAGATTTTTCATTTCCAATGAAAAATCTTGAAACCCTCATTAACGGTAAACTTAGTTTTGAGAATAATTCTTGGGTCTTTAAACAGGGAAATAATAAGTTTTCTATTTTTTCTATGGCTGAAGGAATAAAAAAACTTTCAATATTTTATCGTTTGCTAGAAAATGGTTATATCTCGCCCGAATCAATAATTTTTATTGATGAACCTGAATCAGCGTTGCATCCGCAGGCATTGATTCAGTTTTTTGACATAATTGAAGTTTTACGAAAAATCGGTATTCAATTTTTTATAGCAACGCATTCATATTTTGTGATTAAAAAACTCGTTCTTCTTGCTAAGAAAAATAAGGAACACATTCCTCTACTTGCTTTTGAAAAAGAGCACAATAGAATTGAAGATCTGTTTGATGGATTGCCGGTAGATATAGATATAATAAAACAGTCAATTAACCTCTATGAAGAAGAAACGGAGCTTGCATTTAAGAGTCTATGATCAGTTTTGTTGAATCCGGTATGACATTTTCATTTTCAGACTCAGATATATTTCAAATTGAAAAAAGTCCAACATATTTGTCTTTAAAAAGCGGAACAAAGGTCTGTCTTGTTTATTCTCTTAAATTACAATTGCATTTTAATTGTAAAAGCACTATCATATTTTTATGATAACATCTATCTTTATCGACAACTTCAAGTCGTTTGTTAATTTTCAAATTGCCTTAAAGCCAATAACTGTTTTTGTCGGTAATAACGGCTGTGGAAAAAGTTCTTTTTTGCAGGCTTTAGATTTTCTTTCATGCATAATCCGAAATGATTTTTCATTTTTTTTGGAACAGCGGCAATTAAAAGTTGAAAACATAAAGTCAAAGCAGCTTTCGTCAAAAAGAGATATAACATTTTCTGTACAGTTTTCATTTCCAAAAATCAATAAAAAATTACTTTGGAAAATAGTCATAGGAACAAATGCAACAAAGAATGCTATGTTTCTTGTTAGTGAATCTATCGAAAACATTAGTACAGAGCAAAAAATTCTTGAATATAAATTAGGTGAAACTTCTTACATCTCTGATGAAAAAGGAAGCAAAAAAGTTCTAGAGGGCTTAAACAGTCTAACTTTTACATCTTCTGTATTGCGTATGATAAATTTTCCAAACGATTCAGCATTTTCGGAATTCAATCAAATTAAAGATTTTTTACTTAATTCAGATGCATTTGACTTACTGGATACTGATTCTATGCGTCAGGGGTCACGAAGTGTGTCTCAAACAATTGGAAATAAAGGAAAGCAGATTGCCTCTTTCATAAAGTCCTTGTCAGCTGAACAAAAAGAAAAATTTAACAAGAAAATTAATTCCATATATCCATCTATTCAAAAAATTGATACAAAAACCGTGAAATTGGCTGGTTGGACAAGCTTGATTGCTGAAGAAAAATTTAAAAACAACATCAAACTCTCGTCATATGATTTAAGCGATGGAACACTAAGAATTATCGCTTTTTTGGCACTCACAGAAATGAAGAAAAGTTCAGGTTTTGTACTGCTTGATGAGATTGAAAACGGAATAAATGTCTCAAATGCGAAACAGATTATTGCATATCTTACAGATTATGCAGAGAAAAATAATCGGCAGCTTATTGTAACTACCCATAGCACTGTTTTTCTTGATTATCTTGATGCTGAGTCTATTGCATATATGTATAAGAACGAACAGACTGGAGACTCGAAATGCAGTTATATCTTTGAAAATGAAGAATTTAAGGATAAATTGCAGTATTTATATCCTGGGGAAATTCTTCTGAATGAATCTCCATCTGATATTATCTCCCACATATTGGCAGGTGCATAATTCATGGTTGTAATTATGACTGGCGAGGGACCAACAGATTATGGACGACTTGATTATGGCACAAAAGTTTGGAAGGAAGGTCCTGCAGCAATTCTCTTGAGAAAGACACTAGCAGCACAAAAAATTAACTATACATCTCTTATCTTTGTGGGAAAAGAAAAGGTACATACCATAAAATTGCAACGAACACTCTCAGGATTGAAAAATCGGGGAATTCCTTGTGCAAAATTTCTGACATATATTGCGACAGGCAGAATCGAAGGCCTTTCAAAATCAGAAGATAAACTTGCCGTATTCTATACGGATGCAGATAAGGCGCAGGGAGAAAAGAATTCACAAGAAGCGGTTTGCAGGCAGTTGTTTAATGAACTTCATAAGGAAATAAATGTTGCTGTCAAAAAAACAAATGCATCTTTTGGCTGTGTTATTATGATGCCAATCAAGATGATTGAAAGCTGGTTGCTTTCTGATGAGAATGCGTTTAAGGCTGTTTTTTCGACCGAAGAATGTTCTTTTTTACCTCATAAGCCAGAGTTGTTGTGGGGGACAAAAACTGACATAAAGAGCAGCTATCCAAAGAATGCCATGAACCGTCTTCTTGATAGACTTTCTGGTGGAAGAATTACCGACGGCTCTCAAGAAATTTACAACGAAATAGCAGAAAAGACTGATATTACTGTTCTAAAGGAAAAATGTCCGATAAGTTTCTTACCCTTTTATGAGGAAATTGCTTTTCAGAAAATGAGGAATGAAAAAAATGGTTAGCATCGCAATGACGACTTTTAATGGTGAAAAGTATATAGGACTGCAAATTGATTCTATTTTAAATCAAACATATAAGGATATAGAATTAATAATTTGCGATGATTTGTCTACAGATTCTACAAGAGAAATTCTTCTCGACTATAAGAAAAAAGACCCGCGTTGTAAAATATTTTTCAATGAGGTAAACCTTGGGTTTAAGAAAAATTTTGAAAAAGCGATATCATTGTGTTCTGGTGAATATATTGCTCTTTCCGACCAAGATGATGTTTGGGAATTATGGAAAATAGAAGAAACTCTTAAAATACTCGATGATAAACAATTTGTCTGTACAAATGCATCGTTAATTGACGAATCTGGCAATTTTCTTGGCTATACCATGAAAGAAGTTACGCAATATCATTGGATGCCGCTGGATTCAAACTCTCTATTTAAAAGACTTGTGCATGGTAATTTTGTGCAAGGATCAACGATTCTTGCACGTGCTTCTTTTTTAAAGACTTCTATACCTATTCCACTTATAATGCCATTTCATGATTGGTGGTTTGCAATTTGTGCATGCTTTTCAAATGGTTTTGCTTATAGTAAAAAAAATGCTATTCGTTATCGTCAGCATACAAGTCAAGTTACTGAAAACAAAAAGAAAACCTTTATTAATGAATTGAAAGCTACCAATCAGGATGATATGACTTGCAAAAAAAAATTGTCGGATTTTGAGATGCATGTAAAGTTATGTGATTACTTACTGGCATATAGTTCTTTATCTGAAACACAAACGCAATTCTTAAAAGAAAGTCGTCGCTATTTTTCTGAAATGCAATCTAAAACTTTTTATACTTTTTTATATTTTGCGAAATATTGTAAGTATATTTCTCTTGATAAAAATATATTTAGAAATACGATTCGAATTATAAAACGTTTTTTGGGATATTTTAGGTTTAAACTTTATAAAAAGGTGGCCTGACCTATGGATATCTCAATCATCATCGTAAACTACAATACAAAACCATTTCTTGCCGATTGCCTTAGTTCTATTTACGAGCAGACGACAGACATCAATTTTGAGGTCATCGTCAGCGACAATGGTTCTGTTGACGGCTCAATTGAAATGCTCAAGGCAGATTTTCCTCAGGTCATTTTGATTGAGAACAATGCCAACCTGGGCTTTGGTGCGGCGAACAACAGAGGGCTAGCAGTTGCAAAAGGAAAATATATTTTCTATCTGAACAGCGATACGATTTTGCTGAATAATGCCGTAAAATTCTTTTTTGACTATTGGGAAAAAAGTCCCGAAAAGGATTGTCTCGGTGCATTGGGGAGCAACCTCTTGGCCGAAGATGAAAAAACGATTACGACATCCCATGGTTGTTTTTTCAATTTTTTTGGTGATTTTAAGTTGTATGTAAAAGACTGGTTGCACTTATTCAAACCTCAAGAAAAAGCAACTCAAATAACTGAACAGAAATTTTATATTGGCGATGTTGATGTAATCATCGGTGCCGATTTATTTGTTAAAAACGATGAATATGCTTTTTTTGATGAATATTTTTTTCTCTATCATGAGGAAACTGATTTGCAGTTAAGGTTGAAAAACGCTGGAAAGCGGCGAATGCTCATAGAGGGACCAAAAATTGTTCACCTTGAGGGAAAGTCAAATTTAAATACACATATATCATATTCCGACTATGTTTCTTTTTCCCGCATACAAGACAGGATATCACGTGTGAAATTTTACAAGAAAAATGGTACTCACTGGTATGAATACAGAATCCTAAAACTGCTTGTTCTGCTCATCTGGATGTTTCCGCCACTTTTTCGCCATACAAAAAAATATATTCCTCAACTACTACGGATATAACTATTTTTTTTAAGATTTTCCTACACTGAACACCATTATTGCTAAAACGGTGCGCATGCTATATACTTTTACTATGTCAGGTTTGACTTACACGCTCATAAACAAGGAAACTCCTCTCTGTGACTTTATCATTGAAGGCGAAGGCGAACTTGAACTGTGCAAAATCGTAAAGAAATACAAGCCACTACCTTTTTGGTGTGACCCCATTTCGACATGGGTAGCAAACCGAAGCGCGGCAAAGCACAGAACTCATGTGAACAAAATCCTTGAGTACTGCGGGGGAAAGACAAAGAGCGGATTCATTGCACTCACGCACTGCCTTTCGCTTACCGACACGCTCTGGGTCAAAAGCGACCGCGAAGCGGATTTTGGGCTTTGACGCGAGGTGGGTGTTTTAAGGTGAACGTTGCATAAAGCCTCGTTTTTTGATACAGTTGAGTATGAAAAAGAAAATCATCATCAACGGAGAATCTTGGTGTCACAATCTGACGGGGATTGAGCGTCTTGCGATTGAAGTGACGGAGGCTTTTGATGCGCTTGTTCAGCCGGGAGAAATGGAATTGGTTCTTCCAAAGAATGCAAAAAATATCCCGACTTATAAGAACATAAATGTTGTTGTGCTTGATTATGAAGCAAAGTCTTTTCCGAAATGGACTCAATTTGTATTCCAAAAATATGTGATACAGCAACATGGTATTGCACTGGACTATTCCAACACTTGTCCATTTTTTGTTCCTGGCTTTGAGTTTATTCACGACATTTACTGCAAGCTCTATCCCCAGGACTTCACTTCCCGCCGTGACAAGCTTATCCGCTTATACAGCAATTTCATGTACCGCACCATTGCCAAGCGGGCAAAGGCGATTTTTACCGTGTCAGAGTTCACCAAGAAGACAATCGTAGATACCTACCACACAAATCCTGATAAAATCCATGTAGTCTACTCCGGCGTTTCAGCATACAGGGACATTCCCGCTGACGACAAGGTTTTTGAACGCCTTCCCCAACTAAAAGAAAAGCCTTTCTACTTTACGCTGGGAAGTCTTTCCACCCGCAAGAATCTTAAATGGATTGCCGACCATGCGGAATTATATCTGAATGAGGTCTTTGCCGTCTCAGGGAAAGCCTTGCTCAATGTCGTTCCTCCTGAACTTGAAAAATTAAAGTCGCTTCCCAACATCGTAATGACTGGCTATCTTTCTGACGGGGAAGTAAAGGCCCTGCTTGCAAAATGCAAGGCCTTCGTTTTTCCCTCCTATTTTGAGGGATACGGTCTTCCCCCGCTTGAGGCACTGTCTTGCGGTGCGCCGATTATCATATCAAATGCCACCTGTCTGCCTGAGATTTACGGAAAATGCGCCCATTACATTGACCCTGACGAGCCGAATGTGGACTTGAACAAAGTGCTTGCAGAACCTGTTGATGCTCCTGACGCAATCCTGGAAAAATACACCTTGCAGAATACCGCAAAAAGAATGTATGAAGTGATACAAAATCATATAAATTGACTTTCAAATGTCGGTACGGTATAATTTTGGTATTTATGATTAATACTCTCTATACAATTGTCATTTATCCACTGTATCTGCTCATTGAATTCATCTACACTTTTTTCTATAGGATTACAGATATTGCAGGAGTTTCTGTTATCGGTGTAAGCATCGGCATCACGCTTCTCTGCCTTCCCCTGTATGCGGTGGCAGAACACTGGCAGCAGGTTGAACGCGATGTTCAAAAAAAACTTTCGTCTGTGCTGGAGCATATCAAGGCGACTTTTACTGGTGACGAGCGTTACATGATGACCACTGCCTACTACAGTGAGAATCATTATCACCCCATGATGGCCTTGCGCTCTTCTTTCGGACTTTTGATTCAGATTCCTTTCTTTATGGCGGCTTACTCTTATCTTTCCAATCTTTCCATGCTGCAGGGGGAATCGTTTCTTTTTATCAAAAACATGGGGCAGCCGGATGCCCTCTTTACCATTGGCGGCTTTGCAGTCAATATTCTGCCGATTGCAATGACGCTCATTAACATTCTTGCCGGAGCAATCTACACTAAAGGTTTTGCCTTTAAGGAAAAAGCCCAGATTTACGGCATGGCCTTGATTTTCCTTGTCATTCTCTACAATTCTCCCAGCGGGCTTGTCCTGTATTGGACGATGAACAATGTCTTTTCCCTGGTAAAAAATGTTTTCTATAAGTTAAAGAATCCTCTTAAATCATTCTGGATTTTCATGTGTGTCTGCGTGGCACTCGCTATCATTGGCATAGATTTCTTTTCAGAGACGCATCTTGACAGCAAAATTCTGCTTACCATTTTGATGAGTCTTGTTTTTTTTCTTCCATTCCTTATAAAGGCAAGTTCATATGTTTTAAGAACCGTTTTTAAAGGTATTACTGATAATCCGAAAGTCTCTGCCATGCTTTTTTTTGCCGCCGCACTTACAATGAGCGTTTTGGCGGGGCTTTTTATTCCTTCAACAATCATTGCGTCCTCACCAAAAGAATTTTCAGGAATCGGAGCAAATCCCAATCCAGCTGGTTTTGTCTGGAACACTTTTTTTCAAGCGATAGGTCTCTTTCTTTTTTGGCCTGCCTGCATATATGGGCTTTTCCATAATAAAAAAGAAGTTGCTTCCCTCTTTGCCATTATTTTCTCTTGCATGGCATTAGGTGCGCTTGTAAACACATTCTTCTTTTCTGGCAATTATGGTGATTTGTCCCTCTTAATTACCTTTGACAGTGGCGTTGAAACGCAGCCTTCTCTACCAGATGCCTTTATAAATCTCGGTGCAATGGCTCTCGTTGTACTTGCATTCACATTACTGGCATTCTTTATTGCATCAAAATTTCTTCCTTCTATTTTCTTCATTCTTACTCTTGCGCTTGCATCTTTTTCCTTTATGCATCTGGGCACAATTCACGCAGGATATGAGGACTATAAGAAACTTTCAAGTTCAGAAGTGTCGCTCAAACCTGTTTTCCACTTGTCCAAAACAGGTAGGAATGTTCTCGTATTTATGCTTGACAGAGAGCAGAACTGGTATATTCCTACGATTTTTGACGAAAGTCCTGAATTATATGAAATATATTCTGGATTTACGCTGTATCAGAACACGGCTTCCTATGGTGGACATACCATTATGGGCGCGCCCCCCATTTATGGTGGCTATGAATATGCTCCGCTTGAAATCAATAAGCGCTCCGATGAGCCCTTGCTGAAAAAGCATAATGAGGCACTGTCTGTTTTGCCACGTATTTTTGATGAACAGGCAGATTATTATGTTAATACTGCGGATTTGTCATGGGCAAACTACAGTGACTTTCCGCCTGACATGACATTCTTTTCTGAATGGCCGTCCATCAATGCCCAGATGCTGTATGCAAAGTATTCAGACATTTGGTATAAAGAAAATGAAGCGACTTCATCACTCAACACATCGGATAGTGCTATCCGCAGAAACTTGCTGTATTTCAGTGTTTTTAAAAACCTTCCCTTGATTTTCAGAAAAGCACTCTATAATAGCGGTCACTGGTGGTCATCTGATAAAAACGGCGAGAATTTAACCCGCTGGCTTGGCTGGTATTCTGTGCTTGATTATCTTCCCCGCATTACAGACTTTGAATCTCCCCGTGAAAATGCCTGCCTTATTATGGCAAATGATACTCCGCACGATGCACATGCATTGCAGGCACCAGACTATGTACCGGTCAACACCATAACAAACACGGGAAAGACAAAATACTCTGACCGAGATGACTATGGCATTAACGCGGCCGCAATCAAACGTGTGGGAGCATACTTGCAGTATCTCAAAGAAAATGGCGTGTATGACAATACCAGAATCATCATTGTCTCAGACCATGGAGGAGTTGATAAGGAAAGTGAAAATTTTGATGAGTCTGAATTTGACGTAAATCCCGGACGGGGGCACTTCCATCCCACGCTTTTGGTAAAGGACTTTGGTGCAGAGGGAAAACTCTCATATAATCAGGATTTTATGACCAATGCGGATGTTCCCCTGATTGCGCTTGACGGAATCCTAGAGCATCCTGTTAATCCCTATTCAGGCAAAGAACTTACTGCCCAAAAAGACAAGGGCATTGTCGTCACATCAAGCCATGCCCACATGCCCAAGCACAACAATACAAATACATTCGCCATTAGTGATGACCAATGGTGGTTTGTCAAAGACAATATATTTGTTGCTGAAAATTGGAGACAGCTTTCAGCAGAAGACATTGAAACAATGAAGCAAAAGGAGCCGCAAAAATGATTCTCGCTCTTTCTTTATATATTGACCCTGGCACGGGCTCAATGCTCTTTTCTATTTTCATCGGTGCCGCGGCAACGCTCTTTTTCCTTGGCAAAGCCGCAATCCTCAAACTTAAACTTTTTCTGTCAGGTAAAAAAGCAGGAGAAGCCGCTACGGACACTTCATATAAGCCCTATGTCATCTACAACGAGGGAAAGCAATATCAGAATGTGTTCAAGCCTGTCTGCGAGGCTTTTGAGGCAAGAAAGATTCCCCTCGCCTACTACACTTCTGACGAACATGATGCCGCTTTCAGCGCAAACTATGAGTATGTAAAGCCGGAATTCATTGGCGAAGGAAACAGGGCTTTTGTCCATCTGAACATGCTGAGCGCAGGTGTAGTTTTGATGACCACGCCGGGCTTACAGGTCTATCAGATGAAGCGGAGCAAAAATGTAAAGCACTATGCCCACATTCTTCATGCCGCAAGTGATGCTACTATGTACCGTCTCTTTGGTATTGATTTTTTTGACTCAGTGCTTTTAAGCGGTGACTATCAGGCAAAGGATATTCGCTATTTGGAAGAACAGCGAGGCATTCCTCAAAAGGAACTGGTCACGGTTGGCTGTCCCTATCTTGATGTCCTAAAAGCAAAAATGGACGCAATACCAACAGAAGAAAACCATCCCTTCACCGTGCTTATCTCTCCTTCCTGGGGGCCGAGTGCCTTGCTTTCAAAATACGGGGAAAGTCTTCTCACCCCGCTGGTTGAAAGTGGCTGGCGCATTATCGTCCGACCTCACCCCCAGTCAAAAAAATCAGAGGGGGAAATGCTGGATGCCCTTACAAAAAAATATGCTGACACTCCAAATCTTGAATGGGATTACGAGCGTGACAACATTTACGCCATGAAAAAAGCGGACATCATGATTTCTGATTTTTCTGGTATTATTTACGACTACACATTTTTGTGCGACAAGCCGGTTATGTATGTAAATGCAGAGCTGAACTTAAAGCCCTATGATGCTTGGTTCCTGCCGGACAATGGTAAGAATATCTGGCAGTTCAGCGTTCTTAAAAAAATCGGCATAGAATTAAAATCCGAGCAGTTTTCGGATATTAAGAATGTCATTCAGGGCATAAGTGACAATGAAAATCTTGCAGAAGCCCGCGCAAAGGCAAAGGCCGAGGCATGGCAGCATCAGGGAGAGGCGGGAGAAAAAATCGCTGATTTTATGATTCAGACGCTCTCTCGCATTGACAATAAAACAGAGGAAAGCAAGATAAAAACTGCCTGAAATAGTGTCAGTTTTTATCTTTGCGAAGTTTGCGTCGCAAACTTATTATCAACTGCCGTTCCTCATTGCATTGCGGAACGGCGTAAAAAGTCACTCAAATGCTGAAGCATTTTTCTTGACTTTTTATGGGAGAAAAAGTAATGCAGGCAATTATTCTTGCGGCAGGCATGGGGAAACGCCTCGGACGTTATACAAAGGGCGCGACAAAGTGCATGGTCAAAGTAAATGGAAAGGCACTCATTGAATACGCAATCGAATCTCTTGCGGCGAACGGAATCACGCGGCTTGTCATGGTTATTGGCTACAAGGGTTCTCTCTTAAAAGACTATATCAATTCAAAATTCAATGAATCTAACTTGAAGGGCATGAAAATTGATTTTATTGAAAATGCCGTCTACGATAAAACAAACAATATCTACTCGCTTTATCTTGCCCGCAGGGAAATGGAAAAGGATGACACCCTGCTGCTTGAAAGCGACATCATCTTTAAGCCAGAGTTGATTACCCGCATTATCGCAGACAAAAATCCAAATCTTGCCATGGTTTCTCCCTTTGAGTCGTGGATGGACGGCACCTGTACCCAGCTTGATGAAGAAAACAACATCGTAAACATTGTAGACAAAAAGCATTTTGACTGGCAGAACACAAGTTCCTATTACAAGACCGTGAACATCTACAAGTTCTCACCAAATTTCTCTGCTCAGTATTATGTTCCCTTCTTGGAAGCCTATCAGAAATCATTTGGGAAAAATGAATATTATGAAGAAGTCCTCAAAGTGCTGAGTTTTCTTTCCGCCAATATGCTTAAGGGCTTTGTCGTAAGCGGAAACGACTGGTACGAAATTGACGATCCGGCTGACCTTGCGATTGCGGAAACCCGCTTTGCACCAAAATCCGAGCAACTACTGCGCCTGCAAAAACAGTATGGCGGCTACTGGCGGTTTCCCCAGCTTAAAGATTTCTGCTATCTCGTAAATCCCTATTTTCCGCCAAAAAAACTTGTTGATGAGTTAAAGGCAAATTTTCAAACGCTGCTTACCGAATATCCCAGCGGAGCGGCACAGCAGAGTCTGCTTGCAGGAAAGATTTTCAATGTACTTCCAGAGCATATTGCAGTAGGAAACGGTGCCGCAGAACTGATTGCCTCTCTTTGCGAAGGCATTACAGGAAGAGTGGCAATCCCCTATCCTACTTTTAACGAATACCCGGAACGCTTTAAGAATGCACAGGTCGTGCCGATTTCTGTACGCGATGACTTTAGCTACGGCAAAAAGGAGATTCTTGAGTCCGTAAAAGAAAATAAGGCGGATACGGTTCTCCTCATCAACCCGGACAATCCGTCAGGCAATTTTATCGAAAAAAATGAAGTGCTTTCTTTACTTGATGAACTGAAGACAAGAGGCGTTACGCTTATTTTTGACGAATCATTCATTGATTTTGCCGACAGTGAAAAACGCTACACACTGATTGATGAAGAAATCATTGAAAACTATCCAAACCTCATTATCATAAAGTCAATCAGCAAGAGTTACGGCGTTCCCGGCCTGCGTCTGGGCGTACTGGTAAACAAAGATTCCGCCGCCGTAAAGACAATCTGCAAGGCAAATGCCATCTGGAACATAAATTCATTTGGCGAGTATTTCATGCAGATTTACGACAAGTATAAGTCTGCCTACAAGGC
The DNA here is from genome assembly GCA_937885175.1 of uncultured Treponema sp. Taxonomy (GTDB): domain Bacteria; phylum Spirochaetota; class Spirochaetia; order Treponematales; family Treponemataceae; genus Treponema_D. The sequence continues at coordinate 19,947 of CAKZZO010000025.1, read as the reverse complement.
TGCCTGCGACTCAATTGCAGAGGAAAGAAATCGCTTTATCAAGGAACTTTCTCACTTCAAACAGCTGAAAGTCTACCCCAGTCAGGCAAATTTTCTGCTCTGCAGACTGGAAGACGGCTGTATTTCAAGTAAAGACATGGCGGAGAAACTGCTGGAGACAAAACAGATTTTCATAAAAGACCTTTCGTCAAAGAAAATGTTCGAAGGCAAAAATTATATCCGCATAGCAATTCGAGATGAAAAGGACAACAATACGCTGGTCAGCGTCCTCAAGGAGTTCATAGTATGATTATCACACGCACACCCTTCCGCATGTCATTTTTTGGCGGCGGAACTGATTTCTCCGGTTTTTACAATGAGCATGGCGGAGCCGTTCTTTCTACGACTTTCGACAAGTACTGCTATGTCACCGTCCGTCACCTGCCCCGTTTTTTTGACTACAAGACGCATCTCACCTATTCAAAAGAAGAAAAGGTAAACTCCTATGCAGAAATCAATCACCCGGCAATCCGCAATGCCATGGAGTGGTTAGACATGCATGAAATCCGTCTTGTCTACGATTCAGATCTGCCGGCCCGCACGGGACTGGGCACTTCATCGTCTTTTGCAGTGGGAATGCTAGAGGCCTTCTATGCACTCAAAGGCAAATATGCCGACAAACGGAAGCTGGCTGATGATGCCATTCACTTGGAGCGGGTTCTCTGCGCTGAGGCAGGCGGCATTCAGGATCAGATTGCGGCTTCGTTTGGCGGACTGAACCGCATCAATTTTTCCGCTGACGGCTATGCGGTAAATCCCGTCATCATCTCCCCTGAGCGGAAAAAAGCCCTCAATGACAATCTCATGCTTTTCTTTACGGGAATCTCACGTTTTTCTTCTGACGTGCAGAAAAAAACAGAGAAGTCCATGAAGGATAAGACTCAAGAGCTTCTCAAGATGTATGAATTAGTAGACAAGGCGGAGCAGGTTTTGGTCCAGAAGAATTCTGACTTGGACGATTTTGGCCGTCTGCTTGACTACACCTGGCAGTTAAAGCGGGGCATTTCTTCAGGCATTTCTTCAGATTCAATCGATGAGCAGTACAATGCGGCCATCAAGGCAGGTGCATTGGGCGGAAAACTCCTTGGTGCCGGTGGCGGCGGATTTTTGCTTTTCTATGTTCCGAAAGAAAAACAGGATGCCGTGCGCGCGGCCCTCAAAAACCAGCTGCACGTTCCCTTTCAGTTTGAAAACGAAGGAACAAAAATTGTCTTCTATCAGGCTGAGGACTTTGAATAAAAAACAAATGCGCCGTCCATGGCGCGTGGAGATTTTATGGATCACATCAAGGAACTTATAGAACGATATCCCGCCCTGTCTGTCTGCGAAAAAGACATTCGCGCCGCAAGCGAGGCCTTAATCGCCTCCTACGAAAAGGGCGGAAAACTTCTGGTCGCGGGAAACGGCGGAAGCGCGGCGGACTCTGACCATATCTGCGGCGAACTCTTAAAATCATTCGTCAAAATCCGTAAGCCAAGCAATGATTTTCTTGCAAAGCTCAAGGAAATTGACGCCGACACGGGCGCCTATCTTTCTGACAAACTGCAGGGCTCGCTTCCAGCCATAGCCCTTACCAACCAGTCTGCCCTCATGACGGCAAGCCTGAACGATGTGGACGGAAACGTCATGTTTGCCCAGCAGGTAAACGGCTACGGTAAGCCTGAGGACATTTTCCTTGGAATCACCACCAGCGGAAACTCTGCCGATGTGATTTACGCCACTGTCGTTGCAAAGGCCAGGGGCTTAAAGACAATTGCCCTCACCGGAAAAAGCGGCGGCAAAATCAAGAGCCTCGCAGACATCACGATTATCGTTCCTTCAAACGAGACTTTTATGATTCAGGAGTATCACCTGCCTGTTTACCATGCCCTCTGTCTTGAAATTGAGGAACACTTTTGGAAGGAATAAAAGCAATGCGAACTGTCATAATGGCTGGCGGCAAGGGAACGAGAATCGCTTCAATTGCAAGCGACATTCCCAAGCCCATGATTCAAATCTGCGGAAAACCGATTCTGGAGCATCAGATTGAATGCCTCAAAAGGAACGGACTGACCGACATAACGCTGGTAATCGGGCATCTGGGGCATTTTATCCGCGAATACTTTGAGGACGGCTCCCGCTTTGGGGTAAAAATCAGCTATTATGAAGAAAGTGAGCCCCTTGGAACGGCCGGCGCCCTTTACAAAATCGAAGGTCTTATCGACTCGGGCGAGGATTTTCTCCTTCTCTGCGGCGACACGATTTTTGACCTGGACTTTTCCCGCCTCGCTTCTTTCCATAAATCACATGACGCGGACGCAACCCTGGTCGCCCATCCCAACGGACACCCATACGACTCTTCCCTTCTGGTAACGGAGATTCTTCCCCCCGCAAAGGAAGGAGACTTCCCTCAGGACACGAAACGCGTAATCCGCTGGATGAACAAGGAAGATGAGCGGCTCTGGTACAAGAACCGAGTGAATGCGGGAATAGAAATGATTAATCCCCGCCTGCTGCTAAAGGCAAAAGAGCGCCTTACCAAAGAAAAAATCGACCTTGACCGGGATGTTTTAAAGCCCGCCGTTGCAGACGGAAAGATTTATGCCTACGACACCCCCGAATACATCAAGGACATGGGCACGCCCGACCGCTACTATGCCACCGAGGCCGACATCAAAAGCGGTCTTGTAAGCCAGAGAAACCTAAGCCACAAGCAAAAGGCAGTTTTCCTTGACCGTGACGGCACTATCAACAAATTCGTGGGATTTCTGACCAAACTTGACGGTATGGAACTGCTTCCGGGAGCCGCAGAGGCAATCAAAAAAATCAACGATTCAGGATATCTTGCCATTGTGGTCACAAACCAGCCGGGAATCGCCCGCGGTGACATTGATTTTCCCGAACTTCAGGAAATCCACAACAAACTGGAAACCCTCTTGGGAAAGGAAGGCGCATACTTAGATGCAATCTACTACTGTCCCCACCACACCGACAGGGGCTTTGAAGGAGAGCGCATAGCCTACAAGTGCGAGTGCGACTGTCGCAAGCCTAAGGCAGGAATGCTTCTAAAGGCCGCAGAGGACTTTAACATAGACCTGTCACAAAGCTACATGATTGGCGACAGCCAGCGTGACGCAGACGCGGGAAAAAATGCCGGTTGCAGGGAAAGCATTCTGCTTGATGAGGGAAAGACGCTGGCGGATGCCGTGGCGGAGATATTGTAACCTTTAAGGTAGTCTATTACCTTTACTTTATATATTACAGAGGAACTTGAGATGACAACATTTTTGTATACGCTTATTATCTATCCGCTATATACCATAATTGAATGTATATATTATCTCTGCCAGAAAATGATAGATCCGGTTGGGATTTCTGTCATTGGAGTAAGTATAGGTGTTACCCTGCTCTGTCTCCCCCTCTATGCAGTTGCAGATCACTGGCAGCAGATTGAGCGGGACAAAGTAAAGTCCATGCAGCCACAATTGGACAGAATCAAAAAATGCTTTTCTGGTGACGAACGGTACATGATGACTACAACCTATTATCGTCAGTGCCACTACAGTCCCATTATGGCATTACGCTCATCATTTGGACTTCTTATTCAGATTCCTTTCTTTATTGCGGCATACCGTTTTCTCTCTCACCTTCCTGCACTCAACGGCGAGTCCTTCTTGTTCATTAAGGATATGGGAAAGCCGGATGCCATGTTCAGCATTGGCTCCTTTCCTGTAAACGTGCTTCCGATAGCAATGACAATTATCAACTGTGTCTCAGGCCTCATCTATTCCAAAGGTCATGGCATTCGTGAAAAAGTTCAGATTTTTGGCATGGCGGCAATTTTTCTTGTTATTCTCTACAATTCTCCCAGCGGTCTGGTTTTATATTGGACATTCAATAACATTTTCAGTCTCGTAAAAAACATCTTCTATAAACTAAGGAAGCCTTTGCTGACTTTCTGGCTTTTGGTCTGTGCGGCCTGTATTCCAGCCCTTCTATTTGTTCTCTTTTTCTATACGACAAAACCTGCTTATCGTCTTATTTTTACTTTTGTCGTCATCTGCATATATTGTATTCCCCTCATACTTAAAGGCATTTCATATTTGCTGCATACCCAGCTTCGTCCCATTTTGGAGAATAACAAAGAGCGTACAGTCATGTACATTGTTTCCTGTGTGCTCCTTTGGATTTTGCTAGGCTTTACCATTCCAACATCGCTTATTGCTTCTTCTCCCGCTGAATTTTCTGGCATTGGTTCAAATCCTAATCCCCTGGGCTACATCGGGGTTACTCTCATGCAGTCAGCAGGTATTTTCCTTTTCTGGGCAATCTGTGTGTATTTCCTTTTCAATAAGAAAGTGCAGACTGTCCTTGCGACCATTTTTGCATTTGGTACGGTGGCTGCTCTTTTAAATGCATTTATATTCATGCCGAATTATGGTGACGTGTCTGCGACGCTCATTTTCTTAAATGCTGTTGATTTTAATTCCTTTAGTCCTTACTCAGTGCTTAACCTTGCAGTTCTTGCGGCAGTATTCTGTGGCGTTGTAGCAGCACTTAAATTCCTCAAGCCACGGCTCATTATCTCTGTTCTGGGGATAGTCTCCTTCTCCATGACGGTATTTTCAATTATCAACATCAATACTATTTCAGGCCAATATAAGACTCTTGTGGCGCAGGGCAACTTGCAGGCTGTGGAAATTGAGCCGATTTTTCATCTTTCAAAGAATCACAAGAACGTTATAGTCATTATGCTTGACCGGGCGGAAAATCAATTTGTCGAGGAAATGTATCGGGACGATCCTGCATTTAATGATATTCTTTCAGGATTTACCTTGTACAAGAACACGGTATCATATAATGGTCACACGATGATGGGTGCTCCCCTCGTTTTTGGTGGATATGAATACGCTCCCATGGAAATGAATCGGCGAAAGGATGAATTGCTCTACATGAAAAACAACGAAGCCTTGTTGCTGCTGCCTCGTATCTTTACCGAGCAGGCGAATTTTCATGCGGCTATTGCTGATCCCTCTTGGGCAAACTACTCTGGTTATGCGGATCTTAGTATCTGCGACCCATATGAAAAAATTGACGGTTATCAGACTATCGGAAAGTATTCTGGTGCATGGTATAAACTGCATAGCGATGAAGGCAGTCTTGATAATACAGACCCGCTCTTAAAGCGCAACATGATTATGTTCAGCATATTCAGATGCAGTCCTGTCTGTCTGCGTGAACTGGTATATCTCAAAGGAAAGTACTGGAATTCTGATGATAATGTCACCTCATATACCAATGTCATTGACAATTATTCTGCGCTTGATTTTCTTCCCGAACTGACCGATTTTTCGGACACTGACGAAAACACCTATACCTGTATTGTCAATGAACTCACACATTCCAGCAACTTCATGCAGGCTCCCGAGTATGTTCCAACAAAAAATATCACGAACTATGGTACTTCAAAATATGCCCAGGAACCATCATATCATACAAACATGTGTGCCATGAAGCGTGTTGCTGAATGGATTTCACTTCTTCATAAGGAAGGTATTTACGATGACACACGTATTATCATTGTTTCCGACCATGGAAATGGTCCTTATGAAGAAGAAATAGAAGCGGACTTGGAACTTGACAATCAGATTGCAGGTGAAAAATATACTGGTCGCGGTCATTTTCATCCTCTGCTTATGGTAAAGGATTTTAACTCGCGGGGACCACTCAAGACAGACATGACCTTTATGACAAACGGCGATGTGCCCTCGATTGCCTTAAAGGGACTTGTTGCACAACCGGTCAATCCCTTTACACAAAAAGCGGTACCGCTAGATACTAATGACCTCAAAAAAGACGGCGTTGTAGTCACCTGTAACGATACTCATCAGGCATGGCTTATGAAAAATTTATACACTTTCCCCATAAAGGATGACCAATGGTGGCGTGTAAAAGACAGTATCTTTAAGGCTTCTAGTTGGAGCCGGGAAGACATACATCAGCACTTATTGAATTAAACAATGCATTATTCTATACTTAAATGATTATTGAAGGAGATTTTGTATATGACAGAACGTGAATTTGATTATCTCATGGCAATCCGCAGAAAAGAAGATACGTCTGCATTTGAAAAGGATGTCGTTTTAAGCTGTACTAAGAGCGGTTGGGTTCATAACAATAAGGTAACGGAAGACGGACTTGCGGCCCTTGCACCATATAAAGTTGATAATGCAATCATCATGGCAGCAGGACGAAGCCGCCGCTGTATGCCACTTTCAAACTACCTTCCCAAAGGATTATTCGAAATCAAAGGCGACACAATGGTTGAACGCCAAATCAAGCAGTTACACGATGCGGGCATCAAGGAAATCGTTCTTGTTGTAGGCTATCTTAAAGAACGCTATTACGAAATGGCAAAAAAGTACCCGGAGCTTATTGTCATTGACAACACTGAATGGGAAGAAAAAAACAACATGTCTTCCCTCTACGCCGCAAAAGACTACATCAAGGCAAGCTACATCTGCTGCTCTGACAACTGGTTTGCCCACAATGTCTACCGGGACTATGTGTATGACTCGTATTATGGATGTCTTTATTCTGATGAATTCTGTAACGAATACTGTGTAAAGGGTCTGGATGAACGCGGCTACATGACCGAAGTCAAAAAAGGCGGCGAAAAATCCTGGTACACCATCGGAGAGGCTTTCTTCTCAAAATCTTTCTCAGAAAAATTTGTGGATTTGATGGTCAAGGAATACTATGACCCCGACATGAAATACATGCTTTGGGACGACTTTCAGATTAAGCACATCACTGAACTGTTGATGAAAATCAAGCGCTATGATGATAATGAATGCAAGGAATTCGACACTACTGAAGACATCCTCCAGTTCTACCCCAATTTCAAGGACTTCATTGACCAGTTTTTTCAGGAAGACGAGTTGATTAACTCAACCCAGCGCATTTCATACCTTTCAAACTACTCAGACACCAAGCAGTATTCAGTGGTGGCAACGGAACAGTTGACCGGCCGTATGCACGTGAATGAAAACCTTTTTGGTCCTAGCCCCAAGTGTCTTGAAGCTCTCCACAATGCCACCATGGAGGATTTATACCTCTATGACCTCACCCGCGAGGATGATTTGGCAATTGAAGTCTCAAAGGCAACAGAGATTTCAACGGACTCTATTTTCATTCATTCAGGTTCTTCCGATGTCATCAAAACGATTATGACCATTGTTTTGAATAAGGACGATACGGTGTTGATTTCAAATCCGGCGTGGAACTACTACAAGTCAGTCTGTGAACTTCGTCATGCAAAGGCTGCCTACTACAATGTCCTCCCAGGAAAAGATTCCTACGAATTCGACATCAAAAATCTGCTTTCAGAGGCAAAGAAGACAAAACCGCGCATCATCGTCATTACCACGCCTCACAATCCAACGGGTGCAGTCATCAGCCGTAATGACCTGGAAAAGGTTATCAAAGAAAACCCCTCTTCCCTCGTCATTGTAGACGAAGCATATCTTGGTCTGTCTACGGTCACGTATGATGCAAAGTATCTGCTGAACGCATATAATAATGTGGTTTTCTGCCGCACTTTCTCAAAACTGTATGGGCTTGCAGGCATCCGTATGGGCTACGGTCTCTGCACTCCTATGGCAAAGCAGGTCTTCAAACTGGATTTGAATCCTTTCCGCGTCTCAAACATCGGTCGCAAAGTCTGTATCGCAGCCCTCCGTGACAAGGCGTACTACAATAACCTTACAAAGACCATAATTAAACTCAAGGATGACTTTATTTCCGAAATCAACAAGATAAAAGGCATAAAGGCTTATAAATCTGCCGCAAACTTTATTTTTATCCGGTTCAATGAGAACATTGGAGCGAACGACAAGGAAATTGATGTGCAGGCACTTAAAGATTATCTTTCTTCAAATGGCTATCTTACCCGCCTATGGACAGAGGGAAGTCATCTTTCAATGCGCATCACTGTTGCACCACAGCCTGATATGGATAAAGTGCTTGGTCTCATTAAGGATTTTATAAAAGAAAACGCATAGACAGCAAAGTAGGAGAATATTTTGAACACAGCACTGTTTTTGTATATTGATCCAGGCACGGGGTCAATGCTCTTTTCTATTTTGATTGGAGCGGTCACCACACTTTTTTTTCTCTCCAGGGCATTGTTTATAAAGCTCAAGGTTATTTTTTCTGGTGGCAAGGCTGCTGTCCAAGATACCTCCTACAAAAAATACGTGATATACTGTGAGGACAAACGGTATTTCACGGTTTTTTTGCCCATTGCAGAAGAATTTGAAAAGCGACAGATTGAACTCACATACTTTGCGGGTACAAAAGATGATCCGATTTTTGAAAAAGCATTTACCTACGTCAAGCCTGAATGTATAGGAATGGGTAATGTTGCCTATGCAAAGCTTAACATGCTGAGTGCAGGAATCGTATTGATGACTACTCCGGGATTGCAGGTGTATCAACTCAAGCGGAGCAAGCATGTCAAGCACTATAGTCATATCTTCCATTCTACAACGGACTCATCAATGTACCGTCTGTTTGGACTGGATTATTTTGATTCTGTATTGATGACTGGTGACTATCAGGGTGAGGATATTCGGATGCTGGAAAAACAGCGTGACCTGCCCGCAAAAGAATTGGTTACCGTTGGATGCACATACCTTGACCTGCTAAAAGAAAAAATCGCAGCAATTCCGTCAGAAGAAAACCATGAATTTACGGTTCTTGTTTCTCCATCATGGGGTAAAAGTGCATTGCTTGGTCTATATGGAGAGAAACTGCTTGATCCACTCGTTGCAAGCGGAATGCATATTATCATTCGTCCTCATCCTCAATCCCGAATTTCCGAGCCTGATATGCTTGAAAGACTGCAAAAACGCTACATGGATGCGAAAAACGTTGAATGGGACAGCGAGCGCGACAATATTTATGCGATGAAACGTGCAGACCTGATGATTTCTGATTTTTCAGGCATTGTCTATGATTACACATTCCTGTGCGACAAGCCCGTTATGTATGCGAATGCTGAGATGGATACCATGCCCTATGACATTTACGATACAGGACATGAGCCGTGGGCTGTTACAACTCTGCAAAAAATCGGTATTCCCATTAAGGAGGAAGATTTTCCGAATATTGCAGAAGTCATACGGAACGCATCAGACAGTCCCGAACTTGCCAAACTGCGTGCACATTACAAGGCAGAGGCTTGGCAACACATTGGAGAAGCGGGCAAACTGACAGCAGACTATATGATTTCCACCATGGAAAAAATCGATGCGCAGGAAACTGCAAAAACGGATGGAAAATGAAGGTAGCAATTGTACATGATTGGCTGGTAAATTATGGCGGTGCAGAAAGGGTTGTAGAGCAAATGCTTGTGCTTTATCCTGATGCTGACATTTTTACACTGGTCTATGACAAAAATAAAATGGCTGCTCATTTTCCTCCAGAAAAGGTTCATACGTCATTTTTACAGAAAATCCCAAAAGCAACAAGGATATACACAAAACTGTTGCATTTTATGCCAAGGGCATTTGAGGCTTTTGATTTTTCTGGATACGATTTGGTGATTTCAAGTTCATCTTCTTGTGCAAAAGGAATTATAACGCCACCTACAGTTCCCTATATTGCGTATATTCATTCACCAATGAGGTATGTTTGGGATTTGTATTACGATTATCTACAGGCTTCAGGACATCTTACTCGTTTTTTTATGAAGCAGTGGATTCCAGCACTCCGACAATGGGATTACATTTCAAGCCAGCGCATTGATACACTGGTAGCAAATTCAGCCTATATTGCCCGCCGCATTAAGAAATTTTGGAATCGGGATGCACGCGTCATTCATCCACCAGTTGACGTTGAGCGTTTGTCTCCTAACGGACAGGAAGCAGAAGATTTTTTTGTCGCATTTAGTCGCTTTGTTCCCTATAAGCGAATGGATTTGGCAATACAGGCTTGCGGTGAATTGAAAAAGAATCTCATTGTCATAGGCAGTGGTAGTCAGGAATCAGCGTTAAAAGCCTTGGCAAGCCGCTATCAAACAATTACTTTTACGGGTAGAATCAGTGATGATGAAGTAAAGGGATATTTGCAGCGGTGTCGGGCACTTATTTTCTGTGCGGAAGAAGACTTTGGCATTATTCCTGTAGAGGCGCAGGCCTGCGGTCGTCCTGTCATTGCTTTTGGTAAAGGCGGAGCATTGGAAACTATTGTAGACGGCAAGACAGGATTATTCTTTAAGGAGCAAAACCTTTCCTCGCTCAAAGATGCCCTGCAACGATTTGAAAACATGCATTTTAATGCCGCCGACATTGTTTCTCATGCACAGTCTTTTTCAAATGCCCGCTTTCGTCATGAACTGCAAGAAGCGATTGAGCAAACACAGCACACCATGACGGGGGCGCAATGACCTTTGCCATAGACTGCCGCATGTGCGGAAAAAGCGGAATCGGAGCCTTTATCGACGGCATACTTCCCCACCTGCTTGCTACAGAACATCAGTTCTTGCTCTTAGGCTTGGATGACAGTCATAGGATTCCTTCCCTGCCCCGGTCACTTTATGAGGCAAAAAATGTCAGGCTTCTTCCCTGTGACGTCGCTGCTTTTTCCCTTAGAGAAACATTTTTCTTTCCGCTTGCGATTGCAAAAAAGATAAATGCCTGTGATGCATTTGTCTCGCCCTACTGCAACATTCCATCGGGAATCCATGTTCCCATATACGCTACAATCCATGACATTGTGTTTTTGGACGTGGCTTTGGCTGGAAAAATCGGTACTCTTGCCCGAAAACTCTTTTACAGGCATGCAGTCTCAAAATCCCAGGCCATTTTTACGGTGTCCGAATTCAGCAAAGGACGTATCATCAAAAAACTTCACTGCAAAAAGCCGGTTCATGTCGTTCATTCAAGTGTTCCTGAGTACTTACAGGAGCCGCTTTCACCCCTTCCTGCAAAAACTGACACGATTATCTTCATCGGCAACATCAAGCGGCATAAGGGACTGCATACGCTGCTTCCTGCTTTTGAGTCTTTTCGCGCCCAGTGTAAGGCTGAAGGACTTTCCCTGCCCCGTCTCCTTATTGTAGGAGAAAAAAATAATTTTCGTACTCAGGATTCAGGGCTATTCTCTCTTGAAAAGACAGAGGGGGTGGAATTTACGGGCTTTGTCACCAACGAAAAACTGAAACTGCTGCTTTCAGAGGCAAAAATCCTCGTCCAACCTTCTCTCTACGAAGGGTTTGGACTTCCGCCAATGGAAGCACTCTGCTGCGGTACAAAGGCAATTGTATCTGATATAGCCGTGTTCAAGGAAGTCTACGAAGGGCTTCCCCTTACTTTTTTTAAGGCTGAAGACATTGCTGATTTATCTCAGAAACTCCTTTCAGTCTGGAAGGAAAAAGACTTGCTTGCACCCACAAAAAACCGCTATTCTTTTGAAAAAACAGCAGCAAAGATGCTCTCCTGCATGATATAGACAACAGGTGCAATTTGTTATACAATATGAAATTGGTATGACAATACAAGACTTTCGCGAATATTTTAAGCACTCCTATTACAGAACCAGTTCCTTTACCTCCGGGGCTGCGCTTATGCTTTCGGATGCTCTTTTTGTCATGCTTTCTATTGGTGCCAGTTTCTTTATCATCAACTTCATTAATCACAGTTGGATTAACTTCCGCTCTTTCGTTGACTATGCAGTTTATCTACCGCCGATGCTTGCGGTTTTCTATGCTGCCGGACTGTATCCAGGAATTTCCCTTCCTCCTGCGGAAGAAGTCAAGAAGTTTGCAATCTGCTGTTTTTTTGTGTTTGTAGGTATTGCCCTTTCCATTACGGTAGAAGAGGCAGATGATAAAATTCCGCTGGTTGTTGCCTTCATTCTTGCTTCTCCCATCGCTGCCATTTTTCTTCCAGTTGGCCGTGAACTTTCCCGCCATGCTTTTGCAAAGCGAAAGTGGTTTGGTGTTCCTGCAGTCATTTACGTAAACGGAAAGAGCGGTGACTTTATCATCAATCGTCTCTTAAAGCGCAAGGACTTTGGCTACAAACCGGCTCTCATTATTGACAGTCAGGCAAGTGAAACCTCAGAATACATGGGAATTCCTGTCTTTCCCCATTCAGAAGAAATTGCAGACGCAATCAGGGATACAGGTACAAAAGTAGCCATTCTCTGTGACTATAACCGAGACACGACTGCAATAAATATGTATTACCGCTACACAATCAGCATTCCGCACATTCAGGACACAAATACCATCACGTCCTATGTCCGTGACTTTGGCGGTATCCTTGGTTTTTCCTCAACTCACAACCTGACAAAAAAAGTAAGTGTTGCTCTTAAACGCACCCTTGATATTTTTTTGCTGCTGGTTTCCGCTCCCATTACCCTTCCCCTTACCATCATTGTTGCCATTCTTGTTAAGATTACAAGCAAGGGACCGGCATTTTACGGACACACACGAGTAGGCAAAAACGGACGGGAATTCAAATGCTGGAAGTTCCGTTCAATGGTTATTGATGCAGACAAACAGTTGGAAAAGATTCTTGCCGAAAATCCTGAAATGCGGGCTGAATGGGAAAAAGACCGAAAGTTTACCAATGACCCTCGCATCACCAAAATCGGAAAGATACTGCGAAAAACCAGTATTGATGAAATCCCGCAGTTCTTTAATATTCTTATTGGGGAGATGAGTTTTATTGGTCCGCGCCCCGTTACCAAGCCTGAACTTGAAAAATACGGTGACAAGGCAAGCTTTATCCTTTCTGTTCAGCCGGGATTAAGCGGCATGTGGCAGATTTCTGGCCGTTCGGACACGGGCTATGAGGAACGCATTACGCTTGATTCCTATTACATTCAGAACTGGTCAGTCTGGCTTGACTTGTGGATTATCATTAAGACAATTTATGTCGTCATAAAAGGCAAAGGAGCCTATTGATGCGCCGTTTTTTTCTTCTTGGATGTTTACTGCTGACTGCATCTTTTTTGTTTGCCTCAAAATACAGAATTGCAAACGTTACCTATGATGTTCTGGGAATTACCCGTCCCTATGCCATTGAGCGCAATGTAGAAGTTGATAAGTCCCGCATTTTTAACTCCTACACCGAACTGAATCTATACATAAAAGACTTGGAACAGCAACTGATTAACAAGCGTACTTTTTCAGCATCCAATATCAGTCTTACCTATGATGACATAAAAGGCGATGAAGAAATTTCCCTCGTCCATCTGCATATTTTTACTTCAGACTCAAAGCATCTTCTTATCGTTCCCTACCCTAAATATGATTCAAACTCAGGCTTAACGCTAAAAGCAAAAATAAAAGATACCAATTTTCTTGGCACCATGAGCGCACTCAACGCGGATGTTGAATTCTTCTCTGGTGAAGACTCTGAAACATCGGAATGGAAGAACAAACTTGGTTTCAGTCTGTCCTATGACTATCCATTTAAAATGGGTTCCTTTAAGTCATCATGGAACAATTCGCTAAGTTTCAGCTATACCTTCGGAAAGGACGCTCCGGAATTTAATGTAACGACAGGCTTTACCTTCATACTGCCCTTTGATACATTTTCCATCAGCCTTGACTTGAAGCAGTCAGTCATCAGGAATTTTGACTACAAAAAATATGGTGACGATTTGTATTTTGTTGAGGGCGCAACGCTTTCTATTCCTATTATCTTGCAAAAGATTGATAATTGGGGCAACGTAACCTGGTCGCCCTATGTTTCATATACCTGGAACTGGGATGCTGACGGCATCAGCACGGAAAACAAGGATTTAAGCAGCCCTATACTTGACTTTGGCCACAGCATCAGCACTTCCCGCGTAAACTGGATAGGAAATTTTCGGAATGGTATTTCTGCAACGGTCGGTCAGTCTCTGGGCTACAACTTTCAGAAAGACCAATATATTCCTAAGGTCTACACTGAGCTCATGGGATATAAATCTGCATTCAAGTACGTAGGATTTTCTGGTCGTCTCTATGGTTTTGCCTCCTATAATGGTACTGAAAAAATTGGTTCAAAACTGCGCGGTATAAAAGATGACCAAAAGTATTCAGGAACAGACAAAAAGGCTCTGGATGTTTCAGCGGCAATTCTCATTAATCTTGACATGCCAATCCACATCATTACTACAGACTGGTGTGGTTGGATTGAAGCAATTTTTGGAGAAGAGTCAAAAATAGCAAAGGCATTCGGCTTTATGCGCTATCTTGATTTTGAATTGCAAATTTCTCCATTCGTTGATGCGGCACTGACAAGAAATACTGCCACAGGAAGAACATTCAGCATCAAGGATGGTTTCTATTCCGCAGGTCTTGAAGTTCTGGTCTTTCCTCAGAAGTGGCGAAGCATAGAAGTTCGTGCAAGTTTAGGTGTTGATGTAGGCAGAAAACTCATCAAAAAAGCAGTTTCCAGCCTTATTGATGACAGCTGGAGAACCGGCTCCTCATACGAATTATACATCGGAATTGGCCTGCATTATTAATGTTGTGCAATGCCAAGACGCTTTTTGGATTCCTTTTGCCAATAACTGTCGGGCATGGTATCGGACATATATGCATACAAGGCACTTGCAAAGACTCTTTTTCCCCGTTTTTCTACACGCTCTGCAAATTGAAACATCATATCCCATACATGGGTTTGGCTGCCCCATTCTACAATGTCAGAATAGCGGGAAGCGGTCTGCAAGAAGTGAGGAAAATCAACATACTTAAACTCTGCATCCCGTTCTGAGATTGCAGAAAGCATATGGGTCAGTGCCTCTACGGTTCCCAACGCAACGCAGGAAAGTGCCTTTTCATCTTCTCCCCGCCTTTCATAAATCAAACCCAGTTCATACAGGGCTTCAAGAGAATGATTGGGTTCTGCACGAAAGAGCATAAAAAAGCGGTCAACATGTTTTACCGTGTCAAAATCAACTGTCCGGAGCAAGGCTGAAATAAAACTCTTGTCCTTAAAATGCTGGTCGTTGTCCAAAATCAGCAAAAGCATCTGCTCAAAAGGCTCATCTTTTTTTTGCTGTTTTGCAAGATTTGCCATGGTATAGAGAATATCAAAAGATTCGGCAGGAATATCAAGATAAGGTGACTCCATGCGGGCGCGCTCGTAAAATTCCAATGCAACTGCGTGTTCGCCTTCAAGTTGATAGATTTTTCCAATGAGATAATCTGCCTCAGGATAAACCGCCTTTGCCTTAATCCATGACACCATGTCATCAACGTTGTTGTTAAAATGGTCTTTTCCGTAGCGTTTTAAATACAGATTGATAATGGCAATCGCTTCTTTTTCATCTCGGTCAGCTAGAATATCCAGTACATCTGCAAAAGCCCTGCCTACCCGTCGTACGGCACGGGGGGTCAGTGCATTTTCCAAGATATAGGTCTCATACTCACTTTCTGCACGGCGGGCATCCTTTGCCTGATTTGCATACTTCATTGCGTTTCCGTAATCACCGGAATCAAAAGCAAGCGTGGCATTTTCCAGAATTCGATAGGCATACTCGGAATCTTTAGGCTTTTGCGGGGAACGGGCAAAGAGCAAAAATGTCAAAAGGGCAAAGCAGATGACTGCCGTCAATTTTTTCATAGCGAGTTCAGTTCCTCTCTAAATACAGTATCGGCATCTTTTTCATCAACCGTGCGCACAATTTCGCCTTTTTTAAAAATAATTGCCTTGCCTCCCGCTCCAGCAATACCGATGTCTGCATGCTTGCCTTCGCCAGGTCCATTTACGACACAGCCCATAACGGCCACAGTAATGTCTTTTTTCATGGACAGGAGTGTATTTTGCCATCTATCCATAAAAGCATGTACATCAAAGCCCTGCCGTCCACATCGCGGACAACTTACGAGGGTAACACCTCCCTTTCTTTTTCCGCACTCACGTAGAATTTCAAGCCCTGTGATGACTTCATTCTCTGGAGCAGAAGAAAGAGAAACGCGAATGGTTGAGCCAATGCCTTCATTCAGAAGATGACTGAAGGCAAGCGTCGATTTTACGACACCCGTAATCAGCGGTCCCGCTTCAGTAACGCCAACATGAAGGGGAATGTCATATTTTGAGGCAAAATCTTCATTTGCTTCAATTGTTTCAGCAACAGAACTTGCCTTCATGCTTACAACAAACTGGTCAAAATTCAGTTCATTAAAAACGGCACACTCACGGGCTGCGGTCTCACTTAAAGCAACGCTGCGACTCAATTCACCTTTCTCCACCTTTTCCCGCAAGTCATGGGGAAGAGAACCTGAATTGACCCCGATACGAATTGCCACACCCTTGTCGCGGCAACCATTTACTACCGCTTCCACGCGATTTCTTGCCCCTATGTTTCCTGGATTAATTCTGATTGCCGCCACAGGTCCTTCAAGACATTTTAGGGCAAGCCTGTAGTCAAAATGAATGTCGGCCACAAGCGGCATGCTGGTTGCCCTACAGATTTCAATAAAACTTTCTGCGCTTTCCATATCAGGAACGGCAAAGCGGATGATGTCACAACCAAGCATTTTAAGTGAAGCAATTTTATTGCGGATTTCTTCAAGTTTCTGTGGATTATCCTTTATGCCGATAATTCCTTCTTTCCACATCGTCTGAATTGTAACCGGGTTCATTCCCCCCACCACAATCCTATCAACATTACCGAACCCACCTGCAATAACTTCACGGGGAGTCAAAAATTTCTTTTCCATGATGTCATTATACTACAGCACACAAAAATGATAAAGAGAAAAAAAAGACGGGCTCCAGCAGAACCCGTCTTTTACGTCATCTAAAAGCTGACGTAAACTGCCTTTAGGCAATCATACCGAAGACCATTGCGAACAAAGCGATTGTTTCACAAAGACCAACGACCATGATGTAGTTTGTAAAGCCTTTACCTGTTTCAGCCAAAGCGTCGCTGCCTGCAGCACCAGCCTTTCCCTGTGAAACAGCAGACATACACATTGCAAGACCACAAGCAATACCCAAGCCCAGATAGAAGAGCTGTGTCGCCACGTCAGCAGTTGCAGCTGCGGCTTTCAGCGTGTTCATCAGCAAGAAACCATAGATGGTCTGTGTAAGCGGTGCACCAGCAAAGACAACCAGCAGGAAGGGTGCTGCCTTGTTTGCCTGATAGCAGCGTTTCCATGCGCCGATTGCAGCCTGTCCTGCAATACCGATACCGATTGCGCTACCCATAGCAGCAATACCCATAACCAAGCCTGCGCCTAAAATACCCCAGTTCATAAAAACTCCTTTAACGGTTCTTTGACCGTTGACTATATCATATTTTAAGAGGAATTATATTCCTCATGCTTCATTTTCCTGACAGTACGCAACGGCACCGTCATGCATCCGCCGTAAATCGGCGAACAGCGGCAGAAATACAATGTTCTGCCGGAGGCTTCTCGCTATTCCGAAAATGCCCTAAACTTTGAGCCGCTCCAAGTCATGCCCAAGTGCTGGCTGAATTCCAAGGTATTCAAGCGCACACCGTGAACAATAACGGAAAGCAGGTTCAAAATCATGTTCAATCCGTGTCCGAACACCAAGAGCAGTATGCCGAACACAAAGAATGCCAGTTTTCCAAACATAGGTCCGGCCATTGTATTGACGGTCTGGCTGATAGCCGCACCTGCCAAGGCAACTGCCCACAGACGAATGTAGGAAACGATATCACTGAACTGGTTGACCACGCCCAGCAATACGGAAATGATATTCTTTACGCTTTCCAAAACTGATTTTCCTACGCTACCTTCGTAATTTGCGAAGATAAAGTTAAGCAGGAAACCAAGTCCCAAAACGCCGAGACATACAAAGGGCAAGGGAAAACCGAACACATACATTGTATTTTCGGTAATTCCCAGCGGATATTTCACGCTATCCACAACCATATTCATAACGACGTAGAACATACCCCAAATCATAAAGAGTGAGCCCATGTCGCCAAAGAATTTCAGACTCTTTCTGTCAGCCACCATACACTTTAAGTGAGCAATGCTCAACTGAATCAGTGCCAGTGTAAAGCAAAGAATCTTCTGGTTAGTGTTTGCCGCATCCGTGCCGATTTTTGCCGCAGAGAATGGAGCAAAAGACAGGTCAACCAAGTGCTTGGGAAGTTTTTCAGGCTCAATGCCAAACCATGAACAGGTCATTACACCCCAGCCCATGGTACACAAGCCCAAAAGCGTCACCAGAACACCCAGTGAACGGCTCCCCTTCTTACTCTTTGCAAGAACAAGCAAGCCTGCCAGTGCAATCAATGCACCATAGCACGCATCGCCAAAAATCATCGCAAAGAAGATGCAGAAGAAAAGCAGGAACCAGCCAGAAATATCAAACTCGCGGTAGCCCGGCGTAACGTCAAGGAAGTCTGTGAGCGGATAAATCACGCTTACAAGCCTATTGTTCTTGAGTTTCGTCGGAACAAATTCGTCCTCAGCAGGTTCGCTCAAGGCCAGACCCCACTGTTCTTCTTTGGCAGCAGCCTGCAGGCGACTGACATCATCTACAGGAACAAAACCCGTTACCCAGGCAAGCGGCACTGACGAAACAGCGTTTTCCTCTGTATCAGTCTCAGATTTTTTGCCCTCATATCCCATGCCGCTGTAGACATTTTCAAGTTCAATGTCCTTTGCCAAAAGCGGTACTTGTTTTTTGAGTGCATCAAGATACTGCACGTCAGAGGCAATTTCCGCATCAATATCGGCAATCTGCTTCTGATTATCTTTGATGGACTGTGCAAGCTCCCTTGTAGAAACCTGCGGCAGTACAACCTGATATGCTTCCGGGGGCAGTCCTGCCGGTCGGTCAGCATTTGCAGCATCTGAAAGCAAGAGGAAACGAGTCTTTGCCTTGTCACGATTAACGAGCAAGGTTTTGACATCAGAACCTATCGCCGCATACTTATTAGTGGGAATCTCATACAATGAGATGTATACACCTTTGTCTGCCAATGCGGAAACTTCTGCTGGATTTACTTCTCCCCAGCCTGCCAGACGCTCCAAATCATTGCGGTCTGCAGTAATGCGGTCAAAGCAATTCTTCTTCTGCTCAGTTGACTGCACGATTTTTGAGGCCAGCTCAAGGGCGGCATCTCTTTCCAGCGTCTTCTGATTTTTAAGCACTGATTTTGGTACTTTTGTATCAGAAAGCAAGGAAATTGCCTTTGCCAGCTTGTTGTTTTGGTCGCGGAAAGCCTGCAGTTCATCGCTAGAGCCCTGCACGTCTTCCAACTGCACCACACCAAGCTTCCGTAAGTTTTTGAGCACGTCCTTGCGGTCTTTTTCAAGAACAATCAGGGACACCTTTTTCATGGGAACTATCATGCGCTAGCCCCCTCTTCAGCCATTTTCTTGGCAAGAGCGGCGGCAGCATTTCTCTGGTCAATCTTCTTTTTAGAAACCTTTGAAATAACAACCGCACTAACCTGCTGGTCGCCAAGATAGACTGAAATCTTCTTAATGTTTGCCTTTGCCTCAGGAATCTTTACCTTTTCAAAAAGGTTTACACGCTGGCTTGTGGTGCGCAACTCCTGAGAAAGCAGCCGAACCTGTTCATCAAGAACGCTGGCTTCCAAATCCAAAGAAAGAGATTTTTCCATGCGGTCTGCGGCCAAGTCAATCCAAAGCGGTGTGGAATACAAGTCGTAGTCCCCCCGCCCGAATTCCGCGCCCTCATACACGGGAATTGATACACCGGCAATATTACCGACCCCTTTCTTTATATTGCGGACAGTCACCATATCGGGTGTAAAGGCATCCTGTTCTCCAAACACGCTTATCCACACCTGGAATTCTTTTTCCAAAGCGGCGCGGGCGGCACGGACTTCGTTTGCCTTTTGCTCGATAGTTCTGATTTCAGATTGAAGCTGCTGTTTTTTGAGCGTAAGCGTCGGAAGGTAACGCTG
>CAKZZO010000024.1 GCA_937885175.1 uncultured Treponema sp. | reverse complement strand
TTACCTGTGCCCTTTTTGTCTTACTTGTGAATGGATTATAATGCGTTTGCCCTGCTTTTGTTCATACGGAAGGGAAGGCTGATTTATTTCTTTGTCCAGGAAACAGATTCAGTGCCTTCTGCAACACCTGTTGGACTGTCTGTGGAGGCGACAAGGGTTTTCTTGGTGCCGGAAAGAACTCCGTCAGGTGTCACCTGAAAAGTCCAGATGATGGGCTTTGCCGTAGCGGCAGAGGCAAGGGCGGTTTCACGGGGCAGGGCGGGGTAGAATGATGCGTTTGGTTTTCCTACCTGTGCCACTTCTATTTGAGAGATGTTGCCGTTTTTGTCGGTGTCAACCACTTTGACTGCAATATTCATGGATGCGCCGTTCTTGAAAATCACGAATCCCCTGCCACCCCGCAGGAGTACGATTTTATCGGTATAGGGTTCTCCGCTCCAGGTGCCGGCAAGGGATTCCGCCTTTAATGCCCTAGGGGCAGAACGCTCTGTCTGGGCTGAAACTGCCTGCTGTGTGTTTTGAGAGGGCAGCTGACTCAACACGTCTTCAATTGCAGACTTTGCTCCAACCAGAATCTTGTAGTAAGAGTCATACTGCTCTGTTTTTGAATAGCGTTTTCCGTCTGTTCCGACAGCGGTAAAGGTGCATTTCCATTCAACTGCGGCACTGCTGGCTGACGCTTCGTTTATTTCCGCATAGAAAGAAACATGACTGGGGTCTGCGATGACGGGAAGAGACTGGAGTGTTCTTGTGGCGTCAGGTCTCCTGTCGTCAACACGAAGCTGGTCAATGGATTTTAACTGGGTCAGAAAGATGTCCTGAGCCATTTTCAGGATGCTGGTGTCCGTGGACTGGGAGACTACACCGTAATAATCAATGGTAAGCGGTGCTGCAAAAAGATGCACTGAGGTGAGAAACAGAACTGTCAGAAACAGAATGAATCTTTTCAATAATATAATTTCCCCAATGGCCTGCACGGGCAGCCATGCTGAAAACAAATAGTGCCGCAGATTGTTTCGGAGACTAGCCTTGTAACTTTCCCCTGAACTCCCGGGCAATATCTCTTTTTAGGTCTCTTTCTTTAATATCGGCACGTTTGTCAAATAACTTTTTACCTTTGCACACTCCTAAAGTCATTTTTACACGGCCCTTTTTAAGGTACACGTCCAGCGGAATCAGCGTAAAGCCTTTTTCTTCAATCTTTCGCTTGAGTTTTTTTATTTCTTCCCGATGCAGGAGCAGTTTCTTTTTTCTGTCCGGGTCATGGTTGAAAATCGAAGAAAATGGGTATTCGGAAATATGAAAATTGCGCACCCATACTTCATCCTGAATGATTTCGGCAAAAGCGTCTGGAAAGGATATGTTGCCGTTTTTTACGGATTTTACCTCGGTTCCTTCCAGGACGACACCACATTCATAGGATTCTTCCACGGAGTAATGAAAGCGGGCTTTTTTGTTTTGCGCGATGATTTTAACACTTTCTGCCATGGGTACATTATATGGTGAAAATGAATGCCTTGCAAGTATTCGGCAAACTGTGCTATTCTCTTTGTATGTTTAAGGATATCTATGCCATTTCGTATAAAATGAAGCGGGAACTCTATCACAGGATATGTACGGTTGTGACGGCGGTTATCCTGTGTTTTGTCAGCGTCTCCCTCTTTATGATGTTCATTCTGTTTCCTGTAAGAAATGTTTCAGAGGCAATGACTCCCGATATTCCGGAAAACAGTCTTGAGTTTGTCATTCCCCTCTTGCGTACACCCAAAAGGGGAGATGTTGTTTTGATTCAGCCCTATCCGGTAGAAAAACATTCGCTCCCCGTCCGCCTGATAAATCTGCTTTGCCGTTTTGTTACTGCGCAGCAGTGGGAGCCTTTTCAGGGTGATAAAAATGGAAACCGCTCAGTTCCCTTCATCCGCCGTGCCATCGGTATGCCGGGGGATACCATTTATCTTGATAACTACCTGCTCTACATTAAGCCCAAAAAAGAAAGCCACTTCCTCACGGAATTTGAATTGACCCAGTCCAAATATGATATTACGGTGGCCAATGCTCCTGTGCAGTGGGATAAGGATTTAGGCGCAAAAGGAAACACGAAGGAAATTACTCTTGGAGAAGATGAGTATTTTGTTCTGTGTGACAATCGCTTAGAGTCGTCGGATTCACGTACTTGGGGCGTGGTAAAACAGACTGCCTTCAGGGGAAAAGCAGTGCTGGTATACTTTCCCTTCAGCAAATTTCGCCTTCTGTAAATGACGTGCCGTTCTTCATCCCTTTATATTCACGTACCTTTCTGTCGGAAAAAATGCGCCTATTGTGATTTTTTTAGCCTTGGAAGCGACAAGTGTGCAGATTTTTATACATTACGAGAAGATTTCGTAAGTTCATTGATACAGGAAGTGCATTTTTATGCACATGCTCAGAATGTTTCTGAGTGGAAAACGGTGTACGTGGGTGGCGGAACTCCCAGCCAGCTGACCCTGTACCAAATTTCGGCACTTTTTGAGGGAGTCTTTACCGCCTGTCCAGCCGCAAAAGATGCTGAAGTCACCATGGAAGTAAATCCTGATGATGTAAGCCTTGACTTGCTTACGGTGCTGAAAAAGGCTGGAGTCAACCGCATTTCCATGGGAATTCAGGCTTTTGACCAAAAAGCCTTGCAGTCAGTCAGTCGGGGAGCATCGGCTCAGGCGGCTTTTCGCGCACTGGAACTGTTGCGTTCCCATTGGCAGGGACGGCTTTCCTGCGATTTGATTGCAGGGCTTCCTTGCCATAGCCATGCTTCTTTTGAGCAGGGAATCCATACCTTGTGTTCCTACAAAAATATTGACCACATTTCCCTTTATACGCTAACAATCGAAGAAGGAACGCCTCTGGCAGACAGTATTGAGCGCGGCGAGATTTCTTGGTCTCAGGAAAAGGCAGACCGCATGTGGGTGCGAGGCAGGAATCTTCTGGAAAAATACGGCTACATGCAGTATGAGGTTTCAAATTTTTCCAAGAAGGGCTTTCAGAGCCGTCACAATACCGTTTACTGGAAACTGCAGGATTACATCGGCTGCGGGCCGGGAGCCAGCGGAACGCTGTACGGAAAAATGACGGCGGACAAAAAAGTAGAAAAAGGCATCCGCTGGACGAACACGAGTGACGTAGCCGCCTACAACCGCTTCTGGCGGCAATACGATGAACAGAGCCTTTCCGCACGTTCCCTTGCAGGCTTACCCCGACAGGTGGAATATCTGGACGCAGACACCCAGGAATTTGAATACCTGATGATGGGCTTTCGTATGCTGGAAGGAGTAAGTGAAAAAGACTATGCCCAGCGCTTTGGAAAAAGCCTTGCTGCGCGGCTTGGTGTGGAGCAGGGACTGTTCTGTGAGTGGAAAAAGCGCCGTCTGGCAAGGCATGAAGATGGATTCTTTTCGCTTACCAGAAGCGGACTTTTGCTGCTCAATCCCTTTTTACAAGCACTGGTATAGGCTTGTGAATCGTTATGGTAAAGGCAGAGCCTTCGTCCTTTTTTGACTGTACGGAAATGTTCCAGCCGTGGGTTTCAATGATATTCTTTACTACGCTGAGGCCAATTCCCATGCCTTCTTCCCGTCGGCTTCCCGTGGCACGGTAAAACAGGTCAAAGATATGTTCCAAATCGTCTTCGCTCATGCCGATGCCCGTGTCCAAAATGGTGATGAAAATTTCGCTGCCCGACTCTTTTGCGCTAAAGGAGATGCTGTCTCCGTCTTGCGTGTAGCGGACAGCGTTTGAAAAAATGTTTTCCAGCGCACGTTGAAGCAGTTGCGTATCAAAGGGAATTTCCGTTTCCGCAGAAATGGAGACTTCCGTCGTTATCTTGCGCTTGAATACATCGCCCGTGCTTTTACAGCTTTGGGCAAAGTCTTCCAGAAAAGGCTTGATTCTTTGTTTTTTCAGTTGTTCCCGCCAGTCGGTGCTGTCAAGTTTCATAAAGTTTATCAGCGTATTTATCATTGTTTCCAGTTGGCTCGTCTTTGAACTGATGATGTCCAGTGCCTTTTTCTGGGACTCGCTGTCGGACATAACGCCGTCATGCATGGCTTCGGTATAGCCCTTGATGACTGCAACCGGCGTGCGTAAGTCATGGCTGATTCCCATGACAAATCGTATGCGCCGGTCCGCTTCGTCCTTTAAGGCGAGGCGCATCTTGTCAAGATTTTCGGCAAGCCTTGTGATTTCGTTTGTGGTGCGCAAGTCTTTGGGCTTTTCCAGCGGCTTGTCCAGTTCACCTCCTGCAATCCTTTCCGTATTCTTTTCCAGCATGGTGATTGAGCGGGAAATAGTCATGGAGACATAAATGGCAAAGGCAATGCAGATTACTTCAAAAATAACGATAAAAAAGGTGAGGGTCTGAAAAAGTCTGTGGGGTGGCTTGGGCGGATGGTCTTTCTTGCGCTCCATGCGGGTAATCAGCGTAATGTCCGCGCTCCGGTCCAAAAGTTCCGGTGACGTTATCTGATAAAAGTATTTTCCACTGGTCTCACGGATATAGCGGTAGAGGTCAAGCACATCTATCCTTGCCAGCGTTTTAAATTCATCTATCGTGGAAAGCAGTATTTCAGAATGGTTTGCAAGAATCAGCAGTTCGCCCTCTGGCGGAAAGTGTCGGATGGCTTCCCGAACCATGCGCAAATCCCGCTGGGAAAGCGGTGCTTCCGAAATTTTAGAGATGTGGCGGTAGTTGCTCATCAAGATCCTGTCAGGACTGTTGTAGTAGCGAAAGAGGGCAGTGGCAGAAGCAAAAATGAGGGGAACGACAATGATGCAGGCAATGAAAAGCTTGAACTGAGTCTTGATTTTCATTTTGAGCCCTTTTCAAAGCAATATCCCTGTCCAAATGCTGTTTTTAAGTATGTGGGATTTGCAGGGTCTGCTTCAATTTTTTTCCTGAGCCGCTGAATGTAGACCGCAACGGCAGTGATGTCGCCAAACTGATTCTTCCAGACGGAACTGTAGATTCTGTCGGGAGAAAGCGTCTGACCTTCGTTCTGTATCAGAAATTCAAGTACTTCATATTCTTTTGTGGAAAGGGGAATCTTTGTCGGACCCTTCTTGAGGACGCAGCTGTTGAGCAGCACAGTGTAGGGACCAAATTCAAAAGTTGCTTCTGCTGCGGCTTCTGTTTTTGCCTGTCGCCGCAGGTTGGCCTCCACGCGGGCTACAAGAACACGGGGAGAAAAAGGCTTGGTGACAAATTCATCTGCGCCGATTCCCAGTCCGGTGATGATGTCTTCATCCGCATCTCGGGCAGAGACGATGACGACAGGAATAGTCTCTTTGTATTCCGAACGGATTTTTTTCAGAAAGTCAAAGCCGCTCATGCCGGGCAGGTTCAGGTCAAGGATAATCAGGTCGGGAATGTTTTTTTTCAGTTCTTCCAGTCCGTCTTCTGCGCTTTGCACGGCGCTTACGGTCATGCCGTCTTTTTCCATATACATCGTAACGAGCTGGGCCATCTCGGGAACGTCTTCAATCAGTAAAATGTTTGCATCCATGTTTACATCATACCGCCTTTCCGAAATAATACAATAAAAAAAATGTTATAAATCTGCGGATTAGAAACAAATAACGGCAATTTATAGGCCGAAGGGGCAGATTTTTTAATGCAAAAAGGATTTTCTACTTGACGATATTGAAAATTGGGGAGAAAATAGAGAATGATTTCAGTGACCCGTCTTGATGGCAAAACCTACTGGCTGAATCCCCATATGATTGAAAGTATGGAGCAGACACCGGATTTGACTATCTCGCTGCTTTCGGGGAAAAAAGTGGTGATACGGGACGAGCCGGAGGCTGTTATACAGAAAATAATTGCTTATCGGCGGGAAATCGGCATATATAAAAATGAATTGTAAGCGGTTCATGCAGCCGTTGGGTATGGGAGAAAAAAAATGGATATAGCCACAATCATTGGTATCGTTGGTGGTGTCATTGCTATCGGCTTGGGTGTCGTTACTTCTGGTGGTTCCGTTATGGGAATCATCGATATTCCTTCTGTGTTCGTTACGGTCGGCGGTTCTTACGCCGCCCTCTTTATCGTTGCTCCGCTCAAACAGGCTCTGGGGCTCTTCGGTGTCATGGGACGGGCCTTCAAAACACATGATTATGGCGAAAAAACTCTGATTCAGAACATGGTTGCCCTTTCAGAAAAGGCGCGCCGCGAAGGAATTCTTGCCTTGGAAGAAGGTCTGGACGATTTGGACAGTGCCTTTATGAAGGAAGGCTTGCGCATGGTGGTTGACGGTACCGATGGAAACGTTATCCGCGCCATCATGGAAAATGAGATGAGTGCGGCGGAAGGCCGTCATATGAGCTGGATTGGCGTTATCAACGCATGGGCAGGCTACGGTCCTGGTTTCGGTATGCTGGGTACGGTTATCGGTTTGATTGGTATGTTGAACAACCTGGAAGATAAAAGCTCCTTGGGTCCGAACATGGCTGTTGCTTTGATTACGACGCTCTACGGTTCAATGCTTGCAAACTGGCTGGTTGCTCCTTTTGCAAATAAGCTGGCTGCCCAAAACGCTGCCGAAATGTCCACGATGGAAATGGTCATTGAGGGCGTCCTTTCAATCCAGGCTGGTGACAACCCCCGTATTCTTGCAATGAAGCTTTTGACCTATCTTGATCCAAAGACCCGCAAGGCTATTGAAGCGGATGTATTGAAAGACTAAGGGTAAGACAGGAAAGGAACGATGGCAAAAAAAGAAAAGAAAGAGCCAGAAAAACCGTCCGCCGCCTGGCAGGGTACCTATGGTGACATGATTACCTTGATGCTCTGCTTCTTCGTTATGTTGTACGATCCGTCCGAAGTTGACCCGGCGGCAATGGCACAGATTCAGAATTCAATTTCTCTGGAAACAAACTCCATGGATGATCCCCGTGGAGGACAGTCTCTTTCTATCGGCCGCCTGGCAGACCTGGGAAATTCAATTTCAACCTTGCCTTCTGTGGATAAGGGGCGTTCTCTCAGTGTTGCCCGCAAGAAGGCTGTCAGCGTCTTTGCGCCGGAAATTAATTCTTCCAAGATAACGATTTCCAGTGATGAACGGGGGCTGGTCATTACGCTGGCTTCCGATGCTTTCTTTGAGCAGGGAAGTGCAGATTTGAACATTGAGGAAACTCGTGACGTGCTTTTAAAAATGTCAAAATTCTTTCAGTCTGAGGAACTGAATGGCCGCCGTTTTAGGATTGAAGGCCACACGGATACCAATCCTTTTTCTTCGGAACGCTATCCGTCAAACTGGGAACTTTCCGCTGCCCGTGCCGCAAATACCTTGCATTATCTTGCGGACTTTGGCGTGAACGAAAATCAGTTTTCAATTGCGGGATATGCTGATACGCGTCCACTGGTTTCTAATGAAACAAAGGAAGGACAGGCATATAACCGCAGAGTTGATATAATTATTCTAGACGAAGGGCATTTTTAATGCTAGACTCGTCAATGGGTGTATAAAAAAAGGGGGTATCAGATGGCTGATGATGATGATTTGAGTCTTGATGGCGATGACGCTGGTGGAGCGGCACCTGCCAAAAAGCGCGGTGGTGGCGGCGGATTCCTTCCCACGCTGCTTAAATTTGCCGCGCTGGGAATTGGAGCCATCATTCTTATCGTTACAATCGTAATCGTTACAATGAAAATCATGGGCGGAAGCCAAACGCAGCAGGCTGTTGTTCCGGTGACGGAAGAATACAGCACCAAGCGTGAGCTTTTGGACTGGTATAGCTCACTCGGTTCTATCCGTACAAAGACAAATGACCAGGAGCCTGCAACGGTAACGGTGGATGTTGTTTTGGGCTACAAAAAAGAAGATAAGGCAACTTCTACAGAAATTACCCAGAGAACTATTGAACTTAAAGACTTTTTACGCCGATACTTTACACAGAAGTCTGCTGATGAACTGGCACCGCAGAACGAAGAAAATCTGAAGATTGAAATTCGCAATGCCATTAACGACAGTATCTTGAGCAGTTCAAAAATTAAGGACGTCCGCTTTATGCAGCTGGATGTCATTAAACAGTAGTCGGTAAAAAGACGAGGGTGGATGTAAGGCATGAACGAAGTTCTGTCACAAGATGAAATTGACCAGTTGCTCCAGGCAATCAGTTCGGGTGAGTCCGATACTGATGACTTTAAGCCGGTCAGTGATACGCGCAAAATTAAAATTTATGATTTTAAGCGTCCGGATAAATTTTCAAAGGAACAGATCCGTACGGTTTCAATCATGCACGAAACCTTTGCGCGTCTTACCACGACATCGCTTTCTGCGCAGCTTCGTTCTCTTGTTCATGTCCACGTTGCTTCCGTTGACCAGTTGACCTATGAGGAATTCATCCGTTCAATTCCAACCCCAACCACATTGGCGGTCATCAATATGGATCCGCTCAAGGGGAATGCGGTTTTGGAAATTGACCCGGCAATTACTTTCAGTATCATCGACCGTCTGTTTGGCGGTACTGGTCAGGGAGCAAAAGTCAGCCGTGATTTGACTGATATTGAAGCCTCCGTTATGGAAGGCATTATCGTCCGTATTCTTGCAAATATGCGCGAGGCATGGACTCAGGTAATCGACTTGCGTCCACGTCTGGGACAGATTGAGACAAACCCTCAGTTTGCTCAGATTGTTCCGCCTACGGAAATGGTTGTTCTTGTTACGCTGGAAACAAAGGTTGGTGAAGAAGAGGGCATGATGAACTTCTGTATTCCCTATCTGACTATTGAGCCGATTATTTCAAAGCTGTCATCACAGTTCTGGTTCAGTTCAGTGCGAAGAAGTTCTACCACTCAGTATCTTGGCGTTCTCAAGGAAAAACTTGCTGACGTGGATATGGATGTTGTAGCGGAAATCGGTACGATAAACCTCCCTATTCGCGACGTATTGGGCTTGCGTGTGGGTGATGTGGTGCAGCTTTCCAACACCCGTGTGGGAGACCCGCTTACATTGAGCGTGGGAAATGAAAAGAAATTCTACTGCCAGCCTGGTGTTGTCGGTAAAAAAATGGCGGTGCAGGTCATCGGCAAAATAGAAGAAGCTGAAACTAACGAGTTTGAAGAATTATCCGTTGAAGGAGACGAATCTTATGAGTGATGGTACAATATCTCAGAGCGAAATTGACGCACTGCTTGCTGGCGTAGACATGGGAGGCATCGCTTCCACACCGGCAAGTTCCGTAAAATTTGATACGGCAGTGCTGGAAAAATTTGCCGACGGATTAAAAGACAAACTGGTGAACAACCTCAACACCATGACAGGTGCAAATTTTGAGGCAGGAAGGCCGACTGCCGAGGCAACTGACCGTGATCAACTGCTGGCAAAACTGCCGGAAATGGTTGTTGCAATTACTGCTGACTTTAACACCGCGCTTAAAGGCGACCATATGTTCCTTATGGCACCTGAATTTGGTCAGAAATTGACTGGCCTTATCAACAAGGAAGAGAATGCAGAACTGGATGATATGGCTCTTTCCGTTATTTCGGAGGTTGTCTCACAGCATACCGGTTCAGAGATAACAGATTTGAGTGCCGACGGAAAACTGCCGGGACTGGCAAGTAATCCTGCCGAAGCCACTCACGTGCCAAAAGCCATGGCCCGTATTCCTCAGGGAACTTTCTGCCTCTTTACCTATCCGGTAACGCTGGACGGTCAGAATTATACCCTGTGGGAGGCTGTCTCTGATGAAGTTGCCCACGGCATGGTTACTTCATTGGGCGGAGGCTCTTCTGGCGGAGATGCATCTGGTACGCTTTCTGCCGCCGATTTGGGAAGTCTTATGGGGGGAGCGGCTCCTCAGCAGCCTATGGGCGGTGGCATGGGCATGGGTGGCGGCATGGGAATGGGCATGCAGCAGCCTATGATGGGCGGTGGAATGCCCATGGGTGGCGGCATGGGTATGGGTATGCAGCAGCCCATGATGGGCGGCATGATGGGTATGAATACGCCCAATGTGCAGAACCTTCAGTTCCCCAATTTGGCAGGCGGCCCTACGGCACAGGAACAGGGCAACATCGGTCTTATCATGGACGTAAACATGGAAATGACCGTAGAACTGGGCCGCACAAAAAAGCAAATCAAGGAAATTTTGGGAATGGGCGAAGGTACGATTATCGAACTGGATAAACTTGCTGGTGAACCTGTAGACATTCTCGTAAACCATAAAGCAATTGCAAAGGGTGAGGTTGTCGTTATTGATGAAAACTTTGGTGTTCGTGTAACGGAAATCCTTTCTCCGATGGAGCGTGTCTCCGATTTGCATTAGTCACCGGTACTTAACCGGTTGGGAGCGGCATTTGTTGCCGTGGGTGGGTGAACATGACAAAAATCTCATTAAAGGCAACGGCCTTGTTGCTTTTCCTTTCTTTTTGCAGTCCGTTTGTTTTTGCACAGGCATCTCGGGAAACGCCTGCGGAAAATCTTCCTCAAACGGCAAGTCCATCGTCTGATCAAAATGAATCGGAAAATGCGGATTTGTTTTCAAACTGGAATCAGACGACAACGCCCGTTCAGCAGGATACACCGTCCATGCTGGGGCTTTTTGTACGCATGGTGCTGGTATTGGCACTGGTTGTCGCCGCCATTTACGGCATTATGAAAGTGCTCAAAAAAGGCATGAAACTTGGCGGTGATGATAACGATCCTTTTTTGCGCAAGGTCTCTCAGGTTATGCTAGGCCCTGGAAAATCTGCGCAAATTGTCACGCTTTTTAATCATGCCTATCTGATAGGTGTGACTGATGGTTCTATCAATCTGCTGGGAGAAATCACCGATAAAGACTTGGTTGATTCCATGAATCTCTATGCTGACCAGCATGCCAACGTGACAAGGCCGCGCTCCTTTTCTGATATCCTGAATATTTTTATGCCAAATGGTCCGCAGGCAGAAGGTGGGGCGGCGGAAGTCCAGAATGCAGCCCAGACAGACAATGTTTTTGCCAATAGCGCGGAGTCTGCTACGGAAGAATTGCAGCGTCAGCGAGAAAGGCTGAATGGAGAGCAGGTATGAGCCAGGCGATTTCCCGATTTTTTCTAAAGCAATTTCCCCGGATTATCCTTCTTGCACTGATTGCTCTTGTGTGTCTCTTTCCAGTGGCATCTCAATCTGCTCAGAATCAGGGCTTTCCTGGCGGTACGGCACAGGGAAGAACTGAAATGAGCCGTGATGTTCGGAATCTTACCATTCCCAATGTGGACATCAGCGTGACCCAGCCGCAGACAGGAAGTCAGATTGCCTTTTCCCTGCAACTTCTGCTTATGCTTACGGTGCTTACCCTTGCCCCCAGCATTCTTATCCTGATGACGACATTCCTGCGCTTTTCAATCGTTCTGGACTTTATCAAGCGGGCCTTGTCCTTGCAGCAGGTGCCGCCGACGGCGGTTCTGAACGGCATTGCTTTTTTTATGACTCTTTTCATCATGTGGCCGGTCTTCAGTCGCATTTATACCGATGCCTATCGCCCCCTGTCTGACGGACAAATTTCAATACAGGAAGCCTATGTGCAGGCGGAAACTCCGCTCAAGACTTTTATGCTGAGGCAGCTTTCCGGTGACTGGCAGGGATTGGCCATGTTTATGTCTATGGCAAAGCTTGACCGTCCCAATAATCCTGATGATGTTCCCATGTATGCCCTGATTCCGGCATATATTCTGCATGAACTTACCGTTGCCTTTAAGATAGGCATCATACTGTACATTCCCTTTATCGTTATAGATATGGTGGTGGCAAGTGTTTTGATGAGCATGGGTATGATGATGTTGCCGCCGGTTCAGATTTCCATGCCCTTTAAGTTGATTTTGTTTGTGCTGGTGGACGGCTGGCATCTTTTGACCCAGCAACTGTTTAATTCAATAACCTTGTAAGCAATAGGAGTATTTCATGAGTATCGGACAAATTGTAGTTCTAATGCGTGGCGCAGTAATGCAGGTTTTCATGCTGTGTGCTCCAGTGCTGGGCGCCGCATTGATTGTCGGTCTGATAGTTGCAATCTTTCAGGCAACGACTTCCATTCAGGAGCAGACACTGACTTTTTTGCCAAAAATGCTGGTCATCCTTGGGCTGCTTGCCTTACTGGGCGGCTGGATGCTTGCCATGCTTCGCGGATATACGCTGAATCTTTTTGCGATGATTCCGTCACTAGCCCGCTAGGAGGTTCCTGAGACTCCATGCTTGACCAGATTGTTGCAAACGCTCCGATTTTTCTGCTTGTTGCGGGTCGCTGCTTTGCCCTTGTGCTCACGATTCCGCTTTTTTCTCTTCGCAATGTCTCTCGCCTTTCAAAGGTTGCATTTGCTGGCTATTTTGCCTATCTGGTCATGCCTCATGTCAATACGGAAGTGTATGCGCCTTATCTCGGGGACGGGGCAAATTCTCTGCTCTACATATTGCTGCTTGCAGGAGAAGTCCTTCTGGGCATCATCACAGGCTTTTACATTACGATTATCTTTTCCGCCTTCAGCACGGCGGGTCAATTTTTTGCCTTTCAGATGGGATTTTCTGCCTCTGAAGTCTACGATGCCGTCAGTCAGGTAGAAAATCCGCTTATGGGCCAGTTCTTCAACTTGATTGCCATGCTGATTTTCCTGCAGAATCATTGGGCTCAGCGGCTCTTTGGACAGGCTCTTGTTTCCAGTTTTGATTCAATTTCGGCGCTTTCGATTGTTGCGGGACGGGAAAAAATCCTTTTGTTCTTGTTCTCTGGACTCTCTCATCTTTTTTTTGACGCCTTTATCATTGCGCTTCCCATTATGGGAACCTTGCTTCTGATAAACGTTGCCATGGGAATTCTTTCAAAAGCCGCACCCATGATGAACATGATGAGTGAAGGTTTTCCCACAATGATTCTAGTGTCATTCTTCATCATCATGGCCCTCATGCCTAATCTGTGCGAGTTTTTCAGCCATTCCTTTGCAGGAGCCTTCAGGAATCTTGAGCGTCTGTATGCTCTTCTTTCTCAGGGAGGCGGCGCATGACTTTTGAAGACATAGACTTGCAGTGGTTCGCCGCAGAAGATGAAGGACGTACCGAGGAACCAAGCGAGTATAAAATCCAAAAAGCAAGGGAAGAGGGACGTGTGGCAAAAAGCCAGGAAATCGCTTCTTCTCTGGTCATGCTTTTTGTGGTGATTACGCTGATTGTATCGGCACCCACATTCTTACGCTGGTGTGAGGAAGTGTTGCGCTTTTTCTTTATGCGCATTGCCGAAAAAGATGTGCTGCAGGCGACCTATGTGGCTGTATGTTACCGTTACATTTTGCGCATAGTCATTCCTCTTTCTGTTATCGGTGGCATTGCGGCAATTGCGGCCAACATTGTGCAGAATAGGGGCTTTATTTTTTCCGTCAAGCCGATTACGCCGGATTTCAACAAGATTGTCCCCCGCCTGGGACAGTACCTTAAAAAGACGGTTTTTTCCTTTGAGGGAGCCTTTAACGTGCTCAAGTCTCTCGTAAAGATTGCGATTATGGCTTTTGCGGCCTTTCTGATTATCCGCATGAATATTGACCGCCTTATGCTTCTTTTAAATGCGGGAAATGTGCGGAGTGCGGTTGGCCTTATTGCCCGCATTGCGGCACAAATTCTGATGACGGGTGCCATCGTCTTTCTGGTCATCTCCATTCCTGATTATCTGGTGCAGAGACGGCAGTTTTTAGAAAGCATGAAGATGACTAAGCAGGAAGTAAAGCAGGAATACAAGGAGATGGAGGGAGACCCGGAGGTAAAATCCCATCTTCAGCAGATGCAGCGCCAGCTTTTGCAGAGAAATATGCCGCGGGCGGTTGCAGAAAGTGACGTAGTCATAACAAACCCGACCCACTTTGCCGTTGCCCTGCAATACGATGCAGTCAAGGCAGACGCTCCTCAAGTGACGGCAAAAGGTGCGGATTTGGTTGCGGCTCGTATCCGAACGCTGGCAAGGGAAAACGATGTTCCGATTGTGGAAAACCGTCCTTTGGCCCGTGCCCTCTATGCAAACTGTGAAATTGGTGATATAATACCCGAAGAATATATAAAAGCAATTGCAACTATATATCGTCAAATAAATTATCTCAACAAAAAGAAGTGAGCCTGATGGGGGTGGGGATTGGCAAGCCGATTTTTGGAAATATTTAAGGATGTACAGAATCATGCGGTGGCGGCAGGTGCGGTCATCGTTGTGCTTATGCTTTTGATTCCTGTACCGGGTATTCTCCTGGACGTAATGATGATTGCAAACATTGCAATGGCTGTCATCATACTCCTTACCGTCATGTACACCCCAAAATCATCAGATTTCTCATCATTTCCCCGCGTCATACTCTTTGCTACGCTCTATGGACTTGGTTTAAATGTGGCTTCCACCCGTCTCATTCTGACCTCTGCCTCCAGTTACAGCTATGCAAACTTTCCCGGCAACATGCTCAAGGCTTTTTCCTCCATCGTTACGGGAGACAGCCTGGCAAATCCCTCCACGCGGGGCTTGGTTATCGGCATGGTAATTTTTCTGGTTCTGATTATCATTCAGACTCTGGTAATTACCAAAGGTGCAGGTCGTGTTTCCGAAGTTGCCGCCCGCTTTGCACTGGACTCCATGAACACAAAAATGTTCGCTGTGGACAGTGAACTGCAATCCGGTGCCATTACTGATGAGCAGGCACGGGAGAAAAAACGGGCGATTCAAAAGGAAAGCGACTTTTACTCTGCTATGGACGGTTCGTCTAAATTTGTCAGCGGAAACGTAAAGGCAGGTATCTTTATCACCGTCATAGATTTGCTTGCGGGCATTATTACCGGCATGGTCATAAAAAATGCCCAGGGGCAGACGCTGGATTTTGCCACCGCTCTTAATACTTATTCCCGACTGACAATCGGTGACGGTCTTTTGGGGCAGTTACCCTCTCTGCTTTTGTCCTTTGCAACAGGACTTTTGGTTACTGGCTCCAACACCGAAGAGACCATGGGTACCCAGCTCAAGGAAGAGTTTACACGGAGCGGCTATGTCTACATCATTACCGGCATAACGCTGGCTTTGATGAGCCTGATACCCAACTTTCCCTGGTATCTCTTGCTGCCTATCGGCGGCTTGTTTGTGCTTATGGGCTGGCGGCGTGTGCGTACTGAAAAAGTCATCGCCCTCAAAAAAAGTGAGGAGGCGCAGGCGGCAAAAACGCAAAAGCAGACAGGTGGTCGCCCGGAAGACGTGAGCCCTGTGGTTCCCGTGGACAAGCTTTCTCTCGAACTTGGCTATGCCCTTATTCCTTTGGTACAGCAGGACAATGGAGCGGAACTTTTGGAGCGTGTTACCCGTATCCGCCGCGAAGCAGCCCTTGACTTGGGACTGGTGGTGCCCACAATCCGCATTATTGACAACATGATGCTGGAACCCACGGAATACAGTTTTAAAATCAGCGGTATTGAGGCGGGTAGAAGCAAAATAAAACTTGGTTACTACATGTGCATGAACACGGGATCGGTTACCGAAGAAATTAAAGGTGAGCCGACGGTAGACCCAACCTTTGGCGTTCCTGCTATTTGGGTCAGTGAAGACCAGCGTCAGGCCGCAGAAAATGCTGGCTATGCGGTTGTGGATCCTCCCACGATTATCGCCACCCATCTTACAGAAATCATTCGCAGGCATGCGGCTGAAATTCTTGACCGGCAGGCGGTTTCCAAGATTCTGGATGAAATCAAAAAGACCAATCCCATTGTGGTGGACGAAGTTCTTAACGCAGGTCACTACACCTATGGCGAAATCGAAAAGGTACTGCAAGGACTGCTTCGTGAACAGGTTTCCATCCGCAACATCGTGGCAATTTTGGAGACGCTGGCAAACTTCGGTTCTCTGCAGCATAACACATGGTTCCTTATCGAAAAAGTGCGCGAGGCTCTGGGCTTGCAAATCTGTCTGCAGTATGTTGACCAGGACCGCAAGTTGAGCGTATTGAGACTGTCTCAGTCTACATCGGAAAAACTCCTGCAGCATCAGGTAATTCCCGCTGACGGCGGACAGCCTTTTGTTGCTTTTGACCCGGTAGACGGACGAAAATGGATTAGCACAGTTAGCGCAGCACTGGCTTCTGCCCGTGACAGAAACTATCTGCCGATTATTTTCTGTGCCGGTGAAGTCCGAGCCTTGGTACGCAATGCAATCGACCGTGAAATGCCGGGAACGGTTGTGATTTCAATGCAAGAAGTTATGGCAGCTGGCAATGCTGTCCAGTTGGAAATTTTGGGAGAAATAAATGTTGAATGAAAAAGTTTCGCCGGTAACCTATACAATTGTTGGACCGACCATAGATGACTGCCGGCGGCAACTGTATGAGTTGCATGGAACTGACTACACAATAACGGATCGGCACACGGTGCTTAGGGGAGGACTTTTGGGCTTTTTTCAGAAAAAGTACATTGAAGTCACTTACATACTGAATCCCCGGCATACCTCATCTCAGTCTCTTTCCTCAACCGATGAATTTCAAAAGAACAGGGATGAACTGCTTCGCACTGCAACGGGAGGCAGCCCAGCACAGACAATCCAGATTGCGGCTCTCAATAAAACCGTAGAAGAACTCAAAAAGACGCTGACCACAAAAATTGACAGCCTTGCAACCGTAGCGGCGGCACAGGCAAATGAAAAGCATCCCACCATTCAGAAAATCGAAGAAATCCTTTCTGACAATGAATTCACTTTTTCCTACATCAATGAAATTTCAAATCGTATTCGCGAGGAATTTTCATTTGCGGAACTGGACGATTTTGCTGCAGTTGAGCGCACCGTTGTTGACTGGATTGGCGATTCCATAAAGATTGCCCCTCATTTGTACCGCAAGCTCCCTCATGTTATCGTGCTTGTGGGGCCCACTGGTGTAGGCAAGACAACCACTGTGGCAAAAATTGCAGCCAATATTATTCTTGACGCAAGAAATGAAGGAAAGCCGCCGGCACGTGTCCGCATGGTCACCATAGACAGAACCCGCGTGGGAGCGGAAGAACAGCTGCGTCGCTTTGGCGAAATAATGAACATTGACGTGGACAAGGCAGAAACAGCTGATGATGTAAAGCAAATTTTTGAAAGCTATAAAGACTCCTTGGACGCCCTGATTATTGATACAAGCGGTTACAGTCCCAATGATTACGAGAATATCGGTAAGATGCGTTCCATGCTCAACGTAAAGGGACTTGATGCGGATGTGTACCTGACAATTACGGCTTCTACAAAAGCAAAGGATTTGCTTTCAATCATCCAGAACTACGAGCCCTTCAATTTTGGCTCAGTTATCGTTACAAAATGCGATGAAACTTCAGCCTATGGAAATGTACTGAGTGTACTGGCAGAAAAAGGCAAGTCCATCTCTTACATCACAGACGGACAGAAAGTGCCGAGAAACATTGAGCGGGCATCCGTGGTCAACTTTTTGACCAGACTGGATGGATTTAAAATAGACAGAATTCACATCGAAGATACCTTCACGGAGGAAAGATAATGGAAGATCAGGCAGAAGAACTGAGAGAATTAATGCAGGGAAGCGAAAAAAAATCGTCTTCTGGAAGCGGTCACAAGACAAGAATCATTGCGGTGACTAGCGGAAAGGGTGGTGTCGGTAAAACGAATATCTCCGTGAATATGGCAATTGCCTATGCCCAGCTGGGTAAAAAAGTCATTTTGATTGACGGTGACTTGGGCATGGCAAACGTCAACGTCTTGCTGAATATCGTTCCGCAATTTAATTTGATGCAGGTTATCAATAAACAGAAGTCCATGCAGGAAATCATTTTGGATACAGAATTTGGCATTCGCTTTATTGCAGGTGCAAACGGATTTTCCAAGATTGCAAACCTGACGACTGACGAACTTGACTATTTTGCCGAACAGTTCAGTCAGCTGGGAAATGCAGATATCATCATCATTGATACAGGTGCAGGTATTGCGGAAAACGTTCTTCGTTTTGTGGCGGCGGCAGATGAAGTGTACGTAGTCACAACGCCTGAACCTACAGCCATTACTGATGCCTACGGCATGATTAAAATCATTACGACAGAATTGATTGACCGGGAAATCAACATCAAACTGTTGGTAAACCGCGTGCACAGTGCAGACGAAGGTAAGCGTATTTCTGACCGTATCATCAACATTGTCGCCCAGTTCTTGAACTACAAGGTAGACTACATCGGCTTTGTTTACGATGACCCGGCTGTTACCCAGTCTGTTATCCGGCAGAAGCCTTTTATGGTGGTAAATCCCACGTCTAAGCCTGCACAGTGTGTCAAGCATATCGTGGGAAGAATTGAAAAGACCGAGAACAGTGGTTCAGAGGGCGTGTCTACCTTCTTGAAGAAATTCCTGCGGAAAAAATAGTTGGCATACGGCAAAAAATTAGGCAGTAAAATCAGAAAGAAAAAACTTGACCTAATGGCTTTTTTGCCGTAATCTGAATAATGGGAGGAAATAGAAATGATTAACCCGAAGTACATTGGCATTGCAGCTGGAGTCGGGTTCATACTTTCATTTCTGATTGGAATCTTTTCCGGCATTAGCTTCGGGCTTTTGCTGCTCCGTGCGCTGATTTGTGCCCTTATCTTTGCGGCAGTTGGTGCAGGCGGTTCCTTTCTGTATCAAAAATTTCTTTCCGATGGACAGTCTGAATCAGTTTCCGATGCTTCTGATGCTTCGGCAGAAAAAGTATCACGGGTAGGCGGTGTCGTAGATATTTCAATCGGCGATGAAAGTTTACCGGAGGACGAAGATGGACCGCGTTTCAATATTGGGGATACGCGTCCAGCCCTGCGTGCGGTCGGGATGGCTCCAGTGGCTCCTCGGGCCGCAGTACAAAATCCTCCAACTTCTCCCGTAACGCCTTCAGAATCTGTCCAAGTGCTTGCTCCTGAGCCATCGGCGCAAAGTGAAGCGTCCAGCCAGACGGATGCTCCGCAGTCATTTCAGCCGATGAATTTGGTTCAGGCAACAAGAGCACCGGAGCAGTCTTCATCGGCGACTGTCGCAGTTGAGGAGCAGGCTGTCAGTACGCCTGCAGCAACACCTTCGGTCAGTGACGGGCTGGAAGAGTTGCCTGATATCGGAGTCTTTTCTTCGGGTGACGAAGCGGAAAGCGGGGGTGAAGATGACGGTGTAGTAAGCGACAGCGAATTTGCTACGGAAGACGAGCCTCGTTCGTCACGGTCATCTTCAAGCGGAACACCCGCAATGGAGCAGAGTGCGTCAGTAATGGCGCAGGCAATACGGACAATATTGGCAAAAAATTAAATAAAGGAATAATACATGGAGCTTGGACAGACACAACCGCTTGATGAAGAAGAAGAGAACAAACTCTGGCGGGAATTTAAAAAGACAAAATCCTCTGCTTTGCGTGATAAATTTATCCGGCAGTATATGCCTCTGGTAAAATATGTCGCCGGCAAGGTTTCCGTCGGTCTTCCTGCCAGCATAGAATACGATGATTTGGTCGGTTTCGGTCAATTTGGTCTTTTGGATGCCATCACAAAATTTGATCCCGATAAAGGGGTAAAATTCAAGACCTATGCAGTTACCCGTATCCGTGGAGCAATTTTTGATGAGATGAGGCAATTGGACTGGGTGCCCCGTTCTGTCCGTCAAAAATCAAAGGAAATTGAAGACACCATTGGAGACTTGGAGTCTCGCCTTGGTCGTCCAGCCACCGATGCGGAAGTGGCAAAAGAAATGAACATGACGGAAGCGGAATTCCAGCAGACCGTCATGAAAGTAAGCGGTACCAGTGTGCTTTCTCTGAATGATGTCTGGTATTCTGGCGATGACAGTGACCATATGTCCATTGGTGATTCCATTGAATCTCCCTCAAGCCTGAATCCTGATGTTCAGGTTGAGCGCGAAGAAATCCGCAAGGTCATAATCGAAGCGATAAATGAACTGCCTGAAAAAGAAAAAATGGTTATCGTTTTGTATTACCATGAGGATTTAACCTTCAAGGAAATCGGACAGGTTCTGGACGTAAGTGAATCACGTATCTCTCAGTTGCATACAAAGGCAAACCTCCGTCTCCGTGCAAAACTGACAAATCTCCGCAGGGGAATTATGTAAGATGCCGCTGGTCACCCTTGAAAAAATTCGTACAGATTTAACCGATTTCCTCAAAAGTGACCAGGATTTAAAGAGTGTTGAAGTCTATGCCGATACGCTTGAAGAGGCTCTTGCAGATGCCGCCGTTCAGCTTGACTGCAAGGTAATCAACCTTGATTATGAAGTGCTTGAGCGTGGTTTTAACGGATTCCTTGGCATGGGAAAAAAGCCTTGGACAATCAGAGCCTATCAGAATGTTGCTGCGGTTACAAAAGTTGCAAAAGCAAAGGTCAGCGAATCCCTTGCCCAAGAAGAAATTGCTGCCGTGGAAGAAAATCCCAACAAGGACGGCGTGTACTACGTACATCATTTTGGCTCAGACATCATGCTCAAAGTTGTGCTTCCAGTGGGCGATGGTGCGCCTGTTGATGTAAATGCCATTCTTGCCGATGTCCATCGTTCGGATACGCTTTCTGCTGAGGATGAAAAAATCAAGCAGCTGGCCAAGACTGGAACCGATGACATGTATGAAATTGTCGGATCCTACAATCACGATTCATCTAACGATGCGATTTTCGTCATTGAGGCTGCGGAAGATGAGATGCAGGCCACCGTTACTATCAGCGCACCCATGATGGGCGGTTCAGATATTTCTGTCCAGCAGATTAAAAAAGCCCTTAAAACACAAGGTGTCTGTGCCGGTATTTCCGATGAAAAAATTGAAGCCCTTGTTGATAAACCTGTCTATGATAAGCCTGTGGTTGTAGCGGAGGCAATCAAACCAGTAGACGGCAAAGACGCATACATCGAATTTAACTTTGAGACAGACCGTTCAAAAATTCGTGCAAAGGAATCTGCGACTGGGCAGGTCAACTTTAAGGAACTGAACCTTGTTCAGAATGTCGTGCAGGGGCAGCCCCTGGCCGTTAAGATTCTTCCTGAAAAAGGCAAGAACGGTCAGACGATTTTTGCACGCTATCTGGAAGCGGCTGACGGCAAGGACATCAATATGCCGCTGGGACGCAACGTAGAGGTTGCGGCGGACGGGCGGACGATTGTTGCATCTTGTAACGGTCAGGTTTTCTACGTCAACGGAAAAATCAATGTTGAGCCGGTCATGGAAGTGGACGGCGTGAATATTAAAACCGGTAACATCAACTTTCTGGGTAAGGTTGTCTGTCATGGAAATGTTGAGGACGGCTATGACGTTAAGGCCAGTGGAAACATCGAGGTTATGGGCTCTGTTGGTGCCTGTCATCTGGAAAGCGACGGAGATATCATCGTTACGCAGGGTATCATGGGACGCGATGAAGGTACGATTACCTGTGGCGGAACCCTGTGGGCAAAATTCATTCAGAATACCAAGGTTACGGCGGGCAACAGTGTTGTTGTTTCCGACTTGATAATGAACTGCGAAATTTCTGCCCAGCGTAAGATTGCACTTCATGGAAAGAAGGCGCAGATTACGGGCGGAAAACTTTTTGCAACGGAACTCATTTCGGCAAAGAACATCGGTTCTACAGGTGGTGGTGCTGAAACAGAACTGTCAGTTGGCTTTGACCCCAAGGCAAAACATCGTTTGGAAGAATTGCAGGATCAGCAGACTTCAAACGTCAAGGAACTGGAAGACATCGAAATGAACATCGCCACACTTGAAAGCCAGCAGAAGGCTCGCCGCACCTTGCCCAAAGAAAAGGAGGACGCATTGCAGAACTTCTACAAGCGGCGTGATGAAATCCTCCTGCAGAATGATGACCTTAATGCAGAAATCGGTGAGATTCAAGCCCATTTGCGGGAACTCAAAGCCGTGGGCAAGGTTTGTGCAAGCGGTACCGTATATGCGGGTGTAAAAGTGTATGTCCGCGACGAAAAGGAAGAAGTTCATGCAGATACAAAGAGCGTTACCTTCTTCTATGAAGACGGCTTTGTTCGTCGCGGTAAATACGAAGAACCTGATATTTCAGATGTAAGGGACCCGGAAGGATTTGCTTAATCCGTAGGAAAGGAAGAGCGTGGCGATTCAACCCATTGACCTTCAGACGATGTATTCTCAGATGCAGAATGTGGCGCGGACTGTTGCAAATGCCCAGTTTCAACCCCAGCTTACCCAGCAGATGAAGGAAAGCCAGGTGATTCAGCAACAGCAGGAAGAAGCAAAAACCGTCCATCGCGCCGCAGATGAGGAATCAAAATCTACAGGCGTTGACGAAGATGGCAGGTCTGGCAGTCAGTATGGCAGTTCAGCCGGAAAAAGAGGCGGACAAGCCGAGGAAGCAGAAGTGCCAAAACGTACGGAGATTCGTGAAGGATATCTGGGGCGGCATATAGATATAACGAGGTAATCATAAAAATGATAGGCGTTGCTTTTTTAGCAGGCTTTCTGATTGTAGTAAATATTATTATGTGGCTTATCCTTCTTGCAAGGTTCAACACATGGTTCGGAAAGCGTTTTTCTACAGACAGTCTTGTTGCATCGGTAAAAGACCAGATAAATCAGCTCATCATGGACATGAACCGCAATACAAGCCGCAATATTGACTTGGTTGACGCTCAGATTCAGCAGTTAAAGGAAATGATTGCAAAGGCAGACCGGCATCTTGCTGTCCTGAAAAATGAACTTGCAAAAGAGGAGCAGGCAAAAAACTTTACCCAGCGGCTGCAGTCAGTCCAAGGCGTTCAACAAGCGCATGCCACACCAGCAATGCAAGAATCGCCATCACGCCAGAACCGTCCCTCGCAGGCACGTCGTGCCGCAGACCGATATTTGCGTGCCGCCGCTCATTCTCCGGCAGATGCTGCCTATGCGGTGACGGATGAAGGTCAGCGTCAGATTGTAGGGCAGGGGGATTTGTTCGATGCCGCCGATGAACCACTTGCATCCTTCCTCGAACCCAATACGTTTACTGTTAAGCGTGACGGTGCATCCTATGCCTCAGTGCCTGTCATTGAGCCAAAAGTTACCTATGCTGAGAATCCCATTGTTCCAAAAAAAGACTTTGGAAGCCAGGTACGTGAACTGTACGACCGGGGAAACTCAGTT
Source organism: uncultured Treponema sp. (assembly GCA_937885175.1). Lineage (GTDB taxonomy): Bacteria > Spirochaetota > Spirochaetia > Treponematales > Treponemataceae > Treponema_D. The sequence goes on along the minus strand of CAKZZO010000024.1, from coordinate 161 downwards.
GAGCAGATAGCCACAGAGCTGGGACGCTCCACCACAGAAGTTCAGTTTGCCCTGGATATGGGTGCGTAAGAATCGAAAAAAATCTTGTTATTCCTCCTGCTAGAATTGGTAACTTGTAAAGAATAATTTCCCACTTTTCTGTCAGAAATTGCAACTTTTTT
>CAKZZO010000023.1 GCA_937885175.1 uncultured Treponema sp. | reverse complement strand
GACTCAAAATCCATTGCCCCTAAAAGCGTCTGAGTTCAAGTCTCAGAGCCGGTAATATCCCACTTTTTTTTCCCCCCCCATTATCCTTCACTTCCCAGCAGGGCAAAGGGACCATCGGACTGGCGGAAGGAAACCGCCTCTTTCAGATGCGAGATTGTAATTTTTTCACAAGCATCCATGTCGGCAAGTGTCCGGGCGAGTTTTAGACAACTGCTTACGGCACGCTGAGAAAAATCATTGGTGCAGGAAACTGTATCAAAAAAAGCCTGTTCTTCTTTTCCCAAGAGACAGCAGCGCAAGACTTCCTGTGGTGTTAGGCGCGCATTGCGTTTTCCCTGCCTGCGACGCTGAATCGCCACCGCCCGTGCAATGTCCAGCCGCAGTTCGCCTGTAGAACGGTGGCGTTTTCCATCTGAGTTTGCATCGTCAGCACTGCGCACGGGAAGACGAATATCAATTCTATCCAACAGCGGACCGCTAAACTTGCGCCAATACTGCGTCACGGCTTTTCCGCTGCACAGACAGAGTTTTCCTTCCACGCCAAAATTGCCGCAGGGACAGGGATTCGATGCCATCAAAAGCTGAAACTGAGCGGGATAGGTTGTCAGTCGGCCGGCACGAGAAATCGAAATGCATCCTGTTTCCACTGGCACACGAAGCATCTGCAAGACCTGAGTCCTAAACTCCGCCGCCTCGTCCAAAAAGAGTACGCCATGATGGGCAAGGGAAATTTCTCCAGGGCGACATTGCGTTCCCCCGCCGCACATGCCTTCCACGCTGGCAGTCTGATGAGGCTGTCTGAAAGCCGGCACCCGAATCAAGGGCTGATGAGGCGGCAGCAAGCCGACAAGACTGTGTATACGCGTAACGGTCTGCGCCTCCTCCACCGTTAAAAGCGGCAAAAGTGACGAAAACCGTTGCATTGCCAATGTCTTTCCGCAACCCGGCGGACCATAGGCAAGCACATTGTGACCACCCGCCGCCGCCACTTGCAGGGCACGAACCAGTTTCTCCTGTCCATGCACTGCATCCATATCACATGCAGGATTAAGCGCGGGAAAAAGCACCCCTTCCACGCTCACCGCATCCTCTGGCAAAAATGAATCCTCACCCTGCTTTCCAGAAGTAAAAAGCTCAGGCTTATTCAGCGCAGCGTAGGCCTCGGACAGATTGGCAGCCGCAAAGACTTTCATGCCCTTTACCTCCCGCGCCTCAGCACCGTTTGCGCTTGCCACAATGCACCGCGTAATCCCCGCCTGGGCTGCCGTAGTAGCCGCCGCATTCACGCCACGCACAGGACGCAAGGCTCCCGACAGTTCCAGTTCTCCCATCACCAACACCCCGTCGGAATTCACGCCATCCTGCACAACAAGGTCAGCGTCCCCTTCCCCGCCACTTTTACGGGCATTTGCATCCAGCACGGCAAGGGCAAGAGCCAGGTCAAAACCCGCGCCCTCTTTCTTCAAGTCAGCAGGCGACAGGCTTATGAGAACACGTTCCATAGGAAACTGAAAGCCACTGTTTCGGATTGCAGACCGCATACGCTCACGGCTTTCCTTTACCGCGCCATCGGCAAGTCCCACCACATCTACTGCCGGAATGCCACGGCGCAAATCCACTTCCACCGCGACCAGTGCCCCCTCGTATCCAAATGGAGAAAAAGAAAATATTTGCATTTCATCACCTCACACCCTATATATAGGCTTTAAAATGCAAAAAACTACAAAAAATTTTTAAAAAGCCAGAAAAAAATGCAAAAAGGATGATTTTTTTTAGTTTTGGGGCTCTTTCAGCCACCAGTCTACGCTGTAATTCGGCAAATGCGGCGCAAGTTCTTCGTACCAGAAGCGGTCTTCAATTTTCTTTCCGCCGCTGGTTTTTCCCAGATGTCTGTCCGCCCGGACTCCCTCGCCATGAAAATCACTGCCGCCTGTTACAAAACAGCCTAAGGTACGGGCAAGTTCCTCCAGGCGAACAGCCTCTCCCACGCGGGCACCGGGATGCCATGCCTCCAGCCCCTGAATGCCATGGGAAACAATCTCCCTGAGCACTCCTTCAATCTTTCCCCAGGAGACGTAGAGCGAAAGCGGATGGGCAAGCACGGGCACTCCTCCGCTGGACTTTATGGCAGATACAGAAGCGTCCAAATCCGCCCCCTTATGATGAGTGAACCAGGGTCGTCCTTGAGCCAGATATTTGTCAAAGGCTGCCTGACGATTCTTTACGATACCCGTATGAACCAGATAGTCGGCAAAGTGGGGACGGCCAAGTTGCTCCACCCCGCAGAAGGACTTGATTTCCTCCATTGAGGTGTGGATTCCGTCCTCTGCCATTTTTTCTATGATGTGCTGATTTCTTTCATCCCGACTTTCTTTAAGTTCCGCCTCAAGACTTTTTAACTCATCGGAACAATGGGTAAGCCCCAGCCCCAAAAGATGAAACTCTCCCGTCGGCCAAGTCACCGTAATCTCAATTCCCGGCACAAAGACAAGCCCCTTTTCCTTGCAGACCAAAGCGGCATCATGCAGCCCCGCAACCGTATCATGGTCGGTAAGCGCCCAGACTTTTAGATTTTTTTCCGCAGCATAGCGGGCTGAATCTGCAGGACTGTTCCTTCCGTCGGAAGCCGTTGAATGAGAATGTAAATCTATCATATTTTTATACTAGCATATTTTACATACTTTGTGGTATACTTATGCTGAGGATAGGTTTATGCCAAAGTTAATGCAATATACAAAAGGTTCAATAGTTTACTTTGAGGGAGACAAAGACGAACGCGTTTTTATCCTGCAGAATGGTCTTGCCGTCAGCACGACCACTGACATTGAAACCAAAGAGCCCATTACCGAGCAGATTAAGAACGGTGAGTTTTTTGGGGCAAAGTCTGCGCTCGGTCACTTTCCCCGCGAGGAGACCATTACTGTCCTTTCTGACGCTACCTGCGTTGCATTAACCGTTCCTGAATTTGAAGCCATGTTCGGAGGCAACAAGGGCGTTATGATGAAGATGCTCCGCGTTTTTTCCGGGCAGCTGCGTCAGGTTCACCGAAAGATTGAATCCATCCTCAATCAGGAAAGCGGTGTCAATCCGATGACGGCCATGATTTCCGTAGCACAGGCCTTCTACAATGATGAAAAATACCGCTCTTGCTGTGATGTCTGCATCGCATTCCTCAAACGCTACCCCAACTACTACGACAAAAACGAAGTTGTCAAACTGTACACTGTAGCAAAGGCTCATGCCGACAAGCAGGCAAACAATTATGAAGACGAGGGCATGGACGATCTTTCTTCAAGCAGCGCGCTCAAGCAGTTCAGTCTTCCCGCATTCCAGCGATTTGCAAAAAATTATGAGCCGGGGCAGGTAATCATCTGCGAATTTGAGCCGGGCGATACTTTTTACCTGATTCAGAGCGGAAAAGTACAGCTGGTAAAATGCGTAAACGGCAACAATAAGAACCTGGACATACTCAGACCCGGTGAACTTTTTGGTGAAATGGCCATTCTGGACAATTCTCCCCGTTCCGCCACATGTATGGCAGCCGGTCACGTACAGTGCCTTGAATTCAGCAAGGCAAACTTTGAGATTCTCATCACTGGAAACCCCCAGATTGCACTCATGCTGCTTAAATCATTCTGTAAGCGCATTTACGACCAGAAGCGACGCCTCAAGATTCTCGTCATCAACGACCTTCAGGCACGTGTTGCCGATGTATTCTGTATGCTGGACGAAATGAACCCGATTTCCATGTCAAACAAGACGCTCCGCCGCTTTGACGTAACCATTCAAGACATCGCCCGCTGGGCTGGTCTTTCCGTAGACTTAACCCGCGCAGAAATCGACAAGTACATTTCCCGCAATAAAATCGAAGTATTTGAAAACTACATCATTGTTCACAGCATCGCCGACATGGAACGCATGGCAAACAACGGTCAGATTTCACGAAACTAATCTCTCTGGGTCTTTTGACCTCCAGAAAAAAGGCTTCTGCATGTTGACGGAACCCTTTTATTTTGCTACTATACTTTCACTCGCCAACTTAGCTCATCCGGTAGAGCAGCGCACTCGTAACGCGCAGGTGGTTGGTTCAAGTCCGACAGTTGGCTAAAAATCTCTCGTGAAAAGCGGGAGATTTTTTTTGTTTCAGGGAATATCTTTTCGGACTTGAAGCAACCTCCAAACGAGCGCGGAAAATCGCGAGCAGGTGCGAGCAATTTTCCGAAAAGGGCGCAGGACGCGCCCGACAGCGAGTGCAGGCGTCTCGGAGGGAGCGCACAGGACGTGCGCGACCAAAGAGTTGGTTCAAGTCCGACAGTTGGCTAAAAATCTCCCGTGAAAAGCGGGAGATTTTTTTTGTTTCAGGGAATATCTTTTCGGACTTGAAGC
>CAKZZO010000022.1 GCA_937885175.1 uncultured Treponema sp. | reverse complement strand
TACCTGTGCCCTTTTTGTCTTACTTGTGAATGGATTATAATGCGTTTGCCCTGCTACGCCGTCGCTCCCTGCACGCCTTCGCGGCAGAGCCGCTCCCTACTTTACGCAATGTATTTTCAGCGGTATAATTGCGGAAATGCATTTGGTGCGTGTTTTTTCGCGCACTACAGTATTAGGAGATGTCTCAAAATGGGAAACAATTATTTTAATTCAATTCCGTGGCGCGAAGCTCGCCTGCAGCTTGGTCACTGCCGCTCAATGGCAAAGGAAGAATTCGCTGACGGCGTTAATGCGCTCAAAGGCAAAAAAATCGTCATCGTTGGCTGTGGCGCACAGGGCTTGAACCAGGGCTTGTGTCTTCGCGACTCAGGCTTGGATGTAAGCTACGCATTGCGCGAATCAGCAATCAAGGAAAAGCGCCAGTCATGGAAAAACGCAACGGAAAACGGTTTTAAGGTCGGTACCTATGACGAACTTATTCCGACAGCAGATTTAGTCGGAAACCTTACCCCAGACAAACAGCATTCAAACGTAATCTCAGAAGTTATGAAGCGCATGAAAAAAGGCTCTGCCCTCTGGTACAGTCATGGATTCAACATGATTGAAGAAGGCATGCAGATTCGTGAAGACATTACGGTCGTCATGTGTGCACCAAAAGGTCCCGGTACAGAAGTCTGGCACGAATTCCAGCGCGGATTCGGAGTTCCTGACCTCATCGCCGTTCACCCGGTAAATGACCCGGAAGGCAAGGGCTGGGCTTATGCAAAGGCTCTCGCAGTCGGCATGGGCGGAAGCAAAGCTGGCGTTCTGGAATCAAGCTTCGTTGCAGAAGTAAAATCTGACCTGATGGGCGAACAGACAATTCTCTGCGGTATGCTTCAGGCAGGAACAATCGTCTGCTACGACAAAATGGTTTCTGAAGGCATCGCTCCCGAATACGCAACAAAACTGCTGATGCACGGCTGGAACGTCATTTCAGAAGCACTCAAGTGGGGCGGTATCACCAACATGATGGATCGTCTCTCTAACCCCGCAAAAATCAAGGCAAACGAACTTTCTAAAGAAATCAAAAAACTCCTCGCTCCTCTCTATCAGAAACACATGGACGACATCATCTCAGGCAAATTCTCAAGCACGATGATGGAAGACTGGAAGGCTGGCGACAAAGACCTGCTCTCATGGCGCGAAGACACCGGCAAACTGGACTTTGAAAAGAAAGAAGAAAGCAAGGAAGAAATCACCGAGCAGGAATACTTCGACAAGGGTATACTGATGGTCGCAATGGTCAAGGCAGGCTGCGAACTCGCATTTGAAACAATGGTAGACGCAGGCATCAAGGAAGAAAGTGCATACTACGAGTCACTGCACGAAGTTCCGCTGATTGCAAACCTGATTGACAGAAAGCGCCTCTACGAAATGAACCGCGTCATCTCCGACACAGCAGAGTACGGTTGCTACCTCTTTAGCCGCGTTGCCGCTCCAATGATGGCAAAAGACCTCATGCCCAAACTTCACACCGACGTCATCGGAAAAGGCTTGGACGTAAAGGACAACTGCGTCAACAACACCCAGCTTGTTCAGGTCAATGCCGAAATCCGCAACCACCCGATTGAAGTCGTAGGCCGCAAACTCCGCGCCTACATGACCGCAATGAAACCGGTAGTGTAACACTTGCGCATAAAAGCAAAAAACGGCATCCGTAGTCGGATGCCGTTTTTGTTTACTTTCCCACATCAATCCATTCCCGAAAGCCGCTGTATTTTTCAAGCTGTGCAATCGTCATCTTTACTGCGCTGTTGGAACTTCCCGCCGCAGGATACACAAAGTCATGTTTTTTCAGGCTCACATCCAGATACACGGAAATGGAAGGGTCAAGTGCAAAGGGACACACACCGCCTGGCGCATGCCCAATATACCGCTCCACAGCATCAAAGGGAATCATCTTTGCCTTTGTCTTGAACACTCCACGATACTTTGCATTGTCAATTTTTGAGTTTCCGCTCATAACAATGATTATGGGTTTTTCGTCAATCAATAAGGAAAGCGTTTTTGCAATCATATCGCCATCACAGCCCAATGCCGCAGCAGCCAATTCCACTGTTGCCGATGACGTGTCAAACTCAATTATCTTTCCGTCAAATTCCGTTCCGCTAAAATACGCCTTTACTTTTTCCAATGACATATCCTAGTCTCCCGTAAAGTTTCCAGTCAGAATATATGGATTTTTGCCGTTATCAGTGTCATCATGTGATGCAGCATCTTTTTCAGCAGGCGCATCGTCCTTATATCGTGTTTTCACAGTCATTTCCGACTTGATTCTGTCCAGGGCAGGATTAAACACACGCAGAATGCTTTCCAGCACCGCTACAACTTCCTTATCAGCGTCCTCGCATTCAATCATCTTTTTGTAAAAGTCAAAAATCTCAATGTAAGCGTGATTTAACCTTGTGTACTCACTATTGTAAACAGAAACCTTGTCCATAAACACCTACGAACAGAAAGCGATTTTCATCTCAAAGACTGTACGCTCACTTTCCTTGATTGCAATTTCCGTAACCGCACCGACAGTCTTTGCATACACTCTGAGCGTCTGACCTTCCTTGCTCTCACCCGTATAATGTACTTCAAGGGATTCAGGCTCATGGGCAAGCAGAAAGTCATCCGTAAACACATTGAGTGCCAGTTTGATATACTCAATATTATTCATATGGTGTGACATGTCAATATGCTGCGCTCGGATTACCTGCTCAAACTTAAAATCCTCATCAGAAAAGTCCGTACAAATTTTTTCAAAGGGCTCATCAAAAACTGAGTCTGGAAAATTGTCCTTAGGATAATTTAGGGTAGAAATTTTCACCGGTCGGTGTTTGTCCATATCCAGCACACAGGCTTCCTGATTCGCTTTTATAAGCGTATTCCCCTTCATATCCTGCAAGACGGTCTGCACATGTACCTTAAATCCCGCATTATCAACAGGAAAAGTGCTTGCAACAATCTTTTCCCGCCAGTCAGGACGACGCAGAAACTTCAGTTTTGATTTGGTAAATACCCAAAAAGCATGATACTTTTCCCGATACACAAGACCATCACAGCCCAACTTGCTAAAACATTCCGTCAGATTATCCTGCACCATCAAAACCGATTGCGCAATCCCCATCTTTACGGAACTGTCAATAAACGCCGAGGAAATAGTTCTCTCCTGTGAAAAAACAAGCGCATTCTCCATATTCAACTCCCTAATTTTAAGGGGGAAAGCCTTCCCCTCGCTTCAGACCGCCCGCCTGCCTCTGGCAGACAAGCTGTCTTACGCTACCCCTTCTCCTAGGGCTGCCGCCCTAAGACCTGCCAGTTTTATCAAAAAGAAAAGGATTTAAAAAGAAAAAAGCCGGCAGCTACCTACTTTCCCGCGTCAGCAGT
>CAKZZO010000021.1 GCA_937885175.1 uncultured Treponema sp. | reverse complement strand
TTTCATTTGTCCAGCCGATATGCAAGCTCGATATCTATAATGCGTTTGCCCTGAAAGCAGTATTGTTGTACCTTTACGTAATGTACATTGTCTTTTATACTGAGGATATGAAACGGAATCTGCTTTTTCTTTTACTTTTTACGGTAACTGTCCTGCTTTTTGCCCAGACGGATTTTCCTTCGCTGGAACCGCTTTTTATCTATGAGAAGGAGGGTGAGCCGTTAAGCGGAGAAGACCTTATCCGGGCTGGTCTGGAGTTTTCTCTGTGTCCTGCAGAAAGTGAAAATGGCAGGCAGGTGCTTTCCCAGTACAAGGCTCTGGAAGATGCGGTGCTTTCCCCGGAGATTGCAGACCTGCCCTTGATGGAGCGGGGAGAAAAAATCCTTACGCTGATGTATGAAAAACTGCTCCGCCAATACAGCAGCAATCAGACCCGCGTGGACGTGATGTTCTTGACGGGCAGCTACAACTGTGTTTCTTCCAGCCTGCTCTATTTTGCCCTTGCGCGGGAAGCGGGCTTACAGGTAGCAGGTCAGGAAACGCCGGAACATGCCTTTTGCACCGTCTACATCGACGGAAAAAAGATAGACGTGGAGACTACAAATCCCGGCGGCTTTAATCCCGGCGTAAAGAAAATCGTGGAGCAGACGGAAAAAAGCACCCGTTATTTTGTGGTGCCAAAAAAGTATTATGCAGGCAGAAAGGAAGTGGGGGAGCGTAAATTTGTCAGCCTGGTGGGGCGCAATATGGTGAGCATGATGAATGACCGCAGCGATTATGCACATGGCATCCCCTTGTCTTGCGCCCGTATGGTCTTTGTGGGAGATGCGGTAGCAAGGGATGCCGCCGCCGTTCGGGAAGACTTTGATACCCTTGCCGGAAACTATGCCATTGACCTTGACCAGAGGCAGAAGGAGTCGGAAAAGGCACTGGACTGGCTGGATAGCGTGTATGCACGTTGGGGTGCTTCCGCTGAACTGCAAAAAAAATACAATACGATTGCCTATAATTGTGCCGTGAATTTTCTGAACAAAAAAGACTATGCCCAGGCGAGGCAGGCCTTTGACCGGCATAAGTCCAATCTTACACAAAAAAATGCGGCAAGCATCGAAGTGATGATTTATACAGCCTGGCTGGACGGTGCGACGGAAGGCCTTCCGCCAGATGAAATGATTTCCTTTTTGCATGAAGAAGGCAATAATCCGCTGGCAAAGGAAAAATCCGTGTCCAGCCGCATGAAACAACTGGAAGAATATGCCTGGTATCAGAAACTAAAGCCCCTTTTTGACTCAGGAGATTACATTGCCGCCGCTCGTCTTGCGGATGAGGGGCTGAGCCATGTGCCTGCAAGCCGAAACCTCGAGACCATAAAATCCCAGTGCCTAAAAAACTATGCCATTGACGTTCATAATGAGTTTGCGGATTTGGCGAATGCAGGAAAATATGAAGAAGCGCTGGCGACCGTGCAGAAAGGACTGGAAGTGGTGCCGTCAAACGCAACGCTTAAAAATGATTTAAGAAAAGTGCAGAATTTCTTGAAGAAATAGCGTGAAGGGGTCTTAGGGGGCTGAAAAGCCATTTTGTCTGCCCCCTAGGCGAAAGGGTAGCCCGCAACAGAGTGCGGGCGTAGGGAAAGGCTTTTCCCTCCTTAAAAAAAACTAGTCTCTGTACAGTACCCAGCCAACCAGTGCGATAATCCAGCCGGCGAGAATAACGTAGAAGCCAGGACCAAAGTTCAGCGTAGCCTTTGCAATGCTTCTGCCTGCGCTGCTGGTGTTGAAGAAGACATAGAGGCCGCCTGCAATGGAAACAATCAAAGAAACCAGCTTGAGCAAACCGCCGTTCTTTACAGAAACAAAAGAAAGCACGATGCCGCATACTGCGCCAACAAAGGCGAGAATAGAACCTACTTTAAGAATGCCGCTGCCATCGCTGGTGATGATGCCGAATGCGCTGGAACCGTTCATGCCGAACAGCTTAGTGGTTGAAAGCGGTAAAAAGCAGCCGATTACTACGAGAGCAAGACCGCAGACGAAGAGGTAGCCTAATAAGCCAGATTTTTTTGCCATGATAATAACTCCTTTAAAGCCACGGCGGCAGTCGCGCGACATGAATAGCGCGGAAAGTGATTGCAGGCTTTAGAATGCAATCGCCTGTGCCAAAAAGTACGGGGAAGTACTATTTGACACGCCTCCTGTATGACAATAGATAGCCTTATTTTATCACGGCGAATAAAATTGCACAAGTTATAGCTCCGCCGTTGGCGTGAAATTTTCCACGTCTTTTGCGGAAATCGGCTTTGAAAAGTAATAGCCTTGAATGATGTCGCCCTGTAGTTTTTTGAGCATTTCGTATTGCCACTTCTGCTCAACGCCTTCCACAATCAGCTTCATGTTCAGGGAGTGTACCAGATTGATGATGTTCTTGATAAAGCCTTCCTTGCCTTCCTGAAGGTATGCATCCACCAGCGTCTTGTCCACTTTGATTGTCTCCACGGGAATGTAGGTGAGGTAGGAGAGGGAAGAATAACCGGTGCCAAAGTCGTCCAGTGCCAGTTTTATGCCGATTGAGCGGAAGTCGTTTGCCAATTCTGAAGCCAGTTTTTTGTTTCCCATAAAAAGGCTTTCGGTAATTTCAATTTCAATAAGCGAAGAATCAAGGGCATTTTTATCCAGCAGGGTCTTGAGGTAGGTAACGTACTCTTTGTCCGCCATCTGTGCGGCCGAGTAGTTGATGGACACTTTACGCAGGGGAAAGCCTTTTTTGCGCCATTCCACCAGCTGCTTTACAACCTGTTCAGTCATAATCCGCCCGATTTTAGTAATGAGTCCGCTTTCTTCTGCCACGGGAATAAACTGACCGGGAAAAATCTTTACGGTTTTGAGACGGCACAGGGCTTCGTATCCGTGTATTTGTCCCGTCGTGATGTCGATCTGCGGCTGATAGAGGACGTAAAATCCATCTTCCCGATTACAGGCATTTTCCAGAATCTTGGTGATTTCCTGCTTGGTCTGAATTGACTCCCGCATCTCGTTGGTAAAGAAGACTGTTTTGTTTTTGCCGGCATGCTTTGCCTCCACCATTGCCGTGTCTGCGTTTGAAAAATAACTTTCCATGGAGGCTTCTTCTTTTTCGTTGTAGTTTGCAATGCCTATGCTGATGCGCACAAAAATCTGATTTTCCTTGTACTCAAAGGGAGCCACAATCAATTGCTTGAGCAGAAAAAGAATGGTGCTGTTTTTGTGCAAGTGACCGTTTTTCCAGATGACCACAAATTCATCTCCGCCGTAGCGGGCTACCAGATAGTCATTTGAGTCGCCGATTGACGTGAGCCGCTGAGCCAGTTCCTTCAGGATAAAATCACCGCAGGAATAGGAGTAAAAGTCATTGACGCTTTTAAGGTCTTCCACATCCAGCATAAGTACAGAAAAGTCTTTTTTCTCCTTCATCAGGCGGCTTACTTCAGATTGCGCTGCGCCACGATTTGGCAGGCGGGTGAGCAAGTCGGTATACTGGGAAATTTTGAGCTGATGGGCATAGAAAATGACAAAAGTGAGCAAAAGCCCCAGGGAAAAAATAATGATAAGGAAGGGAATGATGACCAGTGAGTACTGCTTCCAGTAGGAGAAGGTTTTGTTTACAAAAATACTGTCATCGGGCAGGGTGGAAGTGCTCAAATCAAACTGCTTGAGAAGTGCGTAATCAAAGAAAAAGTGAGAGGGCATGTTTGTCCGCAAGGGAATGGAAGAAAAGTCCTTGCCCTGAAAAAAATTCGACACTACTTCAGCAGAATAGCGGCCGGATTCCTCATGGTCATAGAGAAAGCCGCCCAAAAATCCCTTGCCAACCGAGCCATAGAGTTTGGTATAGATGGGGATTGTCGCATGGGAATAGAAAAATTGAGCCGTTTCTGCAATGCTGTAATTAAATTTGTCCTTGTCTTCGTAGGCACTCAGGCAGATAACGATGCTGTCATTGGTAAGGTGTGAAATGTACTGACCTAATGCAAGGCGCGTGTAGTCGGATGTCTTGATGCCCACAAAGTCAAAGTCAGGATATTTTTCTTTGAGCGAGAAAAACTGCTTTTCGTCCCCAAGCCCGGAGATAGTCGTGTCGTAAATGCCGACAATTTTTCTTCCTACAGGATTCTGCTTGATGGCAACGTCGATGATGTTGGAAAAGTCAAAATTTTCCGTGGAACCCGTAATGTAGGGATTCTTCGCCGCTTCTGCTGCCCGCTCCAAGTCATTGATGCCCATAAAGACAATGGGTACGTTGCGGAAGAGTTCGTTTTGATACTGCATGACAAAATCCAGTGCCGCATCGTCGCCCGTAATGATGGCAGCGTAGCGTTCGTGGTGAGACAGTTTGTAGCGCAGACGGTCGTAAAAGAGATTGACATTCTCAACAGTGTTGTAGTTCTTCATGTCCATGTATTCAATGTCGAGAAAAATATCAGTGTCTTCAAAAACGGAATTGATGCCGGCAATCTGCGCCGCTACCGTCTCCTGAGAATCGCTGTAGGAACTGATGAAGAGTACGCACTTGTTGGAAATTGATTTTTTGAGGTGAGACATGGATTTAAGCTGAACGGCTTTTGCATATCCCACAGACAGCAGTACAACGCTGCAGATGATGCCTACGGTTGAAAGTACAATCAGGAGAACGTTGAAGACTCTTCGATTAATTTTTTCGCTAAGCATAATGCTCCCCGAATTTTTTTATTCCCCAACCCCTTCTTCTATTATACATGAAAAATATTGATAGCACAAGAAAAATAAAATGCCCGCCAGACAAATCCAGCGGGCATTATGCTAAAGCCTTAGCTTATTTTGAAAGTCTTGCTTCCAAGTCATCGAGACAATCGCTCAATTCCTTGGGCAGGTGCTTGCCGAACTTAGGATAGTGGTTTTCGCGGATGTCCTTAACTTCCTTGAGCCAGCCTTCCTTGTCAACCTTGGTGATTTCCGGCAGAGTCTTCTTGTAGTAGTCTGCCAGACCGTCAGTATTGATTGCGCCTTCCTTGGGCATAAATCCAATGGGAGTGTCAACGCAGTTGTCTACGCCGTCGCAGCGGTCAAAAATCCATGCCAGAACACGGCTGTTGTCGCCGTAGCCCGGCCACATGAATCCGCCCGGCAGGTCTGCATTGTTCTCGTCCTTGCGGAACCAGTTGACGTAGAAAATCTTGGGCAGCTTGTCAGCCTTTCCGTTCTTTTCTGCAGTCTTTCCGATGCTGACCCAGTGTGCGAAGTAGTCGCCCATGTTGTATCCACAGAAGGGCAGGATTGCGAAGGGGTCGCGGCGGATTTTACCAACTTCAGCAGCATTGATTGTTGAAGCGGCAGTGATTTCTGAACCGACGATTGAACCCAGGAAGACACCGTGGTTCCAGTTGCGTGCCTGATGTACCAGAGGTACAGTTGACGGGCGGCGTCCACCAAAGAGGATAGCAGAGATCGGTACACCTTTGGGGTCTTCCCATTCAGGTGCGATACAGGGACACTGCTTTGCAGGTGCGGTAAAACGTGCGTTGGGGTGAGCCATTTCTTCGCCCTTAGGAGCCTTGTCCTTGGGGAATGCGGGGCGGGGCTGACCTTTCCAGTCAACCAGGTTGCCCTTTGCAGGATAGCCGATGCCTTCCCACCATACATCGCCGTCTTCGGTCAATGCACAGTTGGTGTAAATCGTATTCTTTTCTGCAGAAATAAGAGCATTCTTGTTTGATTCCGCGCTTGTTCCAGGGGCTACGCCAAAGAAGCCTGCCTCAGGGTTGATTGCGTAGAGGCGACCGTCGTCGCCAAATTTCATCCAAGCGATGTCGTCACCGATTGTCTCAACTTTCCAGCCGGGAATGGTCGGGATGAGCATGGCAAGGTTGGTCTTACCACATGCTGACGGGAATGCGCCTGTTACATACTTAACTTCACCCTTGGGGTTAGTAAGCTTAAGGATGAGCATGTGCTCAGCCAGCCAGCCTTCGTCGCGGGCGATGACAGAAGCGATGCGGAGAGCAAAACACTTCTTTCCCAAAAGGGCATTTCCGCCGTAACCAGAACCGTAAGACCAAATCAGGCGCTCTTCCGGGAACTGAGTGATGTATTTGTGCTCAACGTCAGCACAGGGCCAGATGCCGTTGTCTTTTTCGCCATTGTTCAGCGGCTTGCCGACAGAGTGCAGACAGGGAACGAATTCACCGTCAGTACCCAGATACTGCCACACTTTTTCGCCGGCACGGGTCATGATGTCCATGTTCAGAACAACGTATTCTGAGTCAGTCAACTCAATGCCGTACTTTGCAATGGGGCTTCCCAGAGGACCCATGCAGAAGGGAATGATGTACATGGTGCGTCCATGCATACATCCCTTGTAGAGGCCTTTCATCGTAGCCTTCAGTTCAACCGGGTCAATCCAGTGGTTGGTGGGACCTGCGGCTTCTTCTGTTTTTGCTGAAATAAAGGTGCGTGCCTCAACACGGGCAACGTCAGACGGAAGTGAGCGGAACAAGAAGCTGTTTTCCTTCTTCTTGAGTGGAGTAGCGAGACCTGCATCAACACATTTCTTCATCAAGGTGTCGTACTCTTTTGTTGAACCGTCGCACAGATAAACGCTGTCAGGTTCACACATTTTGACACATTCTTCAATCCATGCCAGAATTTTAGCATGTTTGATTGTCTTGTAATCCATAAAAAACTCCTATAGATATGTGGAAACGGGCTGTACCATCTTCCCTTAGGCCTAGGCACATATATTCCCGATTTCAGTTGTATATGATAGTAGAAAACGCCTCTTTGTTCAACGGGATAAGGAAAGGGATTTCAGATATTTTTACATAAAAGGGGGAAAGCCTTCCCCCTGAGGTTCAAGCTCCGCTTTCACCCGCACCCCCATCTGCGGGCTCAAACGCCGCCCGCAACCCCCGCTTGACCAGTAAGCGAAAATCTGCTACAAAATAGTAAGTTACTTTGCAAAAGAGGAAGTAATCTGTAATGCGGAATCAACATACCCGACGCAAGTCTGGTTCCGCAGTCCGAATGAATCGGATGACAAAACCTTTTGCCTGAAAATACGTCAGCGTGTTTTCAAGCAAAAGGTTTTTTGTTTTTATAGGAGCAGAATATGGAATTAAAATGGATTGTGCTTGGAATTGCCATTGTGATGTATGCACTGGTGATTGCATTTCAGGACAGAAAGGTATGGTTCACCAGTGCGGCGGCACTTGCGGTGGTGATTTTGGGCACGGTTTTTCCCGCACGGATTTTTGCCGGTCAAGGTCATGCATTTGCCCTTTTGCATTCGCTGGGTGCGCTGATTAACTGGAACGTGCTGATGATTTATGTGGGCAGTATGACTATTGCCGCGCTTTTCCTCTATTCAAAAGTACCCGCAAAGATTGCCGATGCCCTGGTTTCTGCTTCTCCCAGTACGGGCGTGGCAATCGTCCTGATTCTTGCCATGACGGGCATTATCTCCATATTTGTGGAAAACGTGGCTACGGTGCTGGTCATGGCTCCTATTGCCCTTTCCCTCTGCCATAAGCTCAAACTGAATCCTACCTACTTTATGGTGGGACTTGCCGTCATGTCAAATCTGGAGGGAACGGCAACTTTGGTTGGTGACCCGCCCAGCATGATTTTTGCCAGTTACGCGGGCTACAACTTCAACGACTTCTTTATCCATCAGGGAAAGCTTTCAATCTTCTTTATCATACAGGCGGGATTGCTTGCAGGATGCATTTTCTTCTATTTAATTTTTTCCCGCAACAAGGAAAAGGCGAGCGTGGAGACCGAGCCGATTGTTTCTGCGGTGCCGGCAGTGCTGCTGCTTGCCCTCATTTTTGGACTGGCGGGCATTTCATTTATTCACACGGATTTTGCCTATCTTTCAGGTCTCTACTGCTTTGCGCTGGGCGTGATTGGTGTTTTGTGGTACTTCCTTGCCCAGAAAAAAGGCGCGGGCGAAACCTGGGAACTGATTAAGGGATTGGACTGGGAGACAATTGCCTTTTTGATTGGCATTTTTGTTGTTGTGGGCGCAATCAGCGAGACAGGCTTGCTGGAAGATTTTGCGGCCTTCCTTGCGCGCGCGACAGGCGGAAGCATTGTTGCGGGATTTGTGCTTATCCTGGCGGTTTCAATCATCATATCTGGCTTTGTGGACAACGTGCCCTACATCATCGTCATGCTGCCAGTAGCCGGCTCTCTGGCAGTAAACATGGGCATCAGCAAGGAACTCTATATGTTTGCCCTTCTGGTGGGCAGCTGTCTTGGCGGAAACCTTACCCCCTTTGGGGCAAGTGCAAACGTGGTCAGCATGGGCATCCTCAAAAAAGAGGGCTATCCTATAAACTTCGGCGGCTGGCTTAAAATTGGCGGTTCATTCACCGTGATTACGACTGCGGCTGCGGCAATCGTGCTCTGGCTCCTGTGGGCATAAAAAAACATAAAAAGCACTGTCAGACACTAATCAAATTGCCGAAAATATGGTATACTTCTATAAAAGTGTAATTTGAGGTGGTGCCATGTACAAGATGCGAAGACGTGTGGCGTTGATGACGATTTATATCACGCTTGCCGTTTCTTTTATCCTGCTTGCAGTTTACTTAGTTCCCCAGACAAAAGTAAACGACTTTAGAACCTACTCCAACGTATTTCCGATTGTCGTTTCTGGGGTGCTCTTTACGCTTCTCTTGCTTGCGGCTTCAACTATCTATTCTAACCTCCGCCAATATATGGAAAAAAAATCCATGTCTACGGGGGAGACGGCTCTGCTGGACACTTTTATCACCAAGATGCGCTTCTGCTATTCTCTGGAAGATTTTACCACGATGATTGGCAACTTTCTTGAGCGGGAGGGTGACTGTTCCGTTCTCTATATCGACCGTACCACAAACTACATTCTGTATAACAGTCCTGCCCGTCTTTCCAATGCTCCCGAAACCGTTACTGCCCTGCGCACGAACTTTAACGAGGACTGGAAGGATGGCATTTACTTTTTGGGTGACAATCTGGGTATTGTTTCTACCTATCGCAAATCCCGTGGTTTTTTTATTGCCAGCGAAGGTCAGCACTTTTTTGTCTTCTGCCGCTATACTCGCCTCTTTGATACGGAGGTCTATCCCCGTCTGTTTGAGGAATTCAAGCGTTTTCAGACTCGTATCAAGACGATTTCCAGCCTGTCTGAAATTTCCGAACTTTCCAAGGAATGGGAACAGCTTGCCGCGGCTCAGCAGTCTTTCTTGCCGCCTGTCATGCCTGATGTAAAGAACGTGCATTTTGCGGCCTATTTCCGTCCTCTGATTAACGTTTCCGGTGACTATTATACGGTGCTTCCCATTGACGAGCACAAAACCCTTATCATGCTGGGAGACGTTTCCGGTAAAGGTCTTGCTGCTGCTTTGGTCATGGGTCTGGTTATGAACACGGTAAAGACTAAGGAAAACAAAGAGGATTTGCCGGGCATGCTTACCGCTGTTGATGCGGCAATCAAGAGTATGCACTTGCAGGATAAGTACACGGTAGTCTTTATCGGCATCATTGATACGGAAAAAATGAACATCCGCTACATCAACGCTTCCATGTCTGACCCGATTATCATTACCCGTTCTCCCACTGGTCACCGCATCAAGCCGCTTACTTCAAACTGCTCCATTATCGGCATTCTTCCGCTGGATGAACTGGTTGTAGCTGAGCAGCGTCTCTTTAGTGGCGATGTGATTATGATGGCATCCGACGGTGTGTCCGAAGTTATGAATGAAGAAGGCGTTGAGTTGGGTGATACGGAACTCTTTGAGAACACCATCAAGTCTGCGGCGGCAAAAGAACCTCAGGGATTTATTGACGATATTGTACATTTGATTTTTGACTACAACGGAAACAAAAAACTCCGCGACGACGTGACGATGCTTGTTGCCAAGATTCAGGGGTAGGGCTATGGTTTATATTTTTCTTAATGCGATTATCGGTGGATTTCTTATTTGGTTCTCCTATTATATTGACCGCAAGACGGGTGAGCAGGAACGCAATCCCCTGGTAACCATGAACTTGCTTCTGGCCATTACCTGTTTTGGCATGGCTTCTGCGGTGCTGGCGTCTTTTTATGCGCCGCAGCGTCTGACGGAATTTTTGGGACGTATCGTGCTGATTGTCGCAGGCTGGTATTCCCTTGAATTCTGCTCCTACTGTGTTTTCTTTCCTTCATATGACCGTCCGATTGCGGCAAGGGTGATTAAATATGCATTTTTGGCGGGAATAGTCGGACTTTGTTTCCATTTTATTTCTTCCATTGATATCACGGCTTTTTTGGGATTCAATGTCATGTCCCAGCAGCTTTTTACTGGCTCGCTTGCGCCATACCTGCCCTATACCTGGTTTGATTTCTATAAGTTTATGCTGCTGATTTTCCTGCCGCTTATGTCGGTCATAATCATGCTCTTGCGTTCAGAAATGAAGGAAGCCCGTCTGGAGCATCAAAAAGTCGTCTTGAATCTGGTGGCAATGGTTTCCTGCTGGCTTACGTTTTTGGTCTTGCAAAAGGCTGCGGGGCGCGTTCCCCTGTTTGCCACGCTCTTTCCGGTTTCCCTGCTTTTGCTGCATGCCCTTGTAGTTCATGCGGCAGTGCAGAATGTCTTGTATGACTGGCATTCGCTTTCCGGCCTTCTCTTGCGTTTTGCACTTGCTTTCCTTTTGCCCGCAGCCTTGGTGGGCTTCCTTTTCCCCACTATGTGGTCATTGGAAGCGGTTTCTCCCTTTAAGTTCATCCTGCTGATGATTGTCGTCATCATAGTGGCATTGACCTTCTCCTATCAAATTTCCAAACTGCTTGCCCGTCTGACTTTCTTCCGTAGTGCCCAGTACGCGGATTCCTTTGAGAAAGATTTGGCGACTCTGGACTATTCAAACGACCCTGAGCAGATTGTAAAGGACATGCGTGAAATTTTTAAGCGCAACATTGCCTTGGAAAAACTTCAGATTTACGTGAACAATGTGGATACGCTGGAGACCGTCTATCTGGAAGAGGACGATGAGTTGCATCGCATTCCGGCAAATGACAAGGTATTGGACTCCCTGATGAACCAGAACCGTACGATTTTGCTCCGCAGTTCTTTGGAAAGCGGCTACAATTACGGTGTGAACCGCACGGAATTGATGGCTTTGTTTGACCAGTTTGGTGGAGATGCGGTTATCCTCCTGAATGAAGGCCGCCATTTGCTGGGTGCATTGAGTCTTGGAAAAAAGAATGCAGGCAACGTGTATTCTGATTACGACCAGGATGTATTTACCAAACTCTATTCCTATTTCTTCGTCTTTGGCTACTATATGAAGAACATTGCGAACCAGAGCGTTGTTGGTACGGTCAACCGGGAAATCCGCATGTCAGCGCAGATTATCACCTCCATTCAGGAAAACATGGATCCCATCAAGAATCCAAAAATTGATGCGGGCTACATCATGCGTCATGCCCACAATATTGGCGGTGAGTTTGTTGACCTGATACGTCTTTCTGATAGCCGCCATATCTTTGTGCTGGGTGATTTGAGCGGCAAGGGCATCAGTGCAAGTATGAGTATGGTTATCGTTAAGTCGATTATCCGTACCTTTCTTGCGGAAACCCATGACTTTAAGCTGCTCGTAGAAAAAGTGAACCGCTTTATCCGCTTTAATCTGCCAAAGGGCACCTTCTTTGAAGGAGTTTTTGGTTTGATTGATTTTAACGACAACATGATGTACTACATCAACTGTGGTATTCCTGCACTGTTTGTCTATACCCGCGCATTCAACAATGTTATTGAAGTACAGGGCGACGGTCGTGTATTGGGCTTTGTCAAGGATATTGGTCCGCTGATTAAAGTAAAGAAACTGCAACTGAACCCCGGTGACATTGTAATGACCTGCTCAGACGGTTTGATAGACTGTCAGTCTCTGCGTGGCGAGCGTTTTGGTAAAGACCGTGTGCAAAAGGCTATTACGGAAAACGCCATGTATGATGCCTTTAAGATGTCGCAGTTTATCTTTGAATCATTGACCAACTTCATTTCAAAAGGGCTGGACGATGACGTTAGCATTTTGGTTTTGAAGTGTCTGTCAAAATAAGAGCGGCTGGAGCGGTTGCTGGTATGTGACGCTTTTTTTGCTGTCATTTCTTCCGACTAAGGCCGGGACGTTCTAATGGAGTGTTTTAACAGAGGTATATCATGGAACAGCTGACAATTTGGGAAAAAAACGGTGCCAACTATGTGTTGCTGGAACTGACTGGCGTAATTGACTCATACACGGCAACGGAATTTCAGAGCAAGGTGTACGACTACATCAAGACAACCAATCTTGTGCTTGATCTTGAAAATGTGTCAGGCATAGACTCTACGGGCATGGGAATTATCATGGCGGGTCATAATGACGGCGAGGACACTGGGCACAAACTCTATTTGATGAACATGTCAAACGCAGTGCGTGAGGCTGTTGACGACACGGGCTTTGCCGATACCTTTCATATCATTCGTTCTGTGACGGAAGTACACTAACATGAAAAAGATGCTATTGCTTTTATCCTCATTTGTTTTTGCCATTCTTTTTTCTGCATGTACTAAGGCAAATGCCGCTCCTGCACAAAATGCCTCCCCGAGCCGAGAACCTCTCATTTCTCCTGAGGTGGCAAAACTTGGTCGCGTGTTGAGCGGCATGAGCGAGCGGGCAAAGGCGGCAATGCCCAACGGAAATCCCCAGGATTTTCTGGCGGACTTGCACAAGGTGCTGGAGATTGAAAAGACTTTCCGCACTGACGATGTGAGCCTCTACTATCTGATTGATAAAAAACACAATATCGGCTCCGACTATGTGCCCAAGGATTTGATTCCGGTAAAAGGCAATGACTTGTGGAATGTAAGCCGCAATGATTTGTCGTTGCGGCCGGAAGCCTATCATGCTCTGGAAGACTTGTCTCGTGCGGCCTTGCAAGACGGCATCAAACTTTTGGTCAGCTCAACCTACCGTTCCTATGCCTATCAGGACCGCCTTTTTGCCCGCTATGTAAAGGAAGACGGTCTGGAACTTGCCGAGCGCTACAGTGCCCGTCCGGGAACCAGTCAGCATCAACTGGGAGTAGCAGTGGATTTTGGTTCCATTACAGACGACTGGGGCGACACAAGAATGGGCAAGTGGGTCTATCAGCATGCCGCCGACTACGGCTGGTCTTTGAGTTTTCCCCAGGGCTACGAGGACGTAACCGGCTACATGTGGGAATGCTGGCACTTCCGCTACCTTGGAAAAGAGATGTGTGCCTTTCAGAAAAAGTGGTTTGGCGACATCCAGCAGTTCATGCTGGAATTTATCGACGGCTGGAAACGGGCTGAGTCTTATTAGGCCGCCCGCACCACTTTTACTTTACCACCACGTTTACCAGTTTGCCGGGAACAACGATAATCTTTGCGATTGTCTTTCCGTCGGTAAACTTCTTAAAGCCTTCGGTTTCCTTTGCCATGGACTCCAGCGTAGTGTTGTCGGCATTTGCCGCTGCCTCAAACTTAGCCCGAACCTTGCCGTTAATCATCACCGGATATTCTTTTGTGTCTTCTACAGCGTAACTTTCATCAAAAACCGGCCAGGCTTCGTAGGCGCAAGTCTTGTCGTGCCCCAGTTTCTGCCAGAGTTCTTCGCCCAAGTGGGGTGCATAGACAGAAAGCATCAGCACAAAGCCTTCCCACATTGCCTTGGGGATTGCAGGCAGTTTGCTTGCTTCGTTTACGAAAATCATCATCTGGCTGATTGCTACGTTAAAGTCAAGGTTTTTTGTGTCCTCGGTTACTTTCTTGACGGTTTTTGCGTAGGTTTTTCTGAGGGCTGCCAGATTTTTGTCCAGTTTTCCCTTGATGTCGTCATTGGTCATGGGCTTTTCGCTGATTGCCCAGATTTTGTCGAGGAAGCGGTTTACGCCGATAAGTCCCTGAGTGTTCCAGGGTTTTGACACCGTGAGCGGCCCCATGAACATCTCGTACATGCGCACGGAATCTGCACCGTACTGCTTAATCATTTCATCGGGATTCACTACGTTTTTGAGAGACTTGGACATTTTTGCGACGATGCGCTCCAGTGGTTCGTGAGTGTCCTTGTCTTCAAATACATTGGGTGCAGTCTCTACAGCCTGATCAACCGGAATGAGAGACTTTGCCTTGTTCTGGAAGGCAAAGGAGGTAATCATGCCCTGGTTTATCAGACGCTGGAAGGGTTCTTTTGTGCTTACGGCACCGATATCATAGAGAACCTTGTGCCAGAAACGTGAGTAGAGCAGGTGGAGGACTGCGTGTTCTGCACCTCCTACATAGAGATTTACCGGCATCCAGTATTTTTCAATTTCAGGGTCTACAAAGGCCTTGTCATTTTTTGGGTCAAGGTAACGCAGGTAATACCAGCAACTTCCTGCCCACTGAGGCATGGTGTTTGTCTCTCGCTTTGCTTTTCCGCCACATTTTGGACAGCTGCAGTTTACCCATGAGTCGATGCCTGCAAGGGGGCTTTCGCCCGTGCCCGTGGGCTGGTAGGTCTTTACATTGGGAAGTTCCAGCGGCAACTGGTCTTCGGGAACAGGAACGATGCCGCAGGTGGGGCAGTGCACGAGAGGAATGGGCTCACCCCAATAACGCTGGCGGCTGAAAACCCAGTCACGCAGCTTATAGTTTACGGCCTTCTTTCCGATGCCTTTTTCTGTCAGAAATGCCAGCATTTTTGCAATGGCATCCTTTTTGTTCAGTCCGTCCAAGAATTCTGAGTTTACGTGGATGCCGTCTTCTGTCCATGCCTGCTTTTGCACGTCAACTTTGCTCTGCAATACTTCGATGATGGGCAGGTTGAATTTCTTTGCAAAATCCCAGTCACGGGTGTCGTGGGCAGGAACAGCCATGATTGCGCCTGTGCCGTAGGAAATCAGAACGTAGTCTGCAATCCAAATGGGAATGAGTTTTCCGTTTACCGGGTTGATGGCGTA
The DNA here is from genome assembly GCA_937885175.1 of uncultured Treponema sp. Lineage (GTDB taxonomy): Bacteria > Spirochaetota > Spirochaetia > Treponematales > Treponemataceae > Treponema_D. The sequence continues at coordinate 8,705 of CAKZZO010000021.1, read as the reverse complement.
ACTGCCGCTGAACACACCCGTCTTGTCCTTTGCCAGGTCAGTGCGCTCAAGATCGGATTTTTTTGCGGCTTCCTCAACGTATTTCTGCACGGCATCTTTTTGCTCTGCCGTGGTGAGGGTGCTGACCAATTTGTGTTCTGGAGAGATGACCATGTAGGTTGCACCAAAAAGCGTGTCGCATCGCGTCGTGTAGACGGTCAGTTTCTGGTCGGTAGCCTTTTCATCCTTGTCTGCCACGTAAAAGTCAACTTCCGCGCCCTCTGAGCGTCCAATCCAGTTTTTCTGCATCAACTTAACGCTTTCCGGCCAGTCAAGGCTGTCAAGGTCTTCTAGCAGTTTGTCTGCGTAGGCGGTAATCCTTAAAATCCACTGGCGGATGACCTTGTGGGTAACTTCCGCACCGCAGCGGTCACAGTGACCTTCCTTTACTTCCTCGTTTGCAAGACCTGTGAGACATGAAGGACACCAGTTAATGGGCGTTTCCGCCTCGTAAGCCAAACCTTTTTTGTACAACTGCAGGAAAATCCACTGAGTCCACTTGTAATAGTCAGGCGTACAGGTGCGCACTTCTCTGTCCCAGTCGTAGGAAAAACCCAGTGCCTTAATCTGCTGGGTAAAATGCTCAATGTTCTTAAAGGTGGTTTCGGCAGGGTGGGTTCCCGTTTTGATTGCGTAGTTTTCCGCAGGAAGTCCGAATGCGTCGTATCCCATGGGGTGCAGGACGTTGTAGCCGTTCATGCGCAGGTAGCGGCAATAGATGTCCGTTGCCGTGTAGCCTTCTGGATGACCGACATGCAGTCCTGCTCCGCTGGGGTAGGGGAACATGTCCAGTACATATGCGCGTTTATCTTTTGGAAAATTCTTGTCTTCCGTTACACGGAATGTCTTGTTTTCATCCCAGTATTTTTGCCATTTTGGTTCAATGTTTTGAAAAGGATATGCCATCTAAAAGCCTCTTTATAGTATCTCCCTCCCACTATATCATTTTTTTGAGATTATAGGAAGTAGTGAGCGGCACTGCGCAGCAGGGCAAAAACAGTCCGGTGGACTGTTTTTAGCGAATCTCCGAGCGGCTGTGCCGCGAAGGCGTGTGTGAGCGGCACTGCGCAGCAGGGCAAAAACAGTCCGGTGGACTGTTTTTAGCGAATCTCCGAGCGGCAAGGTCATTCTGAACGCTGTAAGCGTGAAGAATCCATCTTGCATACCCTAAAATGGCGGGATTCTTGGGAACTTCATTCCTCAGAATGACTTTTTGCCAAAACTTGAAATTGAACCTTTTAATCAAACTGGATGTAACTCAATCCTTGTTGCAGTGGCAGTAATTCCATCAGCAGGTTTTAGGGCGGCAGCCCTAGGCGAAGGGGGTGTGGTGAAGACGGAACGGCTGAACCCAGGGGGAAGACCTTCCCCCGCAAATGCGTTATACTGAGTCCATGAATCTTCGTGAGACAATGAAATGCGCTATTTTTGATATGGACGGCACTCTGCTGGATTCCATGGGCATGTGGGCGGGGCTGGGAAAAAATCTTATTCGCTCTCATGGAAAAGTGCCCGCGGAAGATGTGTGGTATGATTTGAAGGTGCTCAATTCGGTGGAAACGGCTCATTATTTGATTGAACGCTATGATTTTAAGGGCACGGTGGAGGAGGTCATTCAGGAAATTGATGATGCTGCCTACCGCCATTACAGCACGGACTTGGCCTTAAAGCCTGGTGCATTGGAGCTTTTGCAGCGGCTGTACCAACTGCACATTCCTGCCATTCTGGCCAGTGCTACTGATAAGCGTCTGGTGCGGGCCTGTCTGGAGCGGCTGGGTATTGAAAAGTATTTTTTTGCCCTCAACTCCTGCGAAGATTTTCATACTTCAAAAAGCAAGCCGCTCATCTTTCAGAAAAGTGCGGAGATGGCTGGTGTTCCCCCTGCACAGGCGGTGGTCTTTGAGGACGCCTTGCACGCTATCCGTACTGCCCATGCCGCAGGTTTTCCAGTAGTGGCTGTGTATGATAAGGCTGCCGAAGAAATTACTGAACCGCCTGAAAGTGACTGGCGCCGCATCCTCCCCCTTGCGGACATGACTTGTGCAAATCCGGGACAGGTTATTCCATTCTTATCGTTTTAAGTATTTTGATTCTTTCCTTGTAGTCCGGCATCCAGCGGGCGATAAAGCCGTAAAACTGCTTGTCATGGTAGAGGTAGAGAAAATGGGTCAGTTCATGGAGCACCACATAGTCTATGCAGGCCTGGGGTGCGGCAAAGAGTGCCCAGTTTAGCGTGACGATATTGGTGCGGCGGTTGCAGCTGCCCCAAAGGCTTTTCATTGCCCGACCTTTTAATTGGCCGCAGGTAAAGGGAATTGGTTTTTCCAAAAAACAGGGGAGAAAGCGTAGGGCGGTTGCCGAAAAATTCTTGAGGGCGGCATATTTCCATGCCTTGCTGTAGCCTTTTGCACTGAAGTCCGCGAGGGTGAGTCCTTCAAGGGCGGCTCCGCTGTCTGGTCGCAGGCTTTGGGGTTTTTCTTCTATTGATTTTACCTGCGCAAGGGATTTTTCAATCCATTTCCGACGGCTTTCAATAAATGTTATGACGGCATTTTTTGTGGTCAGCCAGGGAACGGAGCAGGACACGCTTCCATGCAGGTTGATGCGGAGACGGAGCGTTTTAATGCGTTTCCGTACAACGCTGACCGATGTTTTTTCGTCAAGAGGGTATGAAAACCACTCGCCCTGGGCAAGCACTGCCATTAGGATCTGACCGCCGCAAACAGTGCGGTAAATGCGCCAAAACTAATCAGCATCATAATGACACCGGCAAAGAGTACGCCTGCAAGCACGGCAATCACCGTTTCCTTGAATTTCATATCCAAAAGACTGGCTGCCAGTGTTCCTGTCCATGCGCCTGTACCGGGCAGGGGGATGCCTACAAAGAGAAAAAGTGCCACAAAAAGCCCCCTGCCTGCCTTTTCCTGCATTTTTTGTCCTGCGCTGGTACCCTTGGTCAGAAAAAAGGTGCAGATGCCTCCGATAAGCCTTTTGTCCTGTCCCCATTCCAAAAATTTGCGGGCAAAAAGGTAGATAATCGGCACGGGAATCATGTTTCCCACGATGCACACAATATATGACTGCAAAAGCGGAAGTTCCAGAGCCTGAGAAACGGGAATCGCCCCGCGCAGTTCGATGAGCGGCACCATTGAAATCAGGAAAATCCAGAGGTATTTTTGTATCATGGTGTGAGTATAGCATTTTTGCAGGGGGAAGTCTTCCCCCTGCGGTAAACTGCATATTGAATTCTGCCGATAATCAAAATGGAGTTCTGTATGAAAAAAATACTTTGCGTGCTTGCGCTCTTTTCGGCACTGATTATAGATTCGTATGCTTTTGGCGGCATGGAATTTGGCATCGGCTCAGGCTATGTCTTTTACGGCAACAAGAAAACGCGAGACCGCAACAGCAGCCTGAATTCTCCGGGTCAGTTTATTGTGAATACGAATGTGGGCTATCATTTTCCCCTTGCCGACCCAGTGCGCCTCTATCTGGGTGCGGAAGGCATGTTTGACTTGCGCTGGGATGGCGGAAAGCACATCTATATGTTTGACTATGCAGGACTTTTGGGCTTTCAGATTTATCCGGGGTTGGCAGGACTGATGATTTCCATTGACTATGCCCTGGGACGCCGCAGTGACGCTGTTGACTTGACGGGAAACGATGCCTATTGGGAGTCAACCCAATGGGGAAACGGATTTAAAATCGGCATCCAGTATGATTTTTTGCATGGACGCTGTAAGGTTGGACCGATTGTAGGGGCTGCATGGCGCAGAATGCCCAGGGGTGACGGCGCAGATAATATACTTTCTGTGTTTTTGAAATTGACGATAAACTAGACAAGTGCAATAATAAGGGAAGGTGCGATTATGGAAATACTGACAGAAGGTTCAATCCCGGCAATACCAGAAGAAATTGATACGAAGCTTCCTCCCTCTGCAGTCGGTCTTGCCGTTGATGTGGGTACGACGACTGTGGCGGTTTCTGCCTATGCACTGGGTACAAGAACGCTTCTTGCAAGGGTGGCGGCAAAAAATGTGCAGATGCGTTATGGCTACGATGTTATCCGCCGCATTTCATTTGCCACCCGTCCGCCGCTTACGGGTTCTGCCCAGACGGTGGAAAGCGGTCCTTCTGCGCTTCACTATGGCATTATCGTTCAGCTGGAAAAAATGTTTGCCCAGGTCTTGCAGGCTGCCGCTCCTAAAATGCCGCGGGGCGTAAATCCTGTCATCACTTCTATTGTCATCACCGGAAACACCACCATGCTCAGTTTTGTGTGTGCGGTTCCCGTGAGCGGACTTGCGGCGGCTCCCTTTACGCCCGCCTCTTTATTTGACTTTACCGCCACCTGGGGAAAGGTTCGTTCGGGTACGGCCTGCGTTCACAATGAAAATCTGGATAAGCCCACCACCGAAATGCTCAAGGTCTTTGGTGCCAGTGTGGTGAGCACGGAAACTCCCGTCTACTTTCCTCCCTGTATCGGAGCCTTTATCGGTGCGGATACGGTGTGCGCCATGCTTTCTGCGGGATTTCCCGTTCCCGGCGCAACTGCCGAACTGCATCCCTGGGAATCTCCGCTGACGGCTCCCCGCCTGATTGCGGATGTGGGCACCAACAGCGAAATTGCCCTCTATGTTCCTGACGGCAGGGATTATGCGGGAAGAATTCTCTGTACATCTGCGGCGGCGGGACCTGCCTTTGAGGCGGCAAACATCAGTTGCGGCATGAGTGCAGTGGAAGGCGCAATCGACAAGGTTGCCTATGAAAACGGAAAGTTGATTTGTCACGTCATAGGCGATGTGAATGCAAAAGGCATCTGTGGCTCTGGTCTGGTGAGCGCAATTGCCACCTTGTATGAAAACAAATTTCTGGACAAGAGCGGCGTAATCATCAAGGGAGGCTCAAAACTGGGCGACGGCATGAGATGCATTGAATTTACCCCGGCGGTTTACATTTCACAGCAGGATATCCGCAATCTGCAGCTTGCAAAGTCTGCGGTGCGCACTGGCCTGCAGTATATGCTGGAAAAATCGCCGTCTCTGCCTGTCTTCTGCATTGCAGGAGCGTTCGGCACTAAACTTTCCATGAAGAGTTCCGCAAAAATCGGACTCATTCCCTCGGAACTGGAAAAAAGAACCGTCCATCTGGGAAACGCTGCCCTGGCAGGAGCAATAGCCTTGCTCTTTTCTCCTACGCTTAGGAAAAAGTGTACGGAACTGGCAAAAAAATCCTATCAGATTAATCTTGCCGCCGTACCCGAATTTCAGATACGATTCTTAAATTCTATTGATTTTTAAAACCGCACATTGCGGACTTTTTGTATAGGAGTTACTATGTATATTACTTGTCTTGATTTGGAAGGCGTTCTTGTTCCTGAAATTTGGATTGCCTTTAGCGAAGCCAGCGGCATTCCCGAACTGAAGCGCACTACCCGTGATGAACCCGACTATGACAAACTGATGAAGTGGCGCTTGGGCATCCTCAAGGAGCATGGGCTTGGCTTAAAAGAAATTCAAGACACCATTGCAAAAATTGATCCCCTGCCGGGGGCAAAGGATTTTCTGGATGCCCTGCGCGCGGACTGCCAGACCGTTATTTTGAGCGACACCTTTACGCAGTTTGCCGCTCCGCTGATGAAAAAACTGGGAATGCCTACGATTTTCTGCAATGAACTGGTAGTTGCGCCCACTGGCGAAATCACTGATTTTAAGATGCGCATCAAGGATTCAAAACTGACCACCGTAAAGGCCTTTCAGTCCATTGGCTACAAGACCATAGCAAGCGGTGACAGTTACAACGATTTGGCCATGATTCAGGCCAGCGCGGCAGGCTTTCTCTTCCGTACTACCGACAAAATCAAGGCGGATTATCCCAATCTGCCCGCCTTTACGGAATACGATGAACTGCTCTCAGCCATTCGGGCGGAATTGAAGAAATAACCCTTGCGGGGCAAACGCCACCTTTTTACAAAAGGCTTTCTTTTTCCCCGCACCCCTTTATCTTCCAAAAATCTCTTGCATTATACCCCCAAAAATCAGTATTATAATAGAAAGGTTGGCTTTTTTGCCATTTTGCGAGGTATATATGAGTGCATTGCGTGGTGCTTTTACGGCGATGATTACACCGATGAAGGCAGACGGTTCAGTGGATTACGAAGGATTCCGCAAGAACGTTTTGTTTCAGCTTGAAAAGGGAATCGATGGTCTTGTTCCTCTGGGAACAACAGGCGAGACTCCTACGCTGGATGAAGATGAAGAAGAAAAGATGATTGAAATCGTCATCAGTGAAGTACGCGCATGGGAAAAGTCACAGGGCAAAAAAATTCCCGTTGTGATTGGAGCCGGCTCAAACAATACTCGTGATGCCGTTCGCTATTGCGAGCGTGTCAAAAAAATGGGAGCGGATGCCGCATTGGTTGTAACTCCCTACTATAACAAGCCCAGTGATGAAGGAATTTTCCGCCATTTTGAAGCAGTCTCCAAGGTGGGCATTCCCATTGTGGTCTACAATATCGCAGGACGTACTGGAAAGAATATTCCCACGCCCCTTCTGGCACGCATTGCAGAACTGCCCAATATCATCGGCGTAAAAGAGGCTAGTGGTGACATCAACCAGATGATGGCGGTAATCGCACAGATAAAGTCAAAAAAGCCTGACTTTGCGGTTTTGAGCGGAGATGACGGCCTGACCCTTCCTCTGGTTGCTGTGGGTGGCGATGGCATTGTGTCCGTCGTGTCAAACCTTGCTCCTGCCGAAGTCACCGAGATGACCAATGCGGCACTGAACGGCGACATGAAAAAAGCCCGCGAAATCCACTACCGTCTCTTGCCATTCTTTAAGGCGGCCTTTGTGGACGGTAATCCCACAAGCATCAAGTATGCGATGAACTACAAGAAGATGCCCTCTGGAGCTTTGCGTCTGCCTCTGGTTGAAGTGCACGACGAGGCAAAAAAAGTAATCGAAAAAGCGTTGCACGATTGCGGGCTGTAGGAGTATTAGGAGTATATAGTATGAGTGATAAAATAGCAGTAGGTGTGCTTGGCGCGACAGGAATGGTCGGCCAGAGATATATTAAGTTGCTGGAAAATCATCCCTGGTTTGAAGTCACCTATGTGGCGGCAAGTCCCCGCAGTGCAGGAAAACTCTACAAGGATGCTGTGGAAAACCGCTGGCTTATCGGCGCAAATATTCCCGCTGGCGTTGCAAACCTTACCGTGCAGGATGCAAACGACCCCACGCTTGCTTTGGGAAAGTGTAAGTTTGTCTTCAGTGCATTGGAAATGGGCAAGGACGAAATTAAGGCATTGGAAGAAGCCTATGCCGCAGAAGACATTCCTGTTGTCTCAAATGCTAGCGCAAACCGCTGGACGGAAGATGTGCCCATGCTGGTGCCTGAAATCAACTTTGCCCATCTGGATATCATCAAAGAACAGCAAAAGCACCATGGCTGGAAAAAGGGCTTTATTGCCGTAAAGCCAAACTGTTCGCTCCAGACCTACATGATGCCCCTTCATGCATTGCAGCAGGCGGGCTATCCCGTAAAGCGCATGATTGTCACCACCTTGCAGGCAGTTTCTGGTGCAGGCTATCCCGGTGTTCCCTCATTCGACATGATTGACAATATCGTTCCCTATATCGGCGGTGAGGAAGAAAAGACCGAAAAAGAATGCCTAAAAATCCTTGGCAAAGTGAGTGGCGGAAAGATAGAAAATGCTCCCGCACCGCTTGTGTCTTCAACCTGTACCCGCGTTCCTGTTATTGACGGACACACGGCCAGCGTAAACCTTGAATTTGATGTGCCCGACGACAAAAAGCCCAGCCTTGACCAAATTATCAAGATTTGGGAAACATTCACTTCCGTGCCCCAGGAACTCAAGCTTCCCAGCGCACCGGAGCATCCCATTGTCTACCGCTACGAAAATAACCGTCCGCAGCCCAACCGTGACCGCGATACAGAAAAAGGCATGGCCTGTGTGCTTGGCCGCCTTCGCAAATGCAATGTCTTTGACGTAAAATTTGTCGCCCTCAGCCATAATACCAAGCGTGGTGCAGCCCTTGGCGGCATACTGAACGCAGAACTGCTAAAAGCGAAAGGATTTTTTGACAATCTATAGGACTCATGGTATCATAGAGAAATGGCACAGTTGACAGTACAGGCACAGACTCAGAATAGCGAACGCATCGGAGAATACATGGATATTCAGCATGGCAAAGTCCAGACGCTCATTCGTGCAATGAAGCAAAAGGATTGGGCATTTGTACTTGCCGTGCCCACAATCGAAATGATTCGTCACAAGTATTGTATCCTGCCCATCTGGGAAGTGGACGATGTAGGACGCACTGCCACTGCGCGCAGAATCGGTGCTTACGTCTTTAATTTTTCTCTGGTGGAGCAGCGTTCCATGCTTACCACGGTTGACTTTGCCACACTGGTGGAAGCCCTCAAAAAGAGCCGTGAACCTTTCCGTGGTTTTATTGGTCCGCTTCCTCACGATGAACTTTCTTACCGCATGATGATGATAAACGATGAGCTTTCCGTCATGCCCACGGCGCAGTAGGATGTCAGAATGTCGTAATAATCCAAAATCTCGTTTGCAAAGTTCTTCCTTTTGTCTTTATGCTAGGATTTGAACAAAAACGTTCTGGGCACAAAAAGTCCAAAA
>CAKZZO010000020.1 GCA_937885175.1 uncultured Treponema sp. | reverse complement strand
TCTTGGATTTATTTCCCTTGTTGGCGGCAAGGTTTTCTTCAATAATCAGTTTTTCCGCCTCGTCCAGCGTAATGCCCATGGGAACGGAAATTGACTCTGCCCTGCTCGCCCTGCTCACCGTTGGCGGCAAGTCTTCCAGTGCAATTTCGCTGCCACCGGCCATGACGACGGCACTTTCCACGCAATTGCGAAGTTCGCGGATGTTTCCCGGCCAGTCATACTTGTAGAGGGCAGACTTTGCCGCCTGACTAAAGCCCGTGACCGTCTTTCCATTTTCCCTGTTGAATTCATCCAGAAAAGCACTTATCAAAAGGGGAATGTCATCCTTGCGCTCACGAAGGGGCGGCACTTCAAGGTGAATGACATTCAGGCGGTAGTACAAGTCTTCCCGGAAGCGGCCGGCCTTGACTTCTTCTTCCAGATTGCGATTGGTGGCGGCGATGACACGAACATCCACTTCTATGGTCTGGGAGCCACCGACCCGCTCAAACTTTTTCTCCTGCAGGACGCGGAGCAATTTTATCTGCACGCTCTGATTGATTTCGCCTATTTCATCAAGAAAAATGGTGCCGCCATGGGCAAGTTCAAATCGGCCTTTGTGCATGGAGTCCGCGCCAGTAAAGGCTCCCTTTTCATGCCCAAAAAGTTCGCTTTCAAGCAGCGTTTCTGAAAGAGCGGCGCAATGCACTTTTATACACGCCTTGTCGCGGCGGCCTGACAGATTGTGAAGGGCATCGGCAATCACTTCCTTTCCCACGCCGCTTTCGCCAGTAACGAGTACGCTTGCCTTGGAATCGGCAACTTTCCGCACCGTAGTCAAAAGCCTCTGCATTTCCGCACTTTTTCCGATGATGTTGTCCAACTGCTTCTTCGTGCCTACTTCCTTGAGAAGCTGCTTGTGCTGAAGCTTGAGCTCACGGTTTTCCAGGGCACGCTTTACAATCATGCCCAACTGATCCAAGTTCAGCGGCTTAGTCAAAAAATCATAGGCTCCATCCCGCATAGCCTGTACCGCCGCATCAATGGAACCGTGCCCTGTCAGCACAATGACGGGAATGCCAGGCATTTCGGTAGTCACATGGCGCAAAACTTCTTCCCCAGTGATGCCGGGCATACGCAAGTCTGTTATGACAAGGTCAATATCACCCTTAGCGAGATAGTCCAGCCCCTCCCTGCCATCTGCGGCAACTTTTACGCTGTAGCCGTCCATTTCAAAATCAGCGGCCAGCCCTTCGCGAATATTTTTCTCGTCATCTATAACTAAAATGGTTGACTTCATTTTGACACTCCGCTATCTACACCAGACGTACCCTTGTAGGTCAGCAGCCGCCTGTCTTTTTGTGGAATCGGAAGCGTAATCACAAATTCCGTTCCTGCGTTTTTTTCTGACTGTACGCTGATGTCTCCCGAGAATTCCTTTATGATTTTGTAGGCCATGGCCAGCCCCAGCCCCGTGCCGTTTGCCTTGGTGGTAAAATAGGGCTCAAAAATGTGGGAAACAGTTTCCTCACTCATGCCGCTTCCGTTGTCGGCAAAATGCAGGATGTAGTTTTCATCCTTGATTTCCGTAGCAATCGTAAGGCGACCGCTGCATGAGGAAAAGGCTTTTTCTTCCGAGCAGTCAGGAAAACGCTCCGTAATGGCGGCAAGAGCATTCTGGGCAAGATTGACAATCACCTCGCGAAAGAGTTTTTGGTCAAGCAGCAGACGGGGTGAATCCGGACAGAATTTAGTGACCACGGCAATATGCTTTTCGTTAAATTCCGGACGGAAAAAAGAAACAAACTGTTCCAAAAGCGCATTGGGCTGCACCAGTTCCAGCTGGGCAGAAATGGGACGCACTGCCATAAGAAAATTCACGACAATTTTGTTCAGCCGGTCAATTTCCTGATTGACAATCTCCAGGTAGTTTTCCGCAAATTTTGGGTCAGGCAGAAGACCGTCACCCTGACGCTTTTTTCTGATTGCCTTTTGCATGAGCTGAATATGAATGCTGATGGCTCCCAGCGGATTTTTTATCTCGTGGGCTACTCCTGCAGCCAGATTGGTAAGCCCTGCCAGTGTCTCCATGCGGTGCAAGAGGATTTCCTGATTGCGTTTTTCAGTCACATCGTCAATAGTCACAATTGAACCCACCAGTTCCTGATTGCGCACCAGCGGCATGACGGAAATATCAACAAAACGAATGGAACCGCCGCTTGTGGTCAATGTGTATTCATCGCTGACATTTGTTTTGTCGTTGGTGCAGCAGTTTTCCAAAAATGCAGCAATATCCCTATCGTCTATGATTTCCCAAATCTTTTTTTCCTCTGCACGCAGGTCATCAGGATGCATGGAAAAGGGAATGTACCGCTCGGCAGCCTTGTTGATTTCCACCAAAAGCCAGTCCTTGTCCACGATAATCAATCCCACGGAGAGTGATTGAAAAATGGAAGAAAAAAGTTCACTTCCCTCGGTTAAATCCTTTACAAGAGCCTGTATCTGAGCAGGAGAAAGTTTATCAATTTTTTGGGAGACGCGCTTGGAAAAAGTCTGCATCAGCGACGCTCCAAACGGTAGACGGCAAACAATTCCCGCCAGAGATTTTCAAGCGCGGCCGCAGGCGACTGATTGTACACGCTCACATTGTTGTAAACATCACGAAGGACGGCTACATTTTTTGCCGCGCTTTCCACATTGCGCGGACTTAATTCCCTAGTTTTCTGCGCGTCAAGAATGCCAGTGAGGAAAATCTTAAAGAGAATGCGGGGCTCAAAGCCTGCACAGCCTTTTACAATGTCCTGTATTACGGGAAGAGAGCCTTTTTCCACAGAGGCATAGAATGAGCGGGAAAAAGCCTGTACCTGGGAAGGCGTAACGGGAAGAAAGGTCTGCAAATAGGCATCAATGGTTCCTGATGCAGAGCCTGCATGAAAGACACGCTCAAGCACTTCCGCCTGCTCTTTTGCACTACGTTCTGAAAACTGATAGGTCCTTACGCGGGAAAGAATAGTCGGCATAACCGCTCCCCGTCGGCTTGTAGTAAGGATAAAAACAGTATCTTCCGGCGGCTCCTCAAGAATTTTAAGGAGGGCGTTTCTGGCCGCTTCGTTCATGCGGTCAGCGTTCTCAATGATGAAGACTTTTTTTCCGTCGGGACTTTTCATGTGCGCCCAGCGGGAAGCGGAACGAATCTGCTGAATCGGAAGGGAATCATACATGAAGGTCGATTCCAGTTTATCAGTCTGCTTGATAATGTCATCGCAGATTTTTTCAATCTTTTCATTTTCTGGGAGGGGCTTTATCGGGTCAAGCACTTCCATCTGTTCGTCAATCGCCTGCATGACCGGCGCAATTTTTGGCACTTTGTCATCGTCTTCCCATAAAATCTGGCTGAAGCGCATGGTGAGTTTTCGCACCGAACGCAAAAAGAGATAGCGTGCCGCCGTCAGATAAGGCGCATTGTTGCAGGCAGCCGTGAGGAATGCTTTTTTTGCCGCAAGAATCTCCAGCGAACAGTCCCGTGGACCGGCAAGCAGGACATTGGTACTGGCCAACTCCTTGTTTTTGCGGCATGACGGACAGTCACACAGCCAGCTGCCGCGTTTTTCCCTTGCCGTACAGGAAAGTATGCGTGCAATTTCCAGCGCACAGGTGAGTTTTCCGCTGGAGGCAGGACCGGCCAGGAGAATGGCACCAGGCAGGCGATGATGAGCGATGTCATCATGGAGAAGAAGGCTTGCATTTTGGTAGAGCAGATTGTCAAACATTAGACCAGCATACCCCTTACATAGGCTATGGGCTGGTCAAGGATTCCGCCCAAAAACCTCCAGTAAAAACTACCGTCAGCCACGCTTTCAGTCACCTTGGGAAACCAGGGCTGGGCATGTACCAGAATCAGCACAATGGAAACGACAATCAGACCTTCCACTGCACCAAAGACAAAGCCCAACGTACGGTCGAGTCCACGGAGGATTTCGCCTCGAAAAGCCGCTCCCACCAACTGCTGAATGATTTTGACCAGCAGATAGGTGGCGATAAAAAGCAGCAGAAATGAAACCACCGTTGCCACTGCCTTGTTGTGAATGACCTGCTCGATGTAGGGCGCAAGTTTTCCAAAAAAGCTTACGGAAACTACGATACCCAAAATCACCGCCAGTTTGCTGAAGAGTTCCCGTATAAAACCGTGAGCCGCCGCAATCACCCCAAAGAGCAGCACAATAATTGAAAATACAATGTCTATAAAAGTGAACGTCATCACTTTGCCTCCCCATACACAATCCGGGCGATTTCTCTTGCAGGGCGATTTCCGGCCGTCATATTTTTGCAAGCCTGGGAAGCAGACGCACGATACTCTGCACTTTCCATTTTGGTAAGCGCTTCCCGCAAATGCCCTCCGTCCGCCTCGTCTCCCAAGAGCATGAGTGCGGCATTCTGCTCCACAAAGAATTTTGCATTGTCTATCTGGTCGCCCCGAGTTCCAGAGCCGCACAGGGGAACAAGCACCATAGGCTTAGCAAGCACCGCACACTCCCAAATGGCATTTGCCCCCGCACGGGAAAGCACCACATCAGCAGCGGCTATTACATCGCACATCTCTTTGTAAATGAAAGCATAGGGATGATAGCCTGCGTGCTGAATATTCGTGATTGCCTCATCTGCCCTGCCCGTCTGATGCACCACTGTAAAATGCTCGCAGAGCCAGTCCAAGTTTTCCTGCACCAGTTGGTTTATCTGATGGGCACCAAGGCTTCCCCCCATGACTAAAAGCAGCGGTTTTTCAGGACGGGAATCACCAAACAAAAACTGCCTGCCCCGCTCCCCATCCGCCGTGTAAAAGGCAGGGCGCACAGGATTTCCCGTCACCAGAGCCTTATTGCCTTTTGCACGGGGAAGATATTTTTTAGTCGCCTCGTATGAGACAAGAATCTTTGTAGCAAAGCGGCTGTTGATTTTTGTAGCAAGCCCGGGCGTAAAGTCACATTCGTGCGTATAAACGGGAATACCAAGTAATTTTGCCGAAATGCAGGGCGTAACCGAAACAAAGCCCCCCTTGGAAAAGAGAACAGCAGGCTTAATCTGTAAGAGGCGGAAAAAGGAGACAAAAATGCCTGCCCCAATCTTAAACAAATCAATGAAATTCTTAAATGAAAAATTCCTGCGCAACTTGCCGCTGGGAATGCCATAAAAGGCATCAACGGAACCGCTTTTTTCCACCAGTTCCCTGTCCATGCCTCCTGCGTTTCCCAGCCAGATTATCGTGATTTCTTCAGAATCTTCTTTTGCAAGTGCGCGAAGTTCATCCGCCACCGCCAGTCCCGGATAGATGTGTCCGCCTGTACCGCCACCCGCAAATACAAAGGTCGTCTTAGCCATTTGTTTCATTATGACACAGATAAGAGAAAAAGACAACGGGCATAAAAAAAGCACCTGCTCCATTGAACAAGTGCTTTACCCTGCCACCGGTTGGAATCGGACCAACGACACATGGATTTTCAGTCCATTGCTCTACCAACTGAGCTACAGCGGCGTAAGTGAATATATATTATACAATCCATATGATTATGTCAAGTGGCAGGCAAGTTTTTTTTCGGAAATTGCAAAATAAATCCCGTAGACAAGGCTCCAACAGCGATGGTTTTATCCATTCATTATATCCTTATCTTCTTGTCTGTGCCAGCGTAGGCATCTTTTCGCATCTGCTTAATCTGCTCATCTGCAAGGTAGTCGTCAAAATTCATCATGCGGTCAAAGACACCCTTGGGGGTAATTTCGATGATGCGGTTTGCAATGGATGAAATGAACTCGTGGTCATGGCTGGAAAAGAGGACAACCCCCGGAAAGCGGATTAAGGCTTCGTTCAGGCTGGTAATTGCCTCCAAGTCCAGATGGTTGGTGGGATCGTCCATAATCAGCACGTTTGCGCCGCTCAGCATCAACTTGGAAAGCATGCAGCGCACCTTTTCGCCACCAGAAAGCACCTTTACCGGTTTCAGGCTTTCGTCCCCCGTAAAGAGCATGCGTCCCAAAAATCCGCGCACGTAGGCATCGTCCTGCTCTTTTGAATACTGCTTGAGCCAGTCGGTGATGGTGTAGTCATTGTTAAAGTACTGGTTGTTGTCGCGGCCAAGATAGGTGCAGCTGGTGGTCTGACCCCAGAAATATTCGCCGCTTTCCGCCTTCTTTTCGCCTGCAATGATGTCGAACAGAGAAGAAATGGTATTGTGTTCCAGTCCAACAAAGGCGATTTTGTCCGTGCGGTTGACCACAAGGGAAAAATCATTCAAAAGATGCAGACCGTCTTCGTCCTTTGAGTTCAACTTGCGGATTTCAAGCACATTGTTTCCGATTTCGCGGTCGGGCTGAAAATGCACGTAGGGAAATTTACGGCTGGTGACCGGCAAATCGTCCAGTTCCAGTTTTTCCAGAACCTTCTTGCGGCTGGTTGCCTGACGGGATTTTGCCGCATTTGACGCAAATCGCTGGATGAATTCCCGCAAGTCCTTTGCTTTTTCCTCGTTCTTTTTCTTCTGGTCTTTTGCCTGCTTCTGCAGAATCTGGCTCATCTGATACCAGAAGTCGTAGTTACCCGTAAACTGAGTGATTTTTCCATAGTCGATGTCGCAGATGTAGGTACAGACCGCATTCAAAAAGTGACGGTCGTGACTGACGACAATGACCGTGTTGGGAAAATCCATCAAAAAATCTTCCAGCCAGGCAATGGACTCCAGGTCAAGACCGTTGGTTGGTTCGTCCAGCAGCAGCACGTCAGGATTTCCGAACAGAGCCTGAGCCAAAAGAACGCGCACTTTCTGGCTTTCGTCCAGTTCGCTCATCATCTTGTCGTGGTATTTTTCTTCAAGACCAAGTCCAGAAAGCATCTGCTCAATCTGGTTTTCAGCCTCGTAGCCCCCCATCTCGCCAAACTGAGCCTCAAGTTCGCTGGCCTTAACGCCGTCTTCCTCGGTAAAGTCCGCCTTGGCATAGATTTCGTCACGAGCCTTGGCACACTCATAGAGTTTGGGATAGCCGTACATGACTGCATCCTTTACGCTGTATTCGTCAAAGGCAAAGTGATCCTGCTTCAACACCGCCATGCGCTCACCGGGAGTCATAAAAATATCGCCAGAATCCCTATCCTGCTCGCCAGAAAGCACCTTGAGGAAAGTAGACTTACCCGCCCCGTTGGCACCGATAATACCATAGCAGTTTCCCGCCGTGAATTTTAGATTTACGTCCTTGAACAGCGGTTTTTCGCTGAAATGAAGGCTAACATCGCTTACTGTAATCATTGCATTCTCCTACGTTATTTTCCCCGACCAATCAGACTTTTTAGCCGTGCAAAGAATCCCAGTTTTTTGGGAGTCTGAGCAGCAGTCTTGTCGCCGCCATGGGAAGATTGCTTGCGCCCCTTGGGAACCACATCGTTCTTGTGATGCAAGGGCTTTGCCCCCCGCTTTACGCCACTGGCACGGATTTTGTCGTCACGCTTTCCGCCCTTACCAGAGACATTTGAACCGCTTCCGCTTGCATACTTTTCTTTATAGTACTTCATGCGCTCATCGGCAGACATAGTGGAAAGCCTGGCCAAGTCGTCCGCTGTTGCACGGGATTTTCGCTTGAAATCTTCTGATTCACCCCGCTTCTTGAACTGCTTTCTGCCTGAGCCAGAACGAGACCGACCATTTCGGGAATCACGGTCTCGGCCTCTGCCCCGCTCTCCCCTGCGACCACGACCGCCATCGTCCTCCCGCCAGTCTTCAGTACGGATATAAACGCCCTTACTCTTGTCCTCGCCCAAATCTTCGGCAACACAGACTCTGGAAGGAATCTGCTTTTCGATGTAGCGTTCAATGGGAACCAGCTGATACACATCCTGCTCGGAACAGAAGGTATAGGCCTTGCCGCTCTTGCCTGCGCGGGCAGTACGACCAATGCGGTGCACATAATTTTCCGCCTCGTTGGGAAGGTCATAGTTCACCACCATGGCCAAATCATTCACGTCGATTCCCCGGGCAGCAACATCAGTAGCCACCAGGCATTTCACCGTTCCCGCCTTGAACCTGTCCATAATCTTGAGACGCCTTGACTGCGGAAGGTCACCGATAATGAATTCACTTTCGATGCCGTTGATTTTCAGCCGCTTTGAGAGCACCTCGCACATACGCTTGGTATTGCAGAAGATAATCAGGCTGACCGGCTGCTCCCGCTGAATGATGCCCACAAGGAGAGCCACTTTTTCATCGCTGGAAACATGAATCAACTCCTGGTCAATTTCATCCACCGTGATGTTTTCAGCCTCAATCGTAATTTCCTTTGCATCCCGAGTGTATTCCCAGGCAAGATTCTTGACATAGGAATTGAGCGTGGCAGAAAAAAGCATGGTCTGACGCACATCGCTTTTGGGAAGCACCTTAATCAGTTTGCGCAAGTCCGGGTAAAAGCCCATGTCGAACATGCGGTCAGCCTCGTCCACCACAAGAAAGGCAATGTCAGACAAATCCATCTGCTTACCTTCCTGCAAGTCAATCACCCGCCCCGGAGTTCCGATGATAATGTCAACCCCCTTTTTGAGCGCGGCGACCTGCTTTTCGTAGCCCACACCGCCATAAAAACTTGCACAGGCAAAACCCGTATGCTTACCCAGCTTGTTCGCTTCTTCCTCCACCTGCACCGCAAGTTCACGAGTAGGCACCATCACCAGAGCCTTTTTGCCCTGCTTTTGGGGATTTGCCAGAAGCTCCTGAAAAACAGAAACCAGATAGGCAGCCGTCTTTCCCGTGCCCGTCTGAGACTGCACATACAAGTCCGACCCGTCCAAAGAAAGAGAAAGCACCCGCTCCTGAACCGGCGTACAAGTCACATATCCCGCGTCAGCAAGCCCCTGCTGTACTTTTTCATGTAAAGAAATTTCAGAATAATTCATACCAAAGACAATTTCCAATAATATAAAGAATTAAGGGCGTCCACAAAAAACAAGACTTCCCCAAAGATAGTTAGAGACAGTATAACCGTTTTTGGGGATTGTGTATAGAGTTATGAAAAACTTGCCGATGTAGCGGTGGTTTGAGTATATTGAAGGCGTTATGAGACGAGTTTTTATCACGCTTATAGCATTCGCAATTGCCGCAAGTGTTTTTGCGGAAAAAGTCACACTGCTTTCGTTCAACATGGGCGCGCGAAACCGCACCGCCACGGAAGTCGCCACCATGATTTTTGCCTCTGGGGCGGACATTGCGTTCATTCAAGAAATCTGGGTAAAATCCCCTCAGAACACCGCGCTCAAAACCATGACGGCGCAACTACAGCGTGACAGCGGGAGCGACTGGGATTTTGTCACCACGTCCGCATACTGCCTGACCGAACCGCAGACCGTGGGGGAAGAAAACTACAAGACCGGCGGAAACGGGCAGAACAACGCCATCCTGTACAACAAGCAAAAACTCAGGCTCACTGACCTTGCCGATGACATTGGATTTACGCATTTTGATGGCGACTATTTGTTTGACAAAAACACCGTACAACTCGTCCGCGTCTCTTTGGCAGCCGCCCCCGACCACACCGCAGTGGGCATAAACGTGCACCTGCCCTACACCGACAAAGCGCACCGTGCCCGCGACCTACGCACATTGGAACGGCTCTACTCCCGCTACAAATTGCGCATCGGGGTGATTATTGCCGGTGACTTTAACTACCACCGCAAGGATTTGACCACCCGCAACTTTGACGCAGTGGATGGTACCGAACGCTGGTACTCAGACCGCAACGTCGGCATCCCCACCACGCTTTCCAGCAAGGCGACCGATGCGGTGGTCTTTGCCAACGACTACGACCACTTTATCTACAGCCCCGGCATCACCGTCACCACAGAAATGCACCGCGCCTTTTCCGACACCAAAGAAAAAGTCATCCCCAGCATTCCGTTTGGTACCACCACCTACACCAACAGCATCGACTACCACAAAGCCGTATCCGACCACGTACCCATTATGCTGGTGCTGGAGATGTAAGAAACCGGGCATGCCCCATGATTTTATTTGAAAGCATGATGTTTCATATAGTATTGGAAAAAAGGAATCTTCGCTAGTAATACGAAAAAACCGTTTTTAGACTTCCCCTCACTTATTTCCATTTCGTGTATATAACACATTTCTAATTACATTTATAATTTCATCTCCCAGTTTATTGTGAAACCTATCAGGAAGAGCACCTCGTGTAACAGGCCTAGAATGTGCTAAATAAAAAAGAGTTGCATCGTCCAAGATGTCTTCTGGTGAACATTTCATTTTAGCTGCTGTTTCCATTCTCCATGCTCGCAATGCCCCATCTATTGTAATTCTTTTTGAATGAATAATGATACCTGATTTATTATCTTCCTGCTTTTGATTTTCTTTAAGCTCATGCCAATTCCAACATTCTACAAGTCCGCTCTTATTTTTTTTTAATATATTCACTTCAACAAAAACATGTGCTTCCGGTATTGTTTCATTTTGATTGCCACCATCAAATGCAGAAAAAAGATAGTTTTTATTTTCATCATAAAACATATACAGTGTGCTTTCTTTATTATTTAAAAGTCCATGGCTAATACTGGGTGAACGCTCGCAAATAAATCTTTGTGGCAACAGTTTAAATATATCTTGATAGAGTTTTGTTTTTTCAGAAAAGGCTTTGCTTTGAATTAGACTTGTCAAATATCGAATTAGAGAACTTTTGGAATCATCAAGAATTTCTTTATTGTCTTTATAAATGTTATTCCGTAAAAAGCTGCAAAAATCAAAAATTTCTTCTTTTGGGCAAACATCTTTCAAAAAACCGATAAACTGACTCAAATTTCTTCTTGCCATATTGTCGCGCGAGAAAAAATAATCTATTGCAGCCTTATTTTCTTTAAATATCGGGAAAAATTTAATTCTCCTATGATTTTGAAATTTCAGCTCACCGTGTTTGGCTAAATATGAAATACAAAAACCGATATGTTCATGTAAAGAATTTTCTTCTTCATTTGAGATTTGATTATTATAGTAATCAAATCCATATACATAAAAGCCAAGTGTATTTTCATTTTCTATTGCTTCATTTTGGCTAAGTACTTCTTTAATTCGATGGAAAATATTTTCTTGAAAAAATCTTTCAAAAATTAACTGTGTCTTATACTTCAAGATTTTTCTGAACTGATGCATAAATTCTTTTATATCTATCGAATCTTTTACAGAATAGTACTCATCCAGAAAAAAAATAATTTCTTGATTTTCCTGATACAATCCATACTGCTTATTTTCTGCGATTTTTGCCAAAACATTCACATAAGGCAAAAGCTGAACATCACAATCACGGGAGACCTCCGCGATTTTCGCATAGGCGGTAAGATTTTCGGGAGATGTGAGAAAATCAAAATCCGTCCTGCTTTTTGCAAGGTTATGAGCCAAGAAAGTAAAGTCATAAAAAGGAGTACCTTCCCGCAATCTGGAGACAAGTTCTGCAAGCGTTTTTTCGTCCTCTACTCCAAGAAGTTTAAGGACATAGATAAATGTCATTTCCGTTAAGACCTGCATCTGCTTTTTGACAGGCTCCGCCTCCATGCTCACAGGAAGCGGTGTTTGAAACAGATAAGAAGAGGTTTTCGGCAGGCGATTGAGGCTTTCTAATACTCTATTCATTTCTATTTTAAAGTTCCGCTCTCAGATTCCGTTTTTGACAGATACTTCTGAATCTCGCTGTCGGAGTTAAGCTTGATTCTGAACTCCACCCGGCGGGAGGCAGCCCAGTCAATTTTTCCATTTATTTTCACAGGCCTAGACTTTGAGTAGCCGATAGCGATAATCTTTGACCGAATCCAGCCGCTTTCCTTGGGGTATTTTGTATCGTTCAGACAATAGGAAAGCACCGACCGGGTACGGCTTTGGGAAAGTTCCATACCCTGCTCGTAGTCTTCCCGCTCCGTGATTTTTCCGGTCTTGATTGAATGAGTTGCCTCGGAGGAATGCCCTTCGATGCGGATTTCCTCAATCAGACTCTCGTACTGCCCCACCACTTTCAGGAGGCGGGGAAAAAAGTCGTCCAGAATTCTTTTGTAGGAAGAACGCAAGTCTGCCTTATTCATGACAAAAAGCACGTCGGGGTCTTTAAAACGGATTGAAAGATTTTCCCGGTCAATCTCGGCGTTCCAGCTTTCAAGGTCAGCGGAGAATTCCCGGCTCAAATCCTCGTAGAGCGTGTACTTGGTGGTCACATAATGCTCGGAAATCTGCTTTAACTGTAAGATTATGCCTATGCACAGAAGAACGAAAATCGCGCACAAGGCACTCATCATGTCGCTTATGGAAAGATTAAAGTCCCCCGCGCTTCCCGAATCTTCCAGTTCCTGCGTCATTTTTTCTCTCCAAAGAAGGATTCCGTCACTTTCTGCGCCGCCTTGTTGTATTCTTCAAGCGTCTGAACGAGTGTTTTTTCAACAGTGTCGGAATAATCGGTGAGATTTTTATTCACGATTTCAAGGATAGAAGAGATATTTTCATCGATTTTCTGATAGTCTTCGAGAACTGTTTTTTGGTCAGTCAGAATCTGTGTGTTCAACTTTGAATTGTTTTCTTGAATTTCTTTTGTCGCGCTTATCGTTTCGTTCAAAGTGCCACTGATTTTTTCCGTCGTTTGTTCAGAAGTTTCAATGAATTTTGTAAGAGTCTGTTGAATTTGCTCAGACGCATTACGGAGAGAATCCGCTTGTTTTGAATAATTTTCCAATGTTTCCTGCATGGCAGAAAAAGTTTCTTTTACAGGAGCGACAGACTCTTCAAGGCTTTTTCCGACAGCAAGAAATTTTTCTGGCAAGGATTCAATTTTTTCAACGGCAGTCGTAAGCGAAACCTCTATCGTATCTTTTGCGGCAAGAAGTGTTTTGGTCATTTCCTGCAGTGAGCCAATATAAGAATCGAACTCTGCTTTAGCACTTTCTGCAGGAGAAGGCTGATTTTCACTCAATGTATTGTAGATTCTGGCACAGTGGAATTTTATTTTGTTGAGCGGCCATTGATATAAAATTGTTCCGAACAAGACTGAAAGAATTACGCCAATAATCGAAGTGATGAAAGCCGTGTTCAAGCCGCCGAAAAATCCATCAAGTTTTCCGAAAAGTTCGTCTACGTTTCCAGACAAGCTCATGCCAGAAATGCCGTTGGAAAATCCGAGAAATGTTCCCAAAATACCGAACCCGATGAAAGTACCAGGAAGTATTTTGATCAGGGCAGAAAGCGGAAAATCAGGGCTAGAATGAAGGAGAAAGATTTCTGCTGATTTGTATGGAGCAGGATTTATCGTGACAGAATTACCGTCTGTTTTAGCAATTTGATTTGAAAGTGAACGAAGTTTTCCATTCACTACAGAAGCCAGAATGAAAATTGCGGCAAAAAAGAGCCAGTAGATAATTTGCAAGATTGTGAATATGGTCATAATGTGCACTCCTTACAATCAGTACATTGTCGCTAATGGTTCATAAACATCAAAAGAAACATTGCGTGTATAAACACAACAATCTTTTAAAACTAGGCAGTCTTTATTATCTTTAGTTGCATCAACACATTGCTGATTTGAATAAAATAAAACTATATTTTTACCATTACTGTCTTTTGCACTCCAATATTTTATTCCTCGTATTTTTGAATAAGCAATTCTTATTCGTCGAATATATTCAGCAAAAACCTGTGTAGGAATATAATCCAATCCAAGAGAATCGCATACAGGATTGCTTACGGCCTTTGATAAGCCAGAAAGAAATAAAAGGGCAAGTGTATCAGGATTGCTATAATTATATGGCTCTTGAGGTTCTGAAACATCTGTCAAATCTAGAATTTTTATCGTTCTTGAATTATAGAATTCTCCAATTACAAGATAGTCATCAATAGAATTTATTTCTCTTTTTATGGTTTCGTCGTCAAATGCTCCATAAAAAGCAGGTTGCCCTATAGGAGAAAATCTGTTTGCTTCTTTTGCACAGTATACAGGTGGAGTTCCTAAAGATTTTGCATTGTCATAATTATCAAGATATTTGAAACTCCTTCCTCTAAATATCGAAGTTCCTGCTGGTAAATCTTTTATAATTCCTCTATGAGTTTTAAATAGCTCTGTGATTGTTTCTAATGTTTCAACTGGTGATAAGCAATTTTTATATACTCCATAGGATTTTGTTTCTAAGAAGAATGTATATCTCCACTTTGATTTTATCATTTCACGAAAATTATCCCAGCCAAAAAGTAAAGCATTCGTACTTTTTAGATGTTCATCCATCTTATTTTGCCCCCTGCTTATTTTCTGTTATAAACACCCCAGCAAGCGAAACATCATCGCCACTGCCTTTTTCACTCAGTCGCGGGAAGAAATCTTCAAGTTCCTGTTGTTCTCTTTCTGCACCATACTCTTTTATATTTTGATAAATATCATTTGTGAAACTTTTTAATCCGTCTAGCGTAAAAGAATCTTGCACACCATCAGAACATGCACAAATATACTGCAATTTATCAAAACCAAAGGTATGCCTAAAATCATTAGATGCATTATTTGAACAAAGACTTTTTGTCATTCCGAAGCCTTGTTCTTCATCGTCCTTTATTGGAGTGACAATTTCACCATTAGATTTTTTTACAAGGCATATTCCATCACCAATCTGTATGGCTATCCACAATGCACCTTCGTTTGCTTTGGTTATTTGAAGAGTAGGAATATAAAGACAAGAAATCAAAGTCGTTCCATACAATTTTTCTATTGTATTCTCTGGTGACTTCAATTTTTGTGCATCGGAAACTGTATTTGCATCCCTATTTCCGTTTATATAATCAAATTTTGTCAGCGGAATATTCAAGTTTTGGCACAATTCTTTCTCTTTTTCAGAAAATGGATTTTTCTTGAAATGATTTTTTACAGCCCTTTTCCATTTTGCGACAATATTTCTTTCCAAATTAGAAATTGTTGAATCCCAGTTGATTTGAGAATTGTCTTTGTCTAATTGTGCGAATTTTTGGAGGAGTGCTGAAAATTCTCTTTCCGCCAGCTCGACTGCAATCTTTGAGCCATACTGACTGCGAAAGTATTTTTCTCCGCCGTGTCCGTCAGCAACGGAGAAAATAGAATAGCCTTTCGTCAGCAAAACCTTCGCAGAATCCTGCAAAGGCTTGCCGTCCTTCAAATGAGAAGCCCCAACTTTAGAAACACAAATTGAGTTCAGCATAATTTTTATTACCAATCGTCCGCGCTATTTGGAGTTTGTTGCAAATCAGCATCGCTTTGTTCAATGTCTTTGATTTGGTCAATCATTTGGTCTTGTTTGCTGGGGGGCTGTCCATTGGTGGTTGGCATAGACTTGCTACCAATCATCGCAGATGTAATCGATACCTTTTGTATCCATTTTTTCAAACTTTCTGAATTATGGGCAGTAATAACGGCTTTTCGCTCATTATCTTCTCCATCGGTAAAATCCCTAAGAACATCGGTATTTGCATCATTACCAACTGCCAATGCGACTTTTATTGCAAATTTATACCAATTGTTATTTTTAAGTTTTTCGAGACCATTTTTATAATTATCCGTCGGTTCTCCATCACTCATTAAGAAGAGAACTGGCGCAACAGAACCAGATGGTGCAGTTAGAAATTCATTCCGTGAAAGTTTATTACTCAACTCTTCACAAGCCGCTCCCAAATCAGTAACTCCATCTGCTTGAAGTTCCTGCCAAGAAAAACTTTCGGCTGCTACAGGAGTTGGATACATCCATTCGCAACCTGATGAAAATTTTAAACAAGCAATTTTTAAATCAATGTCTGCCCCCGCCGCTTTTGGCAATTCAGGGAGCACATTTCTTATTGCCTCGTTTACTGTTGTAATTTTTTTTCCCATCATTGACCCCGAAGTATCAACAATGAAAAACAAAACCAACTGTCTTTTTACGATTTCTTCTCTACCGTCATGAAGTCCCATTACAAATTCCTCCAAAATTTATTTTTCAACCTTGCCGGTTGTATTTCCAAAATTAATTTTCATCCCCTGCGCAATCGGTACGACAAAATTGTTTCCTATTGTTTTTATTTCGCCGTTCGGAGCAGAGAAAGTCCAAGTTACATCTCCAAGATTTTTTATTCCCCAAAGAGCGTTATTATTTTTGTTCATAATGACTTCGCCCTCAATTTTTGTGTAGTCACCGCTGTCTTTGTTAATATGGCAGGCGCGGATTTTTGTACCAGGAAAAAGCGGAACAGCATAATTTTTAACATGCAAAATATACGGATAGCTGAATGTATGCTTACAAGCGAAATTCATGGGCTGACCTGCATTAAATTTATAAATCATGTGTTCGCTTCCGCAAATCGGGCAGACTAAAATTTCATCTAGAAAACGAAGAAGCTTTTTCTGCCATTCGTTGTCTGGAAGCCGTGCGTTTGGGTCTTTGATTCCGTCTACGAAAGATGTTATGAATGCATCTTTTATATATTGTGGAAGTCGAGGCCAAATTTTTAGCGGATTTGAGTGAATTCCAGGAACAGGCCTGTTTGAATCATCTTGCGGGTTGAAAATGAAAACAGGGTGCGTTCCGTAAAGTTCCATTTCACGTTTTTCTGTTATGCAGATTGAATCTACATAAGCCTTTCCCATAAGCGGGTCATGCAGACAAAACAATTTGAACAGAATGACCGCAAGGGAATAATTGTCCGTAAGCACTCCAGGAAATTTATCGCCGCGGAAAATTTCTGGTGCCATGTAGCCGGGTTTTCCGCCTACATTACCAGGATTTTTTATTCCACCAGGAGTTACATTGTCGTTATCACAAATCAGCACATCGCCAGTCTGCATATTGATGAAAAATCCGCCGTCATTTAAATCCTGATAAGAAAGACCTTTCATGTGCAAGTTTTTGAAAGCATTCACGATGTTCAAGGCCGTGTATACAATCGTTTTTGTATCGGGGAAATCTACTTTTGCGTTTAAAATATCAGAAAATTCGACATATTCTTTTGGCTTCAGTTCCATCACATAGCCAAAAGAATTATCCCGCTCTTCCGTGAGATACAGCGGCCACAGGAATTTGCTATCAGGAGCACCGTTTGCGATATTTGTCTGCAAGTTCTTTCTGAATTCCTTTTTGTTAGAGAGCTTGCAGGTATACCATTTGAGGGCATAGTCCTTACCGTCAATCTTGACTGCATAGACGATGCCCTGACCTCCCCCGCCGAGTTTTGACACGATTTTTGCGGTCCTGCCGCCTTCAAGTGCTATTGTTTCGCCTTTTTTGAATTCCATATATTTACATTCCTCCGCCTTGTAAAAATTTTTATTTGTTTACCAATCATCATCGCTATTTAGGATGGCAAAATCATCACCTGTTTTTTTGTATAAGATTTTTAACAAAGCATTGTTTTCATTATCATAAATGCATTCAAAATAATATTTTTTCACTTTTTTCATAGCGTTAACAATGTCAGAAATATCTATATTTTTACAAAGTTTAGCAACGACAGGCCAGTTTCTAATATCATCAACACTAAGAGTTATTTCATTTTTTACAAATCTTTCTATATATTCTTCAATATATGAAGTGATTTTTTCAGTTGAAAAACTATTTTCAGCGACATTTCCTATTGATTCTGTGTCAAAATCAATAAAATAGCAGAGTATTCCTGTCATATTTTCATCTTTTAGCGGATAACTAAGTTCATCAGCCGCATTTATCAATTTTACTTTTTGTTCAGCAAACAGTTCTTTTACAACGAAATCATTTCCCCAAAAAAGCAGTGAATCACAAAATTCTTCAGCTGATTTTCCTATAAACGAAAGTCTGAATCGACAACGAATAGAACCATTATTCAAGGCTCTTTTTGAAAGAATTCTATAACCAATATAAGTTTCAGTTTTGATTTTTTCCTTATCAAAACTTGGAACATACCATCCATTATCCATTGGAACAATAAATTCTTCATTCAGTTTGAATACTTTTAGAAGAATGGTCCTCAATCCTTCTGTGGTAAGCATTTAATATCCCCCTCCCTGTAAATCCAATGTTTCTGTTGCACTGTATTCACCAGTTTGTCCGCACCACGGACAAGTCAATCGCATTGTTCTTGTTCTACTTTCACCCTCTGTCTTAAAACAAAAAGATTTTCCACAGGCACACTGGGCAAGGTTAATCGTGCCACAATAGGGGCAGCCCGGATATTCGCCAGTCGGATTGAAAGTGCCGTGAGAACGTTCCTTGTCGTAGCCTTCGTGATGAGCACGCTCAGAGTCGATTTTGAAAGCCCATGTTCGCTTCCAGTCCGAGCCGAATCTCTGTATGCGCATTCCGAAGAGGTTGTCGCTTTTGCTGTAGGCATAGGGGCATTTTGCGAGAATAATTTTTGCCTGGATTTTACCAGCACTACTTTCGCGGAAGCCTGTTTTTTCTGAATCGTATATTTCTTTACCGGGATAAATTTCTTCTTTCATTACCTCTTATCCTTATGTGTATGAACCGAAACATGCCGGCCGCATTTCTGACAGATATAGCGCTCTTCCACCCAATAGCGGATAAAGGGCTGGTCGCTGGTGTGGGAGCCGTACATGCCGCCGAAAAATCCCTTGCCGTAGCCGCCACCACTTCCGTGACGGATGCGGTCATGCCCCACGGCTTTATCGGTGACGACTTCAGTAACATATTTAAGACAATGCCATTGGCCACATTTTGGACAGCGATTGCGTCTGTACCAGAGTTGTAACGCAGGAAGTAAACTAATAAGAATAACAGCAAGAATTCCTAAAAAAACAAATTCCATACACACTCGCTCCTAATTAGGAATTTATACTACCATTCTATTCCTAAAAAGGAATTTTCACAAGCAAAAAACACTTAATAAAGTATACTTTTTTTATGAGTTTCGCCGAAAACCTGCGTGACATGCTTACGATACGGAACATAGACTTAAAGGAACTTTCACTCGGTACAGGAATCAGCAAAAGTACACTGGACAATTATCTTTCAAGCCAAAAATCACTCCCCAATGCGGAAAACGCCGTAAAAATTGCAAGATACATGGGAACAACGGTGGAAACGCTTGTGCTTGGTAAGGCAGAACCACTAAAGAAATCCACTAGCGAATACCTCACCGATTTTCTTCACGACCTGAACTACCTCAAAAAATCCGACTTCGATGCCATCCGTGCCATCGTCAAATCCCTCGCCGGGCGGTAGGCTACCGCTGACACAAAGCCGCATCCATGCTATACTCTCCTCATGCTCGAAAAACTTCCCTATCAGACTGAACTTTTTTCCAACCGACTCTCAAAAAAGTACCGTACCCTGCGCAAATGGGCGCGAAAAAACCGGGTATCTTCTTACCGGCTGTATGACAGGGATATTCCGGAGCTTCCCCTTGCGGCGGATGTGTACGAGTTTTTGCCCGATGAGATTAGCGACAAAATGGAGGCGGCTAAGTTTTTGAGGGAAGAAGAAAGGCGTGTTTCGGAAAATGACCCCGCGGTGGCAGGGGAAATTGCTGCCCGCCGCTACCTGCATTTTTTTATGTACGAGCGTCCTTTTGAGACAAGTGAAGAAGATGAGCAGGCATGGATTTCTGCCATGGCAAAGACTGCGGCAAAAGTGCTGTCAATAGAAGAAAATCACGTTATCGTAAAGACCCGCAAACGGCAGAAAGGCGAAAATCAGTATGAAAAGATTGAAAGCGGGCACAGCCTTACGGGGCTAGTCTCCGAATGCGGCCAGCTTTTCCGCGTGAACCTGAGCGATTATCTTGACACAGGACTTTTCTTTGACCACCGCCCCCTGCGCTCTCTGGTGAGGGAAACCGCTTCGGGAAGAAGCCTGCTGAACCTTTTCTGCTACACGGGATCCTTTTCGGTCTATGCGGCAGAAGGAAGGGCTCGCCGTGTGGAATCGGTGGATTTAAGCAATACCTATCTTTCCTGGGCGCGGAACAACATGGAGCTAAACGGATTTACGGATACTAAAAAATATGTCTTTACCAAAGGGGATGTGACCGCCTTCCTGCAAAAAAAATGCGGAGAAAAGCCAAGTGAATCCAACCGCTACGACATCATCATTCTTGACCCGCCCACTTTCTCCAACTCCAAGTCTACCCAAAATACACTGGACATAAACCGAGACTGGCCGCGTCTGGTCACCGACTGTCTGAACCTCCTGACTACCAATGGCACCCTTTATTTTTCCACCAACAGCAAGCGGCTCAAATTTGACGCGGCACTGATTCCATCGGAAACAAAAAGTGGCGCAAAGGTCTCCGTGTCCGACATCACCAGCCAATCCCTTCCTGAAGATTACAAGGGAAGCAAAAATCGCCGTTGCTGGAAACTACAAACCATGGTATACTGAAGGAGAAAGGAGCAACACATGAAGAAAGAAACGTTCAATAAATTTTCCGACCCCGAATACGATATGCTGATTCAAAACCGCGACAGGGTGATGCGAAAAATCCGCCGCATCGAAAAGAAAATCATTGCGCATGAGGCAAACGACAAGACGGGTGAATATCCCGCCTACAAGGAAAATCCCCTTTCCGCCTATCAGGATTATCTGGTATTCCTGCAGCGCATGACAGACGGCATGCTGCAAAAGATGAAGTCCGTCTACGGCGACTTAGCCCTCTAGCGCAAAAAAAGCCTTCCGCTTTTAAAGTGGAAGGCTTTTTCGTCAGTAACCTGTCATTATTTTGCCTGGTTAAGACCGTAACGCTTGTTAAAGCGATCGATACGACCGGCGGTGTCAACCAGTTTCTGCTTACCAGTAAAGAAAGGATGGCAGGCAGAACAAATTTCAATGTTGATGTTCTGTACGGTTGAACGGGTTTCGATTACGTTGCCGCATGCGCAGGTAATCTTGGTCAGTTTGTATTCGGGATGAATACCTTTTTTCATCTTATAACTCCTTGCCTCTTGCCCGATACTGTAGAAATGCCGGTCAGCACTACCTTACACAAAAATCGTATGCCAAGAATCGCCACGAAGTAGTGTTTGTATCATTCCCTTACCGTTACAAATCAAGACAGTACCACAAGAAGATTTTTTACTATAGCATAATGGCGCAGTTACGTCAATTGACCGCTGCACTTCCTGTGTTCATGTTCGCCAGGAAAGCAACATTATCCTTGCTCTTTCGCATCTGGTTCAGAATCAATTCGGTAATTTCCGCATCTTCCATGGGGTTGATGACCTTGCGGAGCACCCACATCTTCTGCAATGTTGCATCATCCAGCAAGAGTTCTTCCTTACGCGTGCCAGACTTCTTGATATTGATTGCAGGGAAGAGACGGCGTTCTGCCAGCTTGCGGTCAAGGTTGATTTCGCTGTTACCCGTACCCTTGAATTCTTCAAAGATGACTTCATCCATGCGGCTACCGGTTTCAATCAATGCCGTAGAAATAATCGTCAGTGAGCCGCCCTCTTCAATATTGCGTGCCGCACCGAAGAAACGCTTGGGCTTGTGCAGTGCGTTTGAATCCACACCACCTGACAAAACCTTGCCGCTGGTGGGAACAGTCTGGTTGTAGGCTCTGGCAAGACGAGTGATTGAGTCAAGGAGAATGACTACATCACGCTTATGCTCTACCAGACGCTTTGCCTTTTCCAGAACCATTTCCGCAACCTGTACGTGGCGGGTTGCCTGCTCATCAAAGGTTGAAGAAATCACTTCACCCTTGATTGCACGTTCCATGTCGGTAACTTCCTCCGGGCGTTCGTCAATCAAAAGCACAATCAGATAGACTTCAGGATTGTTTGCCGTAATAGCATTCGCCACCTTCTGCAGAATCGTAGTCTTACCGGCTTTTGGCGGAGCCACAATCAGAAGACGCTGCCCTTTTCCAATCGGAGCAAAGAGGTCGATGATACGGGTGCTGTATTCGGTGGAAATGGTTTCCAAAGTAAATTTATTGTTGGGATAAAGAGGCGTAAGGTTTTCAAAGGGAACGCGAGTCTGAGCAATGCGGGGCTCGTCAAAGTTTACCGTCTCAATGCGGAGCAGCGCAAAGAATCGCTCGCCCTCCTTGGGACTGCGGGTCTGACCGTAAACCGTATCGCCTGTCTTTAAGTTGAAGAGACGAATCTGGCTGGGAGAAATGTAAATGTCATCAGGACCGGGAAGGTATGAGTTCTGGGGACTGCGAAGGAATCCATAGCCGTCAGGAAGGATTTCCAGCGCGCCTTCCGCAAAGATAATGCCACCGTGTTCGGTATGTGCCTTCAGAATCGTAAAGATAAGCTCCTGCTTTTTCATGGCTGGCAGCATGTCTTCCGGGCAGCCATATTCAAGTGCCATGTTGCGCAGTTCAGGCATACTCTTGATGGTCAAATCATTTATCTTGATGCGGGGCTTGGACTCATATTCCTCTGGATTTTCGATAATCTGGGCAGCCTGCACTTCCGCATCCCGCTGGGCATTGCGCTCTGCATAAGTCTGACGGTTGTTGTAGCGGCGGTTATTGCTGCCATAGCGGTTGTTGTTGCCGTAGCGGCTATTGTACTGGCGCTGCTGACGGAAACCGCCTTCGTGATGCTCCTCTGCTGCTTCTGCCTCGGCGGGAGCACTACCTTCTGTTCCTGTCTGCTCGGTATTCATGGAAGATTCAGCAGCCTGGGTGCTTTCAGGGCTTTCTGCATTTTCTGATTTTACGAGTCTTTTTCTGCGTACGACAACTTTTTTTTCTGTTTCGGGATTTTCGCTTTCACCCTGCGGTTCTGCGACAGGTGCGGGTGATTCGTAAGTGGCGGGCTGGACATCCAAGTCCAATTGCTGCTGTTCGTCTGCTTTTTGCTCCTCAGACGCAGCGGCACGGCGTTTAATCAATGCCATTGTCAATTCTCCATGAGATTAAAGGATGTAAAAGTATAAGATATGTATGTCAAAGGATTTTCCAAAAAAGAACGCTTATTTGCGCTCATTCATAAGACTTTACTAGTATAACCACGTAACAGAAGAATTGTCAAGTAGCATCAGAAGCCAAGTCTTATTCTATACTGCGGATTAAATCCACAATCGCCGGCGTCCGAGTCATGCCCAACTGTCCTGCACTGGCTTTTTCGCTATCCCTGACGGCATTTCCATTTTCATCGGGCAGGGAGAAGACCAGCACTTCATCCCCCACATTCACGCGGTCGTAAAATCCGTCCTGCTCCAGGCCTCCCTGGGAGATTTCCTCCCCCACCCGGTTCACGACAATCTTTCCCAAAAGGCTGTCCTTTGTGTACTCTATGCCCAGCTCATTGTCTTTGGTGCGGATGGAAGTTGCCTTGACCACATTCAGCACCGTATTGGGCACAATGCCTTCCACCTTGCCGATATCCACCAGCACTTCATTCACGCTGCGGCTGATGATTTTTCCCCGTACAGGAAGCAGGTGCAGAAGATTCCGGCGGAAGGAGCGCAGAACTGACGCATACTTGTCATTTCCCGTGCGGAAAGTACTGAATCGGGTAAGTTCCACACCCGTACGGGCGGAATAGAGCACTGCGTCCATGGATACTTCCCGCTCACTTTCGTCCACCGTCAAAATGATGAAATAGTCCTTGTTTCCCGTGCGGGCAAGACGGAATGCCTCTCCATAGCCATGTACCGGACGGTGCTGCACATCCACTGACGTAACCGCCACGCCCGTAAACACATCCTGAATCATATCGGCAGAAATCTGTTCCAGTTCCGTATGAATCAACTGCACTGGTGAGTTCACGTAATACAGCCCCACATGCCAGCGGGTCTTATCCAGATAGAAGGGATCAATATCCCACTTGTTGTTGAGGGAATTCTTCATGAGCGAGTCATAGGCTTCGATAGTGTCTGCCATCTTTAGCCTGCGGTAACGTTCGTCCTCATCTTTTTCTTCGCTGGCAGCAGTCTTTTCATGCTCACTGATAAACTTTAACTGCTGGAGATAGAGTTCATTCAATCCTTCGTGGGAAAGCAGCGTGGCAAATTCATTCCGCGTTTTTGCATTGTTGGGGTCAATTTTAAGCGCACGCTGGTATTCGTAGCGGGCTTCCTCGCCCATAAAGAGTTTTGCAAAATCCCTGGCCTTTTTGATGTGGTAGACCGCCCACTGACTGCGGCGTTCATCCTCCACCTGGGTTGTCTTGATGACCAGCAGTTCCAGCGCAGAGCGCATCACTTCATCCTGAGGGTCGATGACCAGTGCGCTCGTCCAAGTGGCAATGGCCGCTTCATTCTTGCCCTGATTTTTCTGAGAAAGCCCCTTCAGATACCATGCGGCTGAGGTCTTTCGGTTTCGTGCAATCAGATAGTCACAGATATCAATGACTTCATCATAGCGAGCCTGCCCGTAGAGCACGGAAGCCAAGAGCACATAGGCTCTCGTATAGTCGCCGTTTATCTGTACCGCTGCCCTCGCCCGACGCTCCGCCTCATCAAGTTTTCCCCTGCGGGCAGAAAGATAGCCGGCCAGATAATGCACCTGAGGGTCACCTGAATGATAGCGCAGGGCCTGCAAAAGATAGGATTCAGCCACATCGTCATGGCCTTCCTCCGCGGCAATCACGGCAAGAGAAAGCAATGCCTTGCGGCTGTCTCCCTGACGCTTGAGGGCATCAATGTAGAGGTTTTTTGCACCGTCAAGACTTCCTGCATACAAATCCAGTTCCGCAAGCCCAAAGCGCGCCTGCACATTGTTGGGATATTTTTTGAGCATGGCATCAAAGACTTTCCTTGCGTCTGCAAGCCTGTTCAGGGAAATATAGACCAGACCGCGCAGATTCATAATCTCTGTATTGTCGCGGGAATATTTTTCGGCATTGTCAAGATAAGAGAGTGTCAGGGAAAAATCATTCAGTTCATAGCTCACTTGGGCAAGATGAAACCATGCGTCGCCATAGGCGGGATTTACCTGCAGGGCTTCCTGAAAATCTTCACTTGCTCCGTAAAAATCATAGTGTTGCTGCTTGTACAGGCCGCTTTCAAAGAACTGAC
This sequence comes from uncultured Treponema sp., assembly GCA_937885175.1. Taxonomy (GTDB): domain Bacteria; phylum Spirochaetota; class Spirochaetia; order Treponematales; family Treponemataceae; genus Treponema_D. Next base: position 10,730 of record CAKZZO010000020.1, on the reverse strand, counting down.
GCGCCTTTGGCGTTTGAGAAAAAAGACTTGTGGCGCACAAAAGAAGCGCACCAGCAAGCAAAAAGCCTTTGAGGAAACTCTGCATACCCACCCCCACATTTTATATGCTGTCTGTATGTATCCCTGTTACACAGCAGACAAAAGTCACTCAGAATCCTCTGTTTCCGCGTCAACTGCCTCATCATTGCGAATCACTTTTATGAGATTTACGCGGTGACCTTCCATGTCCTGCACGATAAAGTCATAGTTATTCCAGCTGATTTTTTCATGCTTTGCCGGAATGCGACCGAACAAGTCCAGTACAAAACCGCCCAGAGTGTCAAAATCATCCGTAGGAAAGTCAGAACCGATTTCTTCATTCATATCGCCCAGATTTACGCGGGCATCGCACATCCAGACATTTTCTTCGCCAAGGGAAACAATGTCCTCGCGCTCGTTGTCAAATTCATCCTGAATGTCGCCCACGATTTCTTCAATAATGTCTTCCATACACACAATGCCTGAAATTCCGCCGTACTCATCAATGGCGATGGCAATGTGCACGTGGCGGCGCTTGAATTCCCGCAGAAGCGCATCAATCTTCTTTGACTCGGGAACAAAATACGCCTTTCGCACCGCTTTCTTCAGGTCAACAGCCTCTTTCTTTGCAAAAGCCTTAATCAAATCCTTTACGTAGAGAACGCCAACAATATTGTCGATGGATTCTTCATATACCGGAAAACGTGAATGTCCGCTTTCTGAAATTTTTTCCAGCAGTTCGTCCTGCGGTGTATCGAGGGAAAGCAAGTCCACATCAATACGGGGAATCATAACTTCCTTGACTGAAGTATTGGACAAGTCTTCAATTCCCTTAATCATGTCCTTTTTTTCTTCAATCAAGATTTCTTCTTGTGCCCGGTCAGCGCCCCCATGAAGCCCTGCCGGGCTGCTAGAGTGAGGGTCTCCGTCTTTGTTTTTTCCAAACTTAAAAAAACTCATACTCTGCTTTACTGCACGTTTCCGCGCTTTTTCTCCTTTTATCCTATAATTGTTGTGTCAGAAAACCCGCGTAAAAGGGATTCCTGTAGTTTTAGCATTTCGTCTTCGGGCTCCACGCCCGGCTCAATATGTGCGTCTCCGTGGTCAAAACCGTTCAGATGCAGGACTCCATGAATCAAAAGCCGCTTTAATTCTTCGTTCTGGCTCACTCCAAAATAGTCGGCATTTTTCGGCACGGTGTCCAGACTGATGATAATGTCACCCATGCTGCGCCAGGTTTTTCCATCCTCATCACTATATTCGTCTCCGTTTTCAAAAGAAAGCACGTCAGTCGCCGCATCAATATTGCGGTACTGCTTATTTAACTTCTGCATGAAGGCATCGTTACAAAAGAGCACGGAAATCTCCTCGCGGTCGTATTTCAGCGCGGAAAGCACCTGCTGTACATAAGGCTCAATCTTTGAAAGCCAGAGGGGAGCCTCCATTTCTTCCTGCACAGAAACGAGTACGCTGTTGCTCATGAATTCTTTGCCTCGTCCAAAGTTTTTTCGCTCAGCGTTGCACCTGTTTTTTCACTGCCACCATGATTTTCCGTCGCTCCAGTGGGAATGGGATTTCCCTCACTGCCAGACTTTGATTCCGCATCAGGGTCTTTCTGATTGGGATATTCGATGCGGCTGTGGTAGTAGCCTGCAAGAATCTGCACAAAAGACTCACGGATTTTAGTCAAGTCGCCAAAGGTAAGGCGGCAGTTGTCCAGCTGGTGATTGTCAATTTTAGACTGCATGAGGGTCTGAATGAATTTGTCCAGACGCGGCACGGAGGGCTTTTCCAGCGTACGGCAGGCAGCCTCTACGGTATCCGCTATCATCACCACTGCACTTTCGCGGGAGGTAGGCGGATTTCCTGTGTATGAATAGGACTCAGGACTGACATTGGGATCCTTCTGCTTTGCTTCATTATAGAAGAAAGCCATGACACTGTTTCCGTGATGTTCGCCGATGATGTCCACAATAGGTTGCGGAAGCCTAAGCTGATGGGCTTTTTCCACACCACGCTTAACATGACTGCGGATAATGGATGCAGAAAGCGAGGGATTGATATTGTTGTGCTTGTTCTCACCGCCCGCCTGATTTTCCACAAAGTATTCAGGCTGATCCATTTTGCCGATGTCGTGATAATATGCACCTACACGAGCCAGCAGGGCGTTTGCCCCGATTGCCTTACAGGCGTTTTCTGCAAGAGTTGCCACCAGCATACTGTGATTGTAAGTGCCGCTGGCTGTCAAAAGCATACGGCGCATAACCGGAGAGTTCAAGTCACTCAAATCCATCAGGCGGAAGACAGAAGCCGTATTCAGCATGGATTCCAGTGGCGTAAGCAGCCCCAGTACCAGAATGCCGGAAAGAAAGCCGTTCAGGGCAATGCAGGGAAGTACAAAAAGTGCGTCCGAGAAACTGTCGTTAAAGATTACCTTGAACACAGTCATAAAGACCACATGCAAAAGCGCAAGCATGATTGAGGCAAAAACCAAATCAATACGCCGCTCAATACGGCGGACAATACGGGCCGCACTCAGGCCGGATGCCAGGGTAAACAGGCTGGGAACAATATGGGCGATGGCAAGGCTTGCAGAAGTCTCATGGAAATGCGCGGCATTCAAGACACCAAAAGCCAGAATGAACGAAAAATACAGGGCAGAAGTCTGTCCAAAAAGAATCGCAATCAAAAAGACACAAAGTGCCGAAGGAACGACAATCGGAAGCGCATAGACGGACTGAAAGGAAGGAGTCTTTCCGCCAAAAACAGTTGCCGCAAAAACGATGACAAAAAGAATCGCTTCCAGCATCAATTCCTTAAATTCCACCTCCCTGCCCAAAAGCGTAGGCGAAAACAAGAGGAAGCAGAGGGCAGACAGCAAGGCAAGCAAAAGCACATTGTCAAAGAAAGCACGGTAGTCAATATAGCGGGGAGAGGCCGCCATCTTGCGGAGTTTCATATAGTCTTCTTCACTGATGGGAAAGCCCTTGCGGATGACTTTTTCTCCTTCTTCTATTGAGACTGGATAGAGTTCATCGGCAGGAATGGACTGAGGCGCATAAATCGTGCGGTCAGCAATCTGCCCCACTTCATATTCACTCAACGAAAAAGATGCCACGGTTTCCAATGTAGAACGATCAATATAGATAATGCCTGTTACCACAAGGAATGAAACGATAAAAAGCAGCAGAATATGCCACTTTACCCGCACATAATCAGTAACCGCCTTCCACAAGGAAGCGAAGAACGGCGTTTTTTCAGTATTCGTCTTGCTCATGTTCGTATGCCTGTACAATCTTTCTGACAAGTGATGAGCGGACAACATCCGCATCCGTCAGCATGATTCTGCCAATTTCGTCAATGGGTGACAGCACGCGCAATGCATGTACCAGTCCCGAGGCTTTTTTCTTTGGCAGATCGATTTGCGTTACATCTCCTGTTACAAAAACTTTTGCCCCTTCTCCCATACGCGTCAGGAACATTTTCATCTGCTCCGTTGTTGTATTCTGGGCTTCATCCAGAATAACTGCGCAATTATTCAGCGTCCGTCCACGCATGTAGGCAAGCGGTGCCACTTCTATTATACCATGCTCCGTAAGTTTATGCACTACTTCCCGGGGCAAAACTGCATTCATTGCGTCATAAAGGGGGCGCACATAAGGATTTATCTTGTCCTGCAAGTCTCCCGGCAAAAAGCCAAGGCTCTCTCCTGCCTCCACTACAGGACGAGTCAGAATTATCGTATTGACCTTGTGGCTGAGTACAAGACGCAGAGCCTCTGCCACCGCAAGAAAAGTCTTTCCGCTTCCCGCAGGCCCCGTGGCAAAAACCAAATCACAGCGGCGAAAAGCCTGTATCAAGGCAGCCTGCTTTCTTGTCTTGGGGTAGACCTTGCGCACGGCTCCGGGAATGGCAATGGCACTTTCCGCCACGTTGAAAGCCGTATCTTCATGACCACCGTTTAAGATGGCCTGCACCATGTCGGGGGAACTTTCGCCGCTTTCGGTAATTTCGTCCACAATGCGGTCTATGATAAACTGAAACTGCTCGCGTATCTGGGGATCCGCATTGTCCAGAGACAGTTCGTTTCCACGAGTAAAGACAGGAACGCCAAGATGTGTTTCTATGAGTTTTAAATTGCTGTCATTCGTGCCGCAGACCCGCGTAACCAAATCCGTGTCCGGCAGAACAATCGTATACGTTTCCACTTGCCTTTATTGTACCCTCAAACACGCATAATTGCAACCAATTTCAACGCCAGTTTCTGTCTAGTTAAAAAACGCCAGGAGGGCGTTTTTTAACTACGGGTTCAGTTTCCATTCGCCGTATTCGTCAACAACCTGCGTCTTCATGCCTTCAAGCGGTCGCCATACAACGCTGATAGAAAAATAAGGACTGAAATCATAGTAAGGACTGCCACTGTTTCTGCTTGAATCGAATCCTGAGGTAGAATTCGTAATATAGCGCGGCTTGATGCTGAATTCAGCGGCAAGATTCCAGTCATGCAGTTCGTGAGTCACCTTTATGTTAAAGCTCTGCAGCTTAAAGCCTGAGGACTGACGCTTGGACTCATCATCAAAACGAAATGAATCAATCAAATCCTTGAATACGTTTCGCTCACCTGCACTGCGGTATTTATCCTCATATTCGTCTTCAGAACAGAAATAGCGGTAAATGACACTGTTTCGGCTTTCTGCACTGAAAGTGATGTTCAGGAAATTGTTGATTTTAAAGGTAATTGACGGAATGAACTTAAAGTAACTGTTGGTCGGACGCACGCAGTCATAGACGACGCTGGTAGATAGCGCGGGCGCAAGGGAAATGCGGTTTGTCCAATAGGTAAAATTCTTGCTGGGAGTTGCATAGGCAAGGCTTACATTATAGGGCTGAAAATCCTTTTCTCCCGTTGACACCCAGCCAGACCCGGTTATAAATTCATAGCTTGACGTGTAGCTCATGGTATAGGCAAGTTGGGCACCATAACCGGAAAGGGAAAACTTCAGCGATTCGTTGTAGGACTCCTCCGAATTGTAAGTCCATGACTGAGAGAACTTGAGTTTGCTGCTGAAAAGCGAAAGGGAGAAGGTCTCTGAAATATTTTCCTTTACCCAAGTGTCATCATCCTTGCTTTTGCGGTGCACACCGGTTCCGATTGAAAAAGAGGTATAGGGAAAGCCCAGGGAAAATGTGCCGGTGTACTTGTCCACCTGGGGCGGCAGTGTAGTGGTGAGCGACAGTTTCTGGCTAAAGTCCCCTTCTTTTGCCGCCAGCACCAAGTTCAAATTGTGTACCGTCAGGCTTTCAGAGTCCGTCACGTCTCCAGTAAGATATTCCCATTCAGGTTCATTGGGATCTTCACTGATATATTTGGTTCGCACCATTTTGAGGGTTGTATTCCAGGTAAGTGCTGTTTCTGAAAAATACTTGGTATAATAGAAAGGACGGACAGAAAGCGCATTGGAATTTGTCAAATCGAGTTTTCGCGCATTGTAGTCAGTATTGCGGGTGGACTTGATTTGTGATTCTGTATAACCGCCGTTTGCAGTGCCGGTATCATCCGCCTCTTTCAAGTAGGGGTGATCCTGATAGACGGGCTCAAAGGTAAAAGTGTCGCTCAAGGACACAAAACTGTCCCGATAGCCTAGGTTACTGGTAATTGTGGTGGGAGCCTTTACCTGATAGTAGGTCGCCTGTAAGTCATTCCATTTAAAATCTTCAGGAGTCTTCAAGTTTGTTGAGGCATAGGAAAACTGGGATGTAAAATCCGGGGAGACCGAATAGCCCAGCTTGTAGGTAATGCCGGAAAAGGAGGTCTGAGAGGGAACGGTAGCCGTAAGCGAAGGCAATGCCGTATCCGAATAGTATTTCGTGACTTCTTCCGTTTCTTTTTCGTCTTCTTTTTTTTCTGAATCCGTCTTGCCGTCTTTTTCACCCTCTTTCTTTTCGCCGGTGTCAAATTCCTTGGGCGGCTGCAGGGACGCGGAGACATTTGCCGTGGTGGATTTTCTGTCCGGCAAGGGATACTGGAAAATCGTACCGGAAATTTTAACCGATGACTTAAAGGGCGTAATCTGCGAAGGATAGTAGAATTTTCGTTCCGGACTCACCTCATTATAGCCGTCGCTTTTCTTTTTATCCGTGTCATTCAGGCTCGTATTGTTCTGGGAAGCAAATACCAAAGATGACGAAAAGTTTGAGATAGAAAGCGAAGACACAAAGGGACTGATGGCATCAGGCAACTTGAATGTATAGGATCCGTCCAGCTGCCAGATAAAACTGGAGGTTTCGCTGATAGAGGGCGTATCGGTATTTGACGAGGGACTGGACATCAAGAAGTCAATCCAGTCCATTGTTTCCGCACGGTTGTTGAAGTCATAGTTAAAATAGGGGTCAGAATACATGGGCATGGAAAGCGTAAGGGAAAAGGGCTTTGCAATGGACATCTTAAAGTTTCCCATGTAGCGGAAGGGAGTCTTTATGCCCATAAAATTGGAAGAGTCACTGTAGCGTTCACCACTTGCGGCATAGGGAAGGAAGGTCGAACCGCTCTGGAAAATCGTATTGCTCCAGCCCAACTGCAACTTGCCTTCAAGAGAAGTGATGACCTCATTCGGCTTAAAGACGCCGTCCAGACCTACCATAATACCCAGGTTTGCATAGTAGTCCGCCATCAGTTTTAGGTATTTCGACGTATCCCCCGAATAATCCTGATCAAGGTTATGCAGCACAAGCCCTTCCCTCTTCTGCTCCTTCAAGCCATTGGTCTTCATCAGACTGAAAAAATTTATCTTGTCACTGCTGTCGCTGCTGGACGTACCCACCTTGTTTGTCTCCGCCGTTGACTTTGCGCTCTGAGGCTTACGACCGATAAGATAGAGTGTATTGTTGATGTAATAGCCCTCACGGTTACGGTAACCAAATGCCGGGTTAAAAATCAATTCGTCCTTAGGATAGTAGAAGGCCGGAAAATACAAAAGCGGAACATGACCTACATAGAGAAGCGCACTGAAAAAGGCAAATTCACCGCCAGGAAGCAACCATATCCTGCGGGCACGGATTTTCCAGTGAGGGTCATCATCATCACAGAAAGTCAGCTCGCCATTTTTAAATGCAATCGTACCGCCAGAGTCACGGCCAAAAATAGTTGAGGCCACGTTCAGGGTAGAACCTGAGGGCAAGTTAAGCGCATCACTCTGTGTCTGTACGACGCGGCCGTTGTCAAAAATGCCTTCCAGTGATGCCGTATTGAATAGAAGACTCTTTGCCGTTACTTTTTCGCCGCCTGCCTTAGAGCCTGTCTGTTCCAGAGCGACATTTCCTTCGGCATAAATCATGTCGGTTTCGCGGTTGTAGTTGACCAAATCTGCAAGGATAGTTGTCTTTGTGCTGCCCCGCGCCACGCTGATTCGCACGCCTCCAGACAGCACTATGGTGTCGCTTCCAGTAACGACATCCTTTTTGTACTCTGTCTTTTGGGCACTTTCAATGGAAATGACACTCTTCTCATCGTCAGCAAAGGCCATGCCGATGCACACAAAAAGAGAAAGCAAAACTGTCACAAACCATTGTCTATCAAACACTTTTTATAATCCGCGCACATTCACTAATCGAACGACAAAACTATTTTTCCTTATTCCGCTTCTTTTCCCGCTCCAGCATTTCGTTTACGTAATAGCCGGTAAATGAACCGTCAACCTTTGCCACCTGCTCAGGCGTTCCCGTGGTGACGATTCTGCCGCCGCGAGTGCCGCCCTCTGGCCCCAGGTCGATGATGTGGTCTGCCTGACAGATTACGTCAAGGTTGTGCTCAATCATCACCACGGTGTTTCCCTTGTCCACCAGCCGCTGAATCACTTCCATGAGTACCTTTACGTCCGCAAAATGCAGGCCTGTCGTTGGCTCATCCAGAATGTAGAGCGTTTTTCCTGTGGAAGGCCGGGCTAGTTCAGTCGCAAGTTTTACGCGCTGAGCCTCACCGCCGCTCAGGGTCAGGGCATTCTGTCCCAGCTGGATGTAGCCTAAGCCCACGCTCTTTAGAGTCTCCAGCTTGCGGGCAATGTGAGGAATGTGGCTGAAGAAATCCGCCGCTTCCTCAATCGTCATGTCCAGCACGTCGCTGATGTTCTTTCCCTTGTAGCGCACGTCCAGGGTCTCCGCGTTAAAGCGGTGTCCGTGACATACGTCACACTGGATGAATACGTCAGGAAGGAAGTTCATCTCAATGGTTATGGTTCCAGCCCCCTGACAGTTTTCGCAACGGCCACCCTTTACGTTAAAGCTGAACCTGCCCGCCTTGTAGCCCCGTGCCTTGCTGTCGGGAAGTTCCGCAAACAAATCCCGTATACTATTAAAGACACCCACATAGGTCACCGGGTTACTGCGGGGGGTGCGTCCTATGGGGCTCTGGTCAATATTGATTACCTTGTCGATGTATTCCAGCCCCTCAATGCCCTCGTAGGAACCCACTGGATAATCCGTGCGCATGAGCCTGTTGCTTATCGCAGGATAGAATACATCGCTTAAAAGCGTAGACTTTCCGCTTCCGCTCACGCCAGTAATGCAGGTGAAAGTGCCCAGAGGAATGTCCACGCTTACGTTCTGCAGGTTGTGTTCCTTTACGCCACGCAGGCTGATTTTGTGTCCGTTACCCTTTCTGCGCTGAGTTGGTATGGGCATGCGGAGTTTTCCCGCAAGATACTGACCGGTCAGGCTTTCCTTGACCTGCATAATCTGCTCAGGAGTGCCAGAAGCCACCACCTTTCCGCCGTGTACGCCAGCACCAGGGCCAATGTCAATCACCCAGTCCGCCGTGCGCAAGGTCTGCTCGTCATGCTCCACCACAATCACCGTGTTCTTGAGGTCACGGAGGTAGGTCAGAGTGTCGATAAGACGCTGATTATCCCGCTGATGAAGTCCTATGGAAGGCTCGTCCAGAATGTACATGACACCCGTCAAGCCAGAACCAATCTGGGTGGCAAGGCGGATACGCTGAGCCTCACCGCCGCTTAAAGTTCCCGCAGAGCGTTCCAAAGTCAAGTAGTCCAAGCCCACGTTCTTTAAGAAGTGCAGGCGCGCCTTGATTTCCTTTAGAATCTGCACTGCAATCAGGTTTTGAGTCTCAGTTAAATTGAGGCCGTCAAAGAAGGCAATGGAATCCGCCACGGAAAACTGGCAGAGTTCCCAAATGTTCTTTCCGCCAATGGTTACCCCCAAGGCCTCGGGGCGGAGCCGCTTTCCGTGGCAGGTCTGACACTCCTTGTGGCTCATGTATTTTTCCAGATTCGTGCGGGCATTATCACCCCAGGCTTCGGCATAGCGGCGGCGCATGTCGGCAAAAAGTCCTGCCCAGGGGCGGTTGTATTCAGAATAGCCTTCCCCACTCTGCTTTTTGTAAGTCCACTTTATCGCATGACTTCCCGTGCCGTTTATCAGAATGTCCTGCTGACCGCCTGTCAGTTTTTCAAAGGGTGTTTCCAGCGAAAACTTGTATTCCTTTGCAATCGCCTCAAACATGGAGCGGTTCCACTCTGAGTCGGGATTATAGGGAGCCAGAGCACCCTCGTTAAAGCTCAGAGTCCGGTCGGGAATCATCAGGTCAATGTCGTATTCCATCTTTTCGCCTAAGCCCGTGCAGTCAGGACAGGAGCCAAAGGGATTGTTAAAGGAAAAGAGACGGGGCTGCAATTCAGGGATAGAGATACCGCATTCAGGACAGGCGTTCTTCTGACTGAAAAACACTTCCTGCTCGATGTAGTCCTTTGACGTATCTACAGCCTGACCGCTTGCCATGATGCCGTGAAGGATGTCCTCGTAAGCCTCATCAGACTTGTTGATTCTGCGCACCACCGTGATGATGCCGTTTGCACTTGACAGGGCGGTTTCCACGCTTTCGGCAAGACGCTTTCTGATGTCGTCTTTCAGGGCAATTCTGTCCACAACCAGTTCAATCGTATGCTTTTTCTGCTTGTCCAGTTTTATTGAATCATCCAGCTCCACCATAAGACCGTCGATTCTTGCGCGGACAAAACCGCTTTTCTGAGCGTCCTCTATGACCTTCTGGTGCTCACCTTTTTTTCCGCGGATGACAGGAGACAGAATCGTAATGCGCGTTCCGACATCCCAAGACATAATCGTGTCGATAATCTGGTCTACGCTCTGCTCGTTGATTTCTCGGCCGCAATTTGGACAGTGGGCACGACCAATGCGGGCAAAAAGGAGGCGGTAGTAGTCGTAAATCTCAGTAACCGTACCCACCGTAGAACGGGGATTTCGATGAGTCGTCTTCTGCTCAATGGAAATGGCAGGGCTCAGGCCTTCAATCAAGTCAACATCAGGCTTGTCCATGCTGCCCAAAAACTGCCGCGCATAGGACGACAGGCTTTCCATGTATCTGCGCTGCCCTTCGGCAAAGAGGGTGTCAAAAGCCAGCGAGGACTTACCGCTTCCACTCAAGCCAGAAATGACCACCAGTTTATGCCGCGGCAAATCCACGTCTATATTTTTAAGGTTGTGTTCCCTTGCGCCGCGAATCGAAATGCGGTCGCCGTCTACGAAATTGATTGCACTCACGAGGCTACTATACTGTAAAGAAGAGGAAAAATCTATAGCAAGGGGAATTTTGCCCAAGGCAAACGCATTATAGATATCGTGCTTGAATATCGGCTGGACAAATGAAATGAATGTGCAGCAAAAAGGCTACCGTTGCAGCGTGT
>CAKZZO010000019.1 GCA_937885175.1 uncultured Treponema sp. | reverse complement strand
CTTCACCCACATGAGCGGAAAAAAGCAGACTCGCGAAGAGTTCATCGGCGAGATTATGGACGGCACGCTGAACTACTTCAAAATTGAGACAAAGAATTATTCAATCAGCGTGGACGGCGACACCGCCCGCATGAAAGTCGCCCACACGCTTAAGGCTAAGGTTTATGGAATCAGCGGAGCATGGACACTGACTGGCGAAAACACTTACAGAAAGCGGGACGGAATCTGGGTGCGGGCGGATTAAAGCAGGAATCTTGATAACTTGTATTGCAGTTTTTTCTGTCTTGCCTGTATGGAAAGAACATAAGCTCAGGCGACAGACGAGCACCGCGACTATGCGAATTGAGCATACGACACTTCGTGTCGTGTGCATAGAGGAAATTATTAACTCATTCGCTATGCGAATTGAGCATAGTCACATTCAAAACTAGCATTGTACTTTTTTGCCCGCGGACGGTACAGTAAGACTATAGAGAAAATCTTTACGGAGACTTGTATGAAAAAGACAAATAAATCATTCTTTCTGCAGGCAACTCTTGCCTTTACCTTGCTGTGCTCATTTCCTTTAACCGCGCAGGATGCATCTCAAAAACTCGTCCATCAGACTGAGGCAAAGGACGCGCCTGTGGTCTATTTTACTCGGGATGTGTCGGCGGCGGGGCTGATGAAGGTCTACAATGCACTGAATCAGAAAAAGCAGGGCAAGGTTGGAATCAAGGTGTCTTTTGGCGGGCCGGGTGAGGATGTGCTGAAGCCTGCTTTACTTACCGACCTTATCAAGGAAACGGACGGAACCATGCTGGACTCCTGCGGACTTTCGGGAAACAGATGGACGGCGGAGATGAATCTTTCCCACGCAAGAAAGCACGGTTTTGACAAAGTTGGCAGAATGCAGATGCTGGACGAAAAAAGCGACATCGACATGCCGGTAAGAAAGGGCTATCTTTTGAAATATGCCCGCACGGGAAGCCATTTTGACGAGTACGACACCATTGTTTCAGTCTTCAAGTTCAGGATGCACTTTCTTCCCGCCTTGGACGGAGCAATCAAGAATGTGACCCTTTGCCTGGGAAGCCGCTCTGGAAAATGCCTGATTCACTCTGGCGGAAGCGATCCCAATCACTATCACGACACGAAGCCCGATGTGCTTGAAAAATCCTTTGCCGATGCCCTCCGCGCCGTGCTGGACTACAAGAAAAACTGGGCTTTCATCAATGTGATTGACAGCTACGAGCCAGAGGACTCCTGCAAGGGAACCAAGAACACGGGAAATATCGGCATCATCGCATCCGCTGACCCGGTAGCCCTAGACCAGTGTTCCGTGGATTTTGTGGCAGATACAGCAGAAACGGCGGAAATCCGCGCCCAGTGGGAAGAAGCCCATCAGGTGAAGATGCTTGAGTACGCAGAAAACTTGGGCTGCGGAAAGCGGAACTACCAACTGGTGGAGATAAAATAGAAATCAGACAGAAATCACTTTTTACGGAGGAAGGAACCTATGACAAAAAAAATTACGCAGACAGCGGGACGGACTCAGTTGGGAGATTTTGCGCCCACTTTTGCCCATTTGAACGACGATGTGCTTTTTGGCGAGGTTTGGAATGAAAGCGCAATTGACATAAAGACAAAATGCATTATCACCGTGGTGTCGCTCATGGCAAGCGGAATCACCGACTCTTCCCTGGTCTATCACTTGCAGAACGCCAAGGCTCACGGGGTCACAAAAGAAGAGATTGCGGCAATCATCACTCACGCCACCATGTACACGGGCTGGCCAAAGGGCTGGGCGGTCTTTCGGCTGGCAAAAGATGTCTGGAATGAAAGCGTGCCTGCCGCAAGCGAAAAAGACCGCTACCAAAACACGATTTTCTTCCCCATTGGAGAGCAAAATCCTTACGGAACATATTTCACAGGGCAGAGCTATCTTGCAGAAGTCTCAAAAGAGCAGGTTCCTGTCTTCAATGTGACCTTTGAGCCGGGCTGCCGCAACAACTGGCACATCCACAATGCAAAATCCGGCGGAGGACAGATGCTCATCTGCGTGGGTGGTCGGGGCTGGTATCAGGAAGAAGGAAAGCCTGCCATGGAACTGCTTCCCGGAAGCGTGGTAAACATTCCTGCCGGAGTAAAGCACTGGCACGGAGCGGCCGCAGATTCCTGGTTCAGCCATCTTGCGCTGGAGATTCCCGGCGAGGAAGGCAGCACGACTTGGTGCGAAAAAGTCAGCGATGAGGATTATGGGAAATTGAAGTGATGGGGATGGGGGTGGGGGCACATACCTACTGTAGGCTTTGAAGTGTTGATGTGTGATTGTTTTTGTTGTTCCGCTTTTGCCATTGACATTTTTTTTTCTTCGCGGTATAAATAAGACAAGAACGACAACGAGGTCGCAGGAATTTGATTCTTGCGGCCTTTTTGTTTTCCAATGTGCTGTATGAAATCAGCAAGACAAAATCGGCAAAGACGTCGGGTTTAGGACTGTGTACAAAGTCCTGCTCGGCGTCTTTTTGATTTTAAACGGGTTAGCGATGGAAGCACCGCGAAGCGTCCCGAAGGGATGAGCGTAAGCGAAGTGCGGACGTAGCGACCGACGCGGATGGGGAGCGGAGCGACCAGCCGTGGCGGGAACCCAAAAAAAGAGGCTTATATGGAGGCTTGTATGGACGAAGTGACAGAAATTTTTGGCGAGAATGTTTTTAACGAAACAGTGATGAGGGCTCGGCTGCCTAAGGAGACTTTTAAGCAGTTGATGAAGACGATTGAGGGTGGCGAAAAACTTGATCCGGCGGTGGCAACGGTGGTTGCAAATGCCATGAAGGACTGGGCGGTGGAAAAAGGTGCGACGCATTTTACCCATTGGTTTCAGCCTCTTACGGGCATTACGGCGGAAAAGCATGACAGTTTTATTTCGCCTGCAAGCGACGGAAAGGTGATTATGGAATTCAGCGGAAAGGAACTTGTACAGGGTGAGCCAGACGCTTCTTCCTTTCCCTCTGGCGGAATCCGTGCAACATTTGAGGCTCGCGGCTATACGGCCTGGGATCCCACTTCCTATGCCTTTATCAAGGACGGCACCCTTTGCATTCCCACGGCTTTCTGTTCCTATACGGGCGAGGCTCTGGACAAAAAGACTCCCTTGCTCCGCTCCATGCAGGCAATCAGCAAACAGGCGGTGCGCGTGCTCCATCTTTTTGAGGGGAACGAAGCGGTGACCAGCGTAAAGACTACGGTTGGTCCTGAGCAGGAATATTTTTTGATTGACAAGGAGGTGTACGAAAAGCGTGAGGATTTGCTCTATACGGGACGCACTCTCTTTGGCGCAAAGGCTCCCAAGGGGCAGGAACTGGAAGACCACTACTTTGGCATGATTAAGCCCCGAGTTCAGGCTTTTATGAAAGATTTGAACCGTGAGTTGTGGAAGCTGGGCATTCTGGCAAAGACTGAGCACAACGAGGTTGCTCCCGCTCAGCACGAACTTGCTCCGATTTTTTCCACGACCAACATTGCCTGTGACCACAACCAGCTGACCATGGAAATGATGCGGAAAGTTGCGGCCAGGCACGGTATGGTCTGTCTGCTCCACGAAAAGCCTTTTGCGGGCGTAAACGGAAGCGGCAAGCACAACAACTGGTCAATCAGCACCAACACGGGAAAAAATCTGCTGGATCCGGGCGCAACGCCAGAAAGCAATGCCCAGTTCCTGTTGTTTTTGTGCGCGGTCATCAAGGCGGTGGATGAATACCAGGATTTGCTGCGTATTTCGGTAGCGTCTGCGGGAAACGATCATCGTCTGGGTGCAAACGAGGCACCGCCGGCAATCATCTCGATGTTCCTGGGTGACGAACTGAGTGCGATTCTGGACTCCATTGAAAAGGGCCTGCCTTATGGAAAGCACGAAAAGGAAAAGATGAAAATCGGCGTGACGGTGCTGCCCGAGTTTAGCAAGGACACCACGGACAGGAACCGCACTTCACCCTTTGCCTTTACTGGAAACAAATTTGAGTTCCGCATGCTGGGTTCAAGCGAATCCATTGCCTGTGCAAACGTATTCTTGAACACGGCGGTGGCAGAGGAATTGAGTCAGTTTGCGGACACGCTGGAAAAGGCAAAGGACTTTAAGGCTGCCCTCCACGATTTGATTCTGACGACGATAAAGGAACACAAGCGGATTATCTTTAACGGAAACGGCTACGATGATGCATGGGTTAAGGAAGCGGAAAAGCGGGGGCTCTTGAATTTGCGTTCCACACCGGAAGCCCTTGCCCACATTCTGGACAAAAAGAACATGACGCTTTTTGAGAAATTCGGTGTGTACAGTCCAGTGGAACTTACCAGCCGCTACGAGATTCACAATGAAAACTACTGCAAGGTGCTGAACATCGAAGCGGAAACCATGCTGGAAATGACAAAGAAGGACATCCTGCCCTGCGCAAGCACGTACGCAAAGAAACTGGCAGAAACAATCGGCCTTAAAAAATCGGCCTGTCCCGACTGCGATACTACCTACGAAGATGACATGCTGAAAAAAGTGTCTGTCCTTACTGCAGGCATCTATCAGAAGACCCAAGCCCTGGAAAAGGCTGTGTCTGATGCAAAGGAACTGACTTCCAGCGGCGGGGAGTCTGGCACGGTTGCCCTTTTCTATCGGGAACAGGTGTTTGCTGCGATGAATGCACTCCGAGCCCTTGCCGATGAGCTGGAAGTTGTAACGCCAAAAGCCTTGTGGCCTTTTCCCAGTTACGGGGATTTGCTTTTCAGCGTGAAATAGAAACTGAGGCTATACATAAAAACTATCTTTGGAGGAATATTATGCAAAGTGAAGTATGGAGTGTGTGGTTCCTGATTGGAGCGGCACTGGTGTTTTTTATGCAGTGTGGTTTTGCCATGGTGGAAACAGGTTTTACGCGGGCGAAGAATGCGGGAAACATCATCATGAAAAACCTGATGGATTTTTGTATCGGTACGCCGATGTTTATGCTGCTGGGCTTTGGGCTGATGATGAGCGAAAACTATTTCTTTGGACTTGTCGGTCGGCCGGACATGCAGTTGTTTACGAACTTTGCGGAAAAAGACTGGTCAAGTTTTGTGTTCAACCTGGTTTTCTGCGCAACGGCGGCAACTATCGTAAGTGGAGCGATGGCTGAACGCACCAAGTTTTCTGCCTACTGTATCTATTCGGCGGTGATTTCCGCGGTGGTCTATCCCATTGAAGCCGGCTGGGTCTGGAATGCACAGGGCTGGCTTGCGCAGCTGGGCTTTGTGGATTTTGCGGGAGGTGCGGCAATTCACTCGGTGGGCGGAACGGCTGCCCTGCTGGGGGCAATCTTTTTGGGACCGCGTATCGGTAAGTATGATTACGACAAGAGCGGCAAGGTCGCAAAAGTTCATGCCATTCCGGGGCACTCGCTGACCTTGGGCGCACTGGGCACTTTTATCCTTTGGTTCGGCTGGTACGGATTTAATGGCGCGGCCTGTACCCAGATGCTTGGAGTAGGCGGTCTTGCGGCGGTCTTTACCACCACTACGATTGCCCCAGCCCTTGCCTGCGTGACTACCATGCTTTTTACCTGGATTAAAAACGGAAAGCCCGATGTTTCAATGACCTTGAACGCTTCCCTTGCAGGCCTAGTTGCCATTACGCCGACCTGTGCCACGGTGGATGCCTTGGGAGCAAGTGTCATCGGTATTGTGGCGGGCATTCTGGTGGTACTTGTAGTTGAATTTTTGGACTTGACTCTGCACATTGATGACCCGGTGGGTGCAGTTGGCGTACATCTTGCAAACGGAATCTGGGGAACGATTTCTGACGGACTGTTTAACGTGGAGTCCGGACTTTTTTACGGTGGCGGAATCAAGCATCTGGGAATCCAGACACTGGGAGAAGTGACCATTGTTGCATGGACGGCGGTCTGCATGGTCATCGTGTTTGCCCTGATAAAGAAGTTCCACGGATTGCGCGCAAGCCGTGATGAAGAAGTTATCGGTCTTGATAAACTTGAGCACGGCATTGATTCTGCATACGGCGGCTTTATGCTGGCTCCTCAGGTGATGAGTGCGGGACTTCCCAAGGATGCTGACTCTGCACTGGCTTCGCTTGGTGCGGCAGGTTCTGTTCCTGTGGAAAAGGCAGTGCCCGTAACCAAAGCCACAAGCCGCCCTGACGCAAAGTTCCACATGGTTTCGATTATCACCCGACAGAGCAAGTTTGATGAGCTGAAAGCCGCGCTGAATGAAATAAACATTACCGGCATGACTGTTACAAACGTCATGGGCTGTGGCGTTCAGCACGGACAGACGCAAAAGTACCGCGGTGTTCCCATGGACATAACGCTGCTTCCCAAGATTAAAGTGGACATCGTGGTAAGCGAAGTTCCTGTTGACCTTGTTATCACCGCTGCAAAAGATGTGCTCTACACCGGCAACATCGGCGACGGAAAGATTTTTGTCTACGACGTGCAGAACGTGGTAAAAGTCCGTACCGGGGAAGAAGGCTACGAGGCCCTGCAGGATTAGAGACTGGCTTAGCGATGGAAGCACCGCGAAGCGTCCCGAAGGGATGAGCGTGAGCGAAGTGCGGACGTAGCGACCGCAGGGGCTGGGAGCGGAAATCCCAGCCCTTGCGGAAAGCCCCCAGTCATGCATTTAAAAGGAACTGTGAATCCTCCTTCTCTTCAAAAAGAAAGCAAGCAGTCTTATTTTTTCAGCCACCTTTCCACATCTTTTGAAAGCGAACTGCCCCCTGAATAATGCACGGAAAGTCCTTGGGTGATACGGGCTTTGGGGGAGAGTTTTGCAATTGCCGTAAGGCTCTGACCGAATCTTCCGCCGCCATGGGAACAGAAGGGCATTATGGTCTTTTCGGAAAAATCGTAGCTTTCAAGGAGCGTGGCAATAGGCATGGGAATGCTTGCCCACCAGTTGGGATAGCCCAGGATAATCGTGTCGTATTCCGCCCATTTTTCAGGGGCGATTTTTGTTTTGAGGGCGGGACGAGCCTGCTTGTGCTGGTCGCGCTGGGCTTCGTTCAAGACCGTGTTGTAGTTTGAGGAATAAGGCGTAACCAGCTCCAGCTCGATGGAGTCATAGCCAGTCTGACGGGCAATTTCACGGGCAACGCCCCGGGTGTTTCCGCTCCAGGAATAAAAGATGATGAGGGCTTTTCCCCTGCCGGCATTTTTGGAAGATTTTGCTCCCGTCGCCTCTTCTTTTGTGGTGACAGTTTCCTTTACGCTGTCATCAGCATTGCAGACAAGGCGCAAGCCCACATTGTAGGCTCGGCTTTCCTGACTCATGGCAGCCCGGTAGGCAGAGCGCAGGTTTTTGCCAAAATCGTTCCAGCCGCCGCCACGATAGACCCGTCGGGTTCCCTCAACCGCTCCATATGGATTTGTCTGTGCCGCTTTTCCGTAGTCTCCGTAGTAGTCAAAGCACCATTCACCCACATTGCCGTAGATGTCATGCAGTCCGTTGGGATTTGCCGCAAAAGAGCCCACGGCGACCGTCTTTCCCCTGTAGACTCCCGGCCGGGTTTCCAAAACCTCGTCATTAAAATAATTCTGCTCAATCTGATAGGGATAGTGACCGTAAAAGTTCACATCCTCCGCCCCCGGAACTTTCTTTGAGTAAAAAGGGGTGGAACTTCCCGCTCTGGCCGCATATTCCCATTCCGCCTCGGTGGGAAGGCGGTAGCCATTTGCAGTGCGATTCCAAGTCACGCTTTTTCCGCCGCCTGCCTTTCCGTCAGACAGGTCAGAAATCGTGTAGACAGGAGTGCGCCCCTCTTTCTTGCTCAAGGCGTTGCAGAATTCAATCGCCTCAAGCCAGGTCACGCTTTCAACAGGAAGATTGTCGCCAGAAAAATTGCTGGGATTTTTGCCAGTGATTTTTTGCCATTCTTTTTGCGTCACCTCAAATTTTGCCATGTAAAAAGAAGCGAGAGTAACGTTGTGCTGAGTTTCGTCATTGCTCCGCCAGTCCTCGCTTTCTGGGCTTCCCATGGTAAAAGTGCCTCCCTTAATCAGAAGAAAGTCTTTTCCCGGTGCGTTAAAACTTGCTGCATGTGTCATCGTAATCAGTCCTAGTGCCAAAAATATAGAAGAAAGTAGTTTTTTCATTTTTCTCCTCCGTATTCAACTGTAACGGCAGCGGGCGAAAAAGTACAATGCTAGTTTTGAATGTGACCATGCCCGGTGGGCATAGAAAGTATAAGAGCCTGAAAGAATTGCGGAATCAGACAGAACAGCATGTACTTTGAGTCTCAGGCCAAATGTCGAGTTTCATGTTTTTAGCGTAAACAAGGTCATTCTGAACGCTGAAAGCATCAAGGTCATTCTGAAACCCTGTAAAAGAACATCAGGCAGTATTGGATTTTGTTTCTCCGTCACAAAAGTTGCTCTTCGTGGCTTTACGTCATCGCAACTTTTGCGCCAATTTTGCCCATCGGGCAAAACCGTTTTTACGGTTTAAAATGCAAGTTATGTGGACGCCCGCACTGGGGTGCTTTTTACTTTTTAGGACTTGACCTTACAAAAAATAGAAATTTATGGTATATTTGAAGTTATGAAAAACTATAACTTAGGTTTTGTAACAGACGAGCAGATTTTTTCTCATGTAAAGGAAACGGTAGAAAAATACCGATATCATATAAATCTTGCAGAATTCAATAAAAATCTTATAGACCCGATAAAACTTACTTTTGACGCTAAAGTTTATAAACAGACAATCCAGCAGACCATAGAAGCGGAATGTATTCGGCAAATCGACAAAACAAACACAAATCATATCGGCTATTTCCATCAGAATATATTTAAACTTGCAGGAAATGGTTGGGAAGTTCCCAAAAATGGAGCTGACGGCGATTTTGACGGGAAAAAATTTCAAGCATGGAAAAAAGTATGAGTAATATAATCTGTCAGATTACATGGACTGAAGAGGATTTGAGAAACGCTTTCTTTGAAAAATATAATAGATTTCCTACACAGGAAGAATTATATGCTTGCATACATAATTTAAATTGTTCAAATCTCCAGGATAGAAGCATAGAATTTGGCTGGGACTTTATACATAATGCTGTTGCTAAAACTGCAATCATAAGTTGAGAGATGGAGTTTTTATGGATAAAAAAGTAATTCACTCAATAAATTCTGTTATTACGGAAATGATGGATAAAGTGATGGAAAAAGTTCTTGTCAAAGACCCTTTTATTCCTGAAAAATTCCATGCAGAAAAACCTTTGTATGCAGCCCTTGTTCCCGATGAGATTTTCAAAGGTTCTCACTTTGAACGCCGATTCACAACGCCTTTCGGAAATGCTTGGGAAAAACTTGCGGTTGCTGTTGCAAGGGCATACCATGGACATTGTGAACAAGGTGCGACTGTAGAAGGAACTGTTGGCGAGGAAAGTCTGCGGAGAATACAAGAAGTATTGAATCATCTTGAACACGGAACAAACGGAAATAAAAAACAGAAGCCTAACTGGAAAACAGAACTTGACTATATAAAAGCAGGTGGAGGAAATTCGATTCCAGTATCCGTAACTTGTGATATTCTGATAAAGAGTGAAAAAACAGGGAAGAACTACGCTTTTGAGTTGAAAGGACCATTGCCAAACAGCGACCAAACAAAGGTGAGCAAAGAAAAAATGTTCAAGCTTTTTGCAATGGAGAATAGACCAGTAGATTTTTCGTATTATGCTCTTCCGTACAATCCTTACGGAAAACGCGAAAATTATAACTGGTCATTTCCAGCCAGATGGTTTGACATGAAAAATGATTCATGCGTTCTTATCGGAGAGGAACTTTGGGATTTGATTGGCGGAGACGGAACTTACAAACTCTTTATTTCAGAACTGAATAAACTTGGCATTTCCTATAAGGAAAAAATCTACCGTGACTTTTTAGGAATCGAACCGCCAGAAGGATTTGACAAAGGAGGATTGCGGTGAGCAAAAACTTCACATTCGTAGATTTGTTCGCCGGCATTGGCGGATTCAGACTTGCATTGCAAAATGTCGGTGGAGAATGCATCGGATTTAGCGAGATTGCGCCTGATGCCATTCATACCTACTGTGCAAATTTTCACGAATCAGAAAAGTCAAACCTTGGCGACATAACAAAACTAAAATCACTTCCACCCCATGATTTTATGACGGCAGGTGTTCCGTGCCAAAGCTGGTCAATTGCAGGGAAAAATCTTGGTTTTGATGATGACAGAGGTCAGCTTTGGAATGACGCACTATTTTTATTGAACAAAGCCCAGCCAAAGGCTTTTATTTTTGAAAATGTCAAAGGTCTTGCAGACCCTCGGAATAAAAATGCCCTTGATTATATTTTGCGGCGTATAAATGAAGCCGGATATTTTGCAAAAAAATATATTATCAATTCATATGATTATGGAGTCCCACAGACAAGAATAAGGATTTACATTGTTGGATTCAAAGAAGAAAAATATTTCAATCGGTTTTCGCTGTCAGAACCTTGCCCCGGGAAAATTCAGCTTTCGGATGTTCTTGATAAATGTGAAAATTTCAAAAAAAACGATATAAAGATTCTCAGAGTAAAAAAGCAGCAAAGTCTTTCTTGTAACGAACAGGGGTTCAATGATTATTTTCTTTTCAATGACTTGCGTGGTGGAGAAACAACAATTCATTCTTGGAACATAAAGTCTACAACCGAGCGGCAGAAAATGATTTGTAATTTGTTGCTCCGAAATCGCCGCAAACCTTGTTACGGACATTTGGACGGAAATCCTCTTTCGATTTTACATTTTAAGGAACTCGATGAAACTATTAAGCAGGAAGAACTTGACGAACTTGTAAATCTTGAAATTTTGAAAAAAGTTTCATATTTGTATGAAATCAAAAATCCCCGAATGGCAGAAACTGAATCTGAAAGGATGATTTTGTCACTTTCTGAAAACAGTATTTTAAATGTTGATAAAGTAAAAAATGACAGGAATCTGAAAAAGCTTAAAATAGATGCTGTTTCTGAACTAAAAACTATGGATAAAAAACAGATTGTCCGCTGTACCGAAGTACGATATGATTTCAAAAACTCAAAAATCAGTACAGGTCTTAACGGAGTAAACCGAATTTTCCTTCCTTCTTCAAAAATATATCCGACTCTTGTTGCAAGCGATACAAATGATTTTGTAACAAGCATAAATATTAAGGCTGAAACAGTAGAAGAATTCAGAAGTAAATTTATGACAGAAATCTATTTTCCGCTTAATTTCCGAAAAATTTCAAAAAAGGAAACATGCCGGATTCAAGGATTTCCCGATGATTTCATATTGCCAGAAAGCCGTCCAAGGTGGATGAAACTTCTTGGAAACAGCGTTTCCGTTCCTGTCATACAAATGCTTGCACAGCAAGTCGTAAACACAGGTGTTTTTGGCGGTGAATATATTGCAGTAAAAAACAATTCTTTTCAGCAAGGCTTATTCGGTGAATTATGGGAAGAGGGTTTTGGAAAAGCTGTTAATTCATAACCGTGTAATGACATTGCAGGACACTTTTTATAAAGGCGAGCTTTACGATTGCGATGTTCCAAAAAGCATTGGTCAGAAATATCCGAAACGAAAGGCTGAAATTCTCTCTTTAGTTCCGCAAGGCGGAGATTGGCGTGATTTACCAGAAGATTTGCAGAAAGAATATATGAAAGGAAGTTTTTACCTTGGCGGTGGAAAAACAGGCATGGCTCGTCGCCTTTCTTTAGATGAACCGTCATTGACATTAACTTGTGCTCCCGCTCAAAAACAAACAGAGCGTTGCCATCCGCTTGAAACTCGCCCTCTTACAGTCAGAGAATATGCCCGTATCCAGACATTTCCAGATTCATGGGAGTTTTTTGGCAGTGAATCTAGCCAGTACAAGCAGATTGGAAACGCAGTTCCAGTAAATCTTGCCAAAGCCATGGGACATAGTTTGATTCAATTGTTGAATGATATAACTCAAATAGAAGAAAATCACATAACACAGTTTTCAAAGCCGACAAACCGGTCAAGTTGCGTTGCGGTTTAAGCAATTGGAATGTCTGGGAAATTTTTCCAAAGTGGAAAATGCGCAAGGGCATGGAGCAGGCGCAACTTGTTGCGAGCCACTGGAGCGAGCGACCTTCGGGAGCGAGTGAAGCGGCTGACCGTTAGGGAACTGCGTAACGCCCGACCTGTAGTGATGGGATTCCCGCGGTCTGGCGCGGGAATGACAGAACGGAAGGTTGCGCCCAAAATAGTATGAAAAAAATTAGATTCTGAGATATAATAAATACATGAAAGAAAATCTTCTTCCCGACCCTATGACAGTCCACCCGATTGCGGGCTACGAAAAGGAAATCTACATAAAGCCCACGCTGAAAAATCCCAGCATCATCGTGGGGGATTTTACCTACATTGCCGACAGCGACTTTGAAAGCCATGTTACCCACCTCTACGACTGGAACGGCGACAGGCTCATCATCGGAAAGTTCTGTCAGATAGCCTCAGGCGTTGAGTTCGTGATGAACGGCGCGAACCACCAGATGAACGCTGTCACCACATTTCCCTTTTACACGCTTGAAGGATGGAAGGCAAGTCCGCCCTCAAAAAGCGACCTGCCGCTAAAAGGCGACACGGTTATCGGAAACGATGTGTGGCTGGGACAGAACTCGGTGATTCTTCCGGGCGTGCATATCGGTGACGGTGCGATTATCGGGGCGAATGCGGTTGTGGGAAGCGACATTCCGTCCTATTCGGTGGCTGTGGGAAATCCCGCCCGTATGATTCGCAAGCGTTTTGATGATGAGATGATTGATTTGCTGGAGAAACTTTCCTGGTGGGACAAATCAATAGAAGAAATCAATGTCCTCATTCCCCTTTTGACCAGCGGTGATATGGATGCGGTGAAAATTGAAGTAAAGAGGCTGGTGGGGCATCGTGAGGGGCTGGAGAAATACAGCTGCCAGTAATGCTGGGGAAAATAGGATAGCCGCCTGGGGCCTCCGGTTGCATTGGAAATCTTGTAGCAAACTTCATTCTATTACTCCGCATACTTCTTAAAATTTTCAGCCTGCTCAAATACCTCATTATAAACTTCATTACGAGGTACAGGCGGATAACCGTTATCGTCCAAGAGAATCATTAAGTCGGATTCCATTTCTGCTTTTACATCTATTCGCTGGTCCCAGTCTGTGTAGCGGGTTTTATCATCTACCAAAGCCTTCACTTTCTTTGCAAGATTTTTCATCTTGTTATCAGGATACTGATTTTCAAAATTAAACTTCTTTGCGCAGCTTACAAGAATGTCGTAAAAGGCTTTTTCTTCAAAGCAGATTCCTAGTTCCTTAAAGTGTTCTTTGTCTTTCTGAATATCATTGAGTAATTCATTCAACTGCTTTGTAACTTCATCAAGAACCTGTGCCGTAAAATCATCAAGGTGGCGGTTATTGTATTCTTCAACCAGCTTTTTCATTCGCTCGCTGAATTCCATTGCCTTGATTTTGAACAAACTCAACAGCCTTTTTACTCGCGGCAATCTGTTCTTCACTTGTACTTTCATTCTCGCACTGAGAATAATACTCTTCAATCTCGCGGACTTTCTTCTGGTCAAGAATTACCTTTGCGGCACGACCTTCATAAACAAGATTTACAGTAATTCCATCAGCAACAGATTCTTTCATTGTGTAGGATTCAACAACATCTCCAAAGACCTGAGCCATTTGGTCAATTGGAGTTCCTGTAAAACCAACGTAAGTTGCGTTAGGAAGCGAATCATGCAGATATTTTGCAAAGCCGTATTTGTGTTCAACACCCTTATCTGTAATTACAGTTCTTTCTTCAAGATTATTCTGACTTCGGCGAGCTTCATCACTAATACAGATAATATTTGAACGCTCAGAAAGAAGTTTTATATCTTCACAGAATTTCTGAATTGTAGTAAGGAAAACACCGCCGCTTTTTCTGTCTTCAAGTTTTTCTTTCAACAGTGCACGGCTCTCAATGCATTCAACATTTTCACTTGTCGTTTTGAAACTTTTTTTATTATATTTAGTTTTATAGATAAAAGGGGACTTGCAAAAAACTTTTTCACAAATCCCAAAACGTAATTTTCTAAGCCGCAGGATTATTGCGACTTGGAACTCATCGGCACGGTTCGAAAAATCATCAAAATCGACTTTGTCGTGGTGTCCTTATGGAGTTTTATTTTGAATATAGATGATTTTGCTTCTGAAATTGTTCCTGATGGCGATTTGCCAAAAGTGATTAATCAGGAATTGATGTCTAATCCAGACAACTTTTATAAAATGGCGTTCGAATTCCAGCAGATTATGATGGTTTACGAGAGCGCAATCAAGCAGATTGAGACAAAACTTGATATTTTAAATAAAGAAAACAAGGTTTCTGGCAGACGAAACCCTATTGAAACTGTAAAATCGCGTATAAAATCCCCCCAGAGCATCGCAAGTAAACTTGAAAAAAAACATTTGCCGGTAACTTTTGATTCCATGGTCGAAAACCTGCATGACATTGCCGGTGTCCGCGTTATATGTCATGAGCTTCACTACAAGACCACGACCAATGTTCCTGAGAGTGTGCGCCGCGAGCTTTTCCGCGTGGCAGAGACAATCGCCATGACAGACCGTGAAATGGAAGAAATCGCCATAGAGCTTCAGAATCTGGATTAAAAAACACTTTCCCGAAGCAGCTTTCCTTCTATCGTGTACAGGCTTACTTTGACGGTGTCGTTTTTAAGCTCCAGAATTCCGCAGGTGTTTCCGTCGCTGCATTTGGGGAGGGAGATGGAGCCGGGGTTGAAGTAGAAAAGGCCGACTTCTTCTTCCATGACCGTGACATGGGTGTGACCTGAAATGATGATTGTGCCTTTTGGAAGCCAGTCGCTGAGTTCTTCGCGGCTGTAAAGGTGTCCGTGGTGGATGAAGAGGCGGCGGATTCCTCCAGGAGCGGGAAGGGCAAGGGTAGTGTAGGAGGCAAGGCAGGGGAAGGCCAGCATCCGTTTGTTGGCATCGTAATCAGAGCCGCTTATGTTTTTGAGTTGAGTTATAATAGAAACAATCTCACTTTCCGAAAGAAAATCCGCCGCATATCGATGGCGCAAAAATGTTGCAAGCAATTCAGGCAGCAGAACATCAGTCTTTTGGCGGTGAATATCCTGCCCGGTCTGGTGAGTATATCCTTCGTTTTCAAAGAGCTCCATTATCGAAAGTTCAAGACTGTGTTCGGTGAATTGCATGATAACTCCCTAATTTTTTTGATTCTTAAATTCCTCAGCAACGGCAGACGGACCATCCCACCAGAGTTTTGTTGAATCATCATAAAGCATTTTTGCAGTATTAGATTTCATAAAATCAAGAAGGACTTTTTCCTGCGGCTGATTTGTTTCCAAAGCAAGCTGTTCAACAGCCATTTTTGCAGTCAAATCCATGGCAAACAAAGTTTTATCACTGGGCTTATTATCCATTTTTTTACTCTAAAGATACCTTTTCGCTTTTTAAGAACTCTAAAGCAGAAATTGCTTTTTCACTTCTAAAACAAAACTGGTCTTTTAAGCGTTCCGGCAGCAATAAACTGATGCACATTTTATCAGCCTGCTCACTTCCCATTGCACCGAAAACATTATCCATATATGCAATAATCGTTGCGTTAGTATCATCATTAGCAATCTTACCGGAAATCACATCATAATCCTGCATAGATTTTTTTATTTCTGGGAAAGCACCGTAACGTCTATGAGCAACAATATTATGAAGCCATTCAATATCAGCAGGCTCAAAATCATAGGTCTTAAGAGAATCCACATCAGAAACTTTGAAAAAAGAAATATATACAAATTTTTCAGAATAAGAAATCAGCCCTTTTAATTTTGCTTTTGTTGCTGAAATCTTTGCAAAAGACTTAGCCTGCTCCTTAGAAGTTGTAAGATAAAAGCCCTGTCCAAAGTCTTTATACAAAGCACATTTTGCCAAATCAGGAGTCTCTACAGGGCAATAACTTCCGTGATACAGAATAATCCCGTCTTCCAGCTTTTTCATACCGCAGCTCCTTTAGATTTCAGATATGCTTTTACTTCTTCAAAAACAGCATCATCACCTTCCATGTGAAAAATCCCGAAGCCTTCTCGAATAAATGGCAGCACATTATATTGAGCAAAAATCTCCGCTGCTTCTTTTAATGAAAGCGAATATTTTTCTGCCATCACGTGCAAAATGCGAATCTGCATAAATAAAATCTGCTGTGCCTCGTTCATAAGCTATTCCTCTGTTATATTATATCACAATTTCTTGTATTTAGGATGGAGAGAGCCTCGCTTTATGCGTTTTTCAATTTTATTCCTCCACTTCCTCATAATAATATGAATAATCAATGCCTTTCATAAACATTTCGCGGTCATCAATTTTATCGGTCAAAGCGTTTTTTAAAAGGCCACGAATCTTTGTACTGTCAGAATGACTTTCCATCATAGCCTGTAAATATTCATTCTTGCCAATTTTACTCCAGTCTACGCACTTTTTAAGACGTTTTTTCAAAATCAAATCAAGCCATATTCGAGTGCTGCGACCATTTCCTTCCATAAAAGGATGAGCCACATTCATTTCTACATATTTATCTACAATTTCATCAAAAGAGCTTTCGCTCATTTTGTCTATATTCGCCAATGCCTCATTCAGATACTGAGCAACGCAAAAAGTAAAATCCCCTTTGCTTATAGTTTTAGTTCTTATTTTTCCTGCAAAATCATAAAGACCGCCAAAAATATACGCATGAATCTGTTGTAAAGCCTTTGTAGTTCCAACATCTTCATCCGAAACCAAATCACTATTTAAAAATGTATAGGCTTTTTTCTTGCTTTGTCCGTCAATCGTGTTGTCGCTGTAATTGAACCAATCAAGAAATTTGACGGCATTGTTATTAGGAAAATGCTTTGCAAGAATCTGAACACAGTCATAATCAAGGGCATCTGCCGTACGCTTTTTACCGTCTGGAGCTGTAAATTTGAAGTCGTGAGTGATACTCACGAGTTGAACTCCTTCTGAGCTAAATTTCTTTTTTAGCCATCGCCAGTAGTTTCCAGCCTTTACATAATCTTCTTCATTGTTTATTGCCCTTGTAATATCAATCGCAGAAAACCACCATTTAGAATTCTCCTCATCCCAAACAGCGCGAACTTCCCTGTCATTAAAAAAGCGAATAGAAATCTTGTTCATCGGTTGAACCTCCAAACTATCATTCCGAACTTGCTTCGGACTCTATTGCTAGGAGGGGGAAGTCTCCCCCTGCGCCCGCACTTCGTTGCGTGCTACCCTCTCTCCTAGGGGCACTGCCCCTAAAACCCCAAATTATTAACAAGCAGATTTGTTCAGGTCTAACGACCTTCACTTTTAAAGTGAGCATCGTTAGATGCGAACAAATCCGTTTGTTTGCATTCCGCTTATGCGAGAAATTACCAGCTGCCTAAAAAACTGCAATTGTATAATCTCTTCCAAATTATTTGAAATACAAATGAAAGTTTTTCTTAAAAAATCATTGTATTCTTTCATAATCGAATCTTCAAAAAATGGAATATCCAAATTCTGAATATTTTTCAAAGGTAACTTTGCTTGAACAGCTCCAACTGTTGCCTGAGAAATAGCAGATTGTCCAGCCTTAGTTTTCATATAAATAAGAACATATTCTGGAATAAGTTTTTTCATCTTTGTAAGTTTTACACAATTTTCCGTAAGATTTGCTTTATTAAGCGATTTATGAACTATAGCGGTAAGTCCAATTGTACCTACAATCGAAATCAATAAATCGTTAGTTTCTGTTATATATCTTGCAATTTCTTTTTGAGTTTCATCATCAACATATAGAAATTCATTGTTCAACATAACAAAACAATTCTCTTTTATATCACGGATTCTTATATACGGATGTGAATTCCTGTTTTCTATTAAGTCTGAATCTAATGGTAATCTCTTGCCACCTTTTACTTCACAAATTGATTCAAGTTTAATACTTTTCTTTTCAAGAGACTCATTATCAAGCATATTCTCAAATTTAAGGATTGCCGTCTTTTCCAGATTTTCATTTATCTTCCACTTAAGCTGGATGCGTTTTGTGATGGCGTTGTAGGTGTTTACGATTTTTTCTTGTTCTTTTAGGTCGGGAACAGGAAGCTCTATTTCGCAAATATCATTCCAAGTTATTCCACCGCGAACACTTCCATCAGTTCTAAACCAGCAATTTCTATCAAAATCATCTCGCTTAAAAATCAGCATCAAGAAATCTGGCAAAACTTTATTTTCATCTTTTACCCTAAACATAAAATATGCAGGAGAAACAATTGCCGGTATATCTTTCTTGTACAAAGAAACAGGTAAACGTTCATCACGACCAACATGCATTGGATTACAGGCAAATGTATTCATTCTGAGAAGTTTGTAATTGCTTAAATCAGTTCCAATTGTATTTGCAACTGATGGCATAAATTCTTTATCAATACTGATTCCAAGTACTTCTGAACTTTCAAGAGATTTATTTCGTTCATCAATGAGTTCTACAATGTCACCAAGTTTTCTATAATTCCCTTTCATTTCTTTTTCCTTTTAACAATCGGATTTGCTCAGACCTAACGGTCTTCGCTTCTTAAAAGTGAGCATCGTTAGATGCGAACAAATCCGTTTGTTTTTTTATAATTCGCACTCATCTACTTTTCTTCCTCATCTTCCAAAAAAACAGAGCCCTTTGTATTCCTTGTATTCTTTTGCAGTTTTGCCTGCCCAGGTTTTATAGATTATGTCCGTAAGTGTCGCAAACTGAACGCTTTCTTTTAAGCCGTGCTTTTTCCATTCGTCAGTAAGGTCTTTGCGAATTTCTATAGATTTGAGTCGCTGGTTTATCCAGTTTTCCGAGTATCCCAAGGCTCGGTATTCTGCCAAAGCCCGCTGAATTCCCTGCTCAGGATCCTGCATCTCATCAAGCCGTTCTTTTGCTACCTGCGCCATCCAGAGTTTAAATGGCTCAGCCTTTGGCGAAGGAATTGACTGAATCAGGCGAAAAAGCTGCTCGGTATTCATGCAGTCGGTCTTGTACATTTTTCCGTCGGCAGATGGCATTTTCAGTTGGTTACAATCTGTAACCAACTGACTTCCTTCTTTTTTAAAGCGGTTTTTCAACACCTTCCAATAGTTATTTGGATTTGCACTTTCTGTCAAAACAGCAACTACATCCACAACTGAAAAATACCATTCCTCTCTTTCTTTATCCCATAGGGTGCGGACTTTTTTATCTTCAAAAAGTTTTATCTGTGTGTTTTCTGTCATTCAATCACCTCCCAATGGCCGTTTTTGTCTGCGCCAACTCGTTTGATGATTCCTTGCTCCTGCATTTTTTTCATGTTTTTATTTATGTTAAGGCGTGCAATTCCTACAATATTTGATAAT
>CAKZZO010000018.1 GCA_937885175.1 uncultured Treponema sp. | reverse complement strand
ACACGCTGCAACGGTAGCCTTTTTGCTGCAACTACATTTCATTTGTCCAGCCGATGTTCAAGCACGATATCTATAATGCGTTTGCCCTGTTGCTGCTGCTTTTCTCTCTAGCACAATTCACCCCGGTATGCTAAGATATATTCATGTGCTGGAAATGCAAATCTCCCATCAATCAGACTGAAATCTATCGATCCTCCACCTGCCCCCAGTGTGGCAGGGACTTACATGCCTGTAAAAACTGTCAGTTCTATGCCCCTGGAAGCCACTACGACTGCCATGAGACCGTGGACGAAGAAGTGCGCGACAAGGAGCGGGCCAATTTCTGCGATTCCTTCATGGCAAAAAAGACCTTTGACGGAGCCGAAAGTGCCAGGGCAGATGATGCTGCCGCAAAAGCCCGGGATGCCTTTGCAAGCCTCTTTGGAAACTGACCCGTGAAAACAGCGATGGTGCGGCACTTTCTTCTTCTTGCCCTGTACTTTATGCCATGCGTAGTGGCGTTTCTTGTAAAGATTTGCTATACTTTTCCTATGCAGGATAGAAACAATGGGTGGAATTGATTTTGCATTTTTAGACAGCGGCACGGGCGGTATTCCCTACATGCTTGCGCTCAAAGAAAAAATGCCTGACGCACGCTGCGTCTACTTGGGCGATACATTGCATTTTCCCTATGGCGAAAAATCCCCGGAAGAAGTGACGCGTTCTGCCTCCGATACGATTCGCCTTATCATGCAAAAATGGCAGCCTCATACAATCGTGATTGCCTGCAATACAATCAGCGTCACTTCATTGGACGACCTGCGCAGTCTTTTTCCTGATGTGCCTATTGTGGGCACGGTTCCCGCCATCAAACTTGCTGCCGCCGTTACCAAAAACAAAAAAATCGGTCTGCTTGCCACCAATGCCACCGTGCGCCATCCCTACTGTGCGCGACTCACCCGGGACTTTGCCTCAGACTGTCAGGTGTTCAGTCGTGGTGACCCGGATTTGATTACCTTTATCGAACATAATCTCTTTACCGCCACGGAAGAAGAAAAGCGTGCCGCCGTTACCCCCGCCGTGGAATTTTTCCGTGCACACGGTTGCGACACCATTATTCTGGGCTGCACTCATTTTACCCATGTGGCAAAAGAGGTTTCCGCCGTTGCAGGAAAGCATGTGCAGGTGGTTGACAGTCGGGAAGGCGTTGCCAATCAGGCAATCCGCGTGGAGACAAAAAAAACGGCAGAATCAGCGGAAAGTTCTGGTCAAAACCTTCCTCCTCATACTGCCAATTCCAGCCTTCCTGCTGACAAGACCTTTTTTGTCACTGCCTGCAGTCCCGCCGATGAAGCCGAGTACAGCACATTGTGCAGGGGATACGGCATTCCTTGGGGCGGGCTCGTGTAGGGCTTTTGCCTTTATTTCAGTTTTGCCGCAATCGCATCAATAAATTCCCAGCTGTTTACGATTTGTTTTGCAGGCGGGTTTGCAAGGCGAGCCAAATCACCAGTCATTACGCCGCTTTCAATACTATCCAGCGTTGCTTTTTCCAGTTTCTTTGCAAAGTCTGCCAATTCCAGTGTGCCGTCCATTTCTGCGCGTTTTGCCAGTGCTCCCGTCCATGCAAAAATCAGTGCAACCGGGTTAGTGGAAGTCTTTTCGCCTTTTTGATAGCGGTAATAGTGCTTCTGTACCGTGCCGTGGCTTGCCTCGTATTCAAATTTTCCGTCAGGACTTACAAGGACACTGGTCATCATGGCAAGACTTCCGCAGGCAGAGGCAATCATGTCGCTCATCACATCGCCGTCGTAGTTCTTGCAGGCCCAGAGCATGCCGCCTTCGCTTTTCATAATGCGGGCAACGGCATCGTCAATCAGCGTGTAGAAATATTCAATTCCTGCCGCCTCAAATTTTGCCTTGTACTCGCTGTCGTAAATGCGCTGGAAAATTTCCTTGAAGTTTCCGTCGTAGGTCTTGCTGATGGTGTCTTTTGTACCCAGCCAGCAGTCAATCTTTTGGTCAAGGGCATAGGAAAAGCAGCAGCGGGCAAAACTTTCGATGGAGGAGTCCATGTTGTGGATGCCCTGCAGGATTCCAGGCCCCTTCATGTCCTGAATAGTCTTTCTGATAACCGTGCCGTCTTCACTGGTAAAGACCAGTTCTGCCTTTCCTGCGCAGGGCACTTTTATTTCACAGTTCTTGTATACGTCACCGTAGGCATGGCGGCCAAGAACAATCGGTTTCTTCCAGTTTGAGACAGAACACTGAATGTTCTTCACCATAATCGGTGCTCTGAACACGGTGCCGTCAAGTTCCTCGCGGATAATGCCGTTGGGGCTTCTGGTCAGCTGCTTTAAGTTGTATTCCTTTACGCGGGCTGCGTTTGAGGTAATGGTCGCACATTTTACTCCCACGCCCAGCCGTTTGATAGCGTCCGCCGCTGCATAAGTGATTTTATCGTCACTGTCATCGCGGCTCTTTAATCCCAAATCATAGTATTCGGTCTTCAAATCAACGAACGGCTCAAGCAATTTTTCCTTGATTACCGCCCACAACACTCTCGTCATTTCATCGCCGTCAAGTTCAGCGATTGCATTCTTCATTTGAATTTTTGCCATAATGATAAAGTATAATCTGATAAGAAACCTTGTGCAAGTCACTTGGAAAAGTGCATCAAGGCAAACGCATTATAATCCATTCACAAGTAAGACAAAAAGGGCACAGGTAAAAGA
>CAKZZO010000017.1 GCA_937885175.1 uncultured Treponema sp. | reverse complement strand
TTTACCTGTGCCCTTTTTGTCTTACTTGTGAATGGATTATAATGCGTTTGCCCTGATATTGCTTTATCGCAGCCTTTACATTTGCCTGTTTTATTGTATAATAAGTTCAGCAACAAAAGTGTAAATCCAATATATCATGGAGTTGCAAGTGAAACACATTCCTCGACGATCCTTAGTACTTACGATTTGTACCGTCCTGAATTTACTTTGTGCATTTCTTATCAACTACATCGGACATTCAAAAATTCAAGTTCTGCACTTAGGCTCTTATGTCATTTCTACAATATCGATGCAGGGTATTTTTTCTGCCTTACAAACCCTTACCTGTATCCTTATGGTTTTTGCCAGCTACAAAGTCGGTATTGTCATCGCAGTTGTTTTATCCAGTCAGTCGCTCATCAGTTCCCTCATGCCTATTGTCCGCTTTCATTCCCTGTCTTCACTGCCGGGTGTGGTAAGTACCGGCATTTCAGTTGTCTCGCTGTTGATTATCTATTCTTTCTACAAACAGGCTTCCCTCAACAGCATTACGGACTATATTACGGGATTACGGAACAGGCGCAGCTACGCACGGGAAATGACCGAAAGGCTGAACAACAACAGCCCCCTTGCGCTGGTATGCGTTGAGATTGAAAGTTTCAAGCAGATTAACAATGACTTTGGCATGCAGGCGGGTGATTTTATCTTGCAGCAGGTTGCCCATAAATTTACTGAGCAACTGGGCAAAAGCGACATGGTGTTTACGATTACAGGTCCCACCTTTGCCATCGTCTTTGATGACGTAAAGTCAATGGACGAGGCTTTGGAAAAGGCTAAGGAACTTATCAAGCCGCAACCCATGACCATCATTCTTTCAAATAACAGCGGTGAAACAGGAAAGACCTGCATGGTCACTTTTGCGGCTGGACTGACCTTTATTGAAAACCCGACATTCATACACAAAAATGCCTCCGCCATTCTAAAGGATGCGGAAACTGCCATGCTTGCCACACGAAACAGCGATACAAAAGTCTGTGTGTTTGATGAAACAATGGAAAACGCGGAAGCCAAACAAAAGGAAGCGGAATTCCTGATCCGCGAAAGCCTGGAAAATGACTACTTCTATCTGGTCTATCAACCGCAGTTTACGACAGGAAAAAAGGAGTTGCGGGGTTTTGAGACGCTGATTCGATGTAAAAAGCCGGACGGTTCGATTGTCAGCCCCGGTTACTTTATTCCTGCCGCAGAAAAAACAAATCTGATTATAAAGATTGACGACTATGTTTTGCGCCGTGCAATGACGGAATTTAAGCCGATTCTTGCCTCCATGAAGAAAGGCTGCATTCTTTCCGTTAATGTGTCTGCAAAAAACATCGGAAGCGAGCATTTTGCCGAAAAAGTGAAAAAAATGCTGGAAGAAACGCAATTTCCGCCAAAGAGTCTGGAAATCGAAATCACTGAATATTCATTTGCCGACTCCATGGAGATTACCATTGCAAACATACAGGCTTTGCGGGCTCTGGGCGTACAGATTGCACTGGATGATTTTGGCACAGGCTACACGTCTATCGCCCAATTGATGAAACTGCCCGTAAATCTGCTTAAAATTGACAAGAGCCTGATTGACGACATCGAAACAAATCAGACCATGCGCGACATGGTGGACTCCGTAATTTACATGGGGCACATAATGAACTGCGAGGTAATTTCCGAGGGCGTGGAGAACGAAAATCAACTTGCCATGCTCAAGGAACACAACTGTGACTTTATCCAAGGCTTTGTATGGGGTAAGCCGCAGTCATTCACTGACGCAAAGCGCTTGTGTCAGCAAGAAGGTGCATAGACATGACCGATACACAACAGTTTCTTTCTGAAGCAAAAAAAATCATCAAGCACGAGCGTGCAGACAATGGCGGCCGCTACGATGGAAAAAAAGCCTGTGACAAACTGGTGCGCCTCTTGGAAAGCCGTAATCCTGCCATGGGCAATCTGCCCCATTCTCTTGGTGATTTTTGGCTGAACACCTACATTCTGCCTGCTGCGGATGCCGTAAACGAGCCAACTGACGCGCATTTGGAAAAACTGTCAGCATGTAACGCATTTCTGGCGGGCGAAGACGATGAAAATGACTGTCTGACTGACGATGACTGGAAGACGCTACAGGAACTGGTGAACTACGAGGCCGAAGACCTGCCCCTTGATACGCTTGAAAAAATGATGGGCATTATTGTAGACAAAGGCATTCTCTAATGGCGTGCAATACTAACGATTTTTGCGCCCACACAGCATTGTACACCGCCTGCACGCAATGCCCCCGTGCCTGCAAGATTGACCGCACCACCGGAACAAGGGGCTTCTGCACAGAAAATGCTGACTTACGCATTGCCCTTGCCTGCCTGCATTTTGGCGAAGAACCACTGGTTACCGTGCATGGAGGGAGCGGCACCATTTTTCTGACTGGCTGCAATTTGCGGTGTGCCTTTTGCCAGAACTACCAGATTAGTCAGCAGGGCATGGGACGGGCTGTTTCAAAAAATGATTTTGCCGCCATGTGCCTCCGCCTGCAGGAAGCGGGAGCGGAAAACATCAATCTGGTGACAGGCTCCCACCATATTCCTCTTTTGGCAGAAGGCCTGGAGGAAGCCCGACGGCAGGGACTTACGCTCCCCATTTGCTGGAATTCCAGCGGCTACGACAGTCCTAAAATGCTTGCCCTTTTGGACGGCCTGGTGACCATTTTTCTTCCTGACCTGAAGACGCTGAACAAAGCCCTTTCCAGACAATTATGCGCCGCCGATGATTATGGCGAACGGGCAAAAAAGGCACTCACATGGATGATTGACCACAATCCGCTGAAAATTGTTGAGGTGAAAAAAAACGGCATAAAGAAAGAAAAGATTTTGCAGGGCGTGATTATCAGGCACTTGTTTTTGCCCGGCCGCTTTGAGGAAACCGCCGAGGTGCTGGACTGGCTCAAAAAACATGCAGACGGAAAGGCAATTATTTCGCTGATGAGCCAGTACACGCCAGTACCCTTTAAGGGCAGCGAAGCAGAACTTGCCCGCCGAAAAAAAGCCCTGTCCGCCATAGAAAACCGTCTGGTAACCGCAAGCGAAGATGCGGATTTGCAGGATTTGATTGCCGCCTATGATTTTGAATACCTCTTTTATCAGGATTTGAGCGACGACACCAGCTGGCTCCCCGACTTTTCCCGCCCCCAACCCTTCTCCAACGCCCTGGCAAAGCCCCTATGGCATTGGAAAGAAGGATTCTTAAACTGAATAAACAAAGTTGCGGCGCACAGGACGTGCGCTGAAAAGCCAAGACGGAAGATGCCGCTTATGCGTTCCTTGGCATAAGGAGCCGCAAATATACCGGCATCAGGATAAAAATCAGGACATAGCCTACAATCATGCTGAGCAGCAGGGAATGCAGGAAGACGGGAAGAAAAGGCATCTGCGCACCGTGAGCAGCAGCCATTTTCCAGGCGAGGGCCACCATTGCCAGCGTAATGACTGGCGTGTAAATGAGGTCAGAAAGAAAACTTTCAGCACAATGGGCAGGCAGGGAACGGGGCTTGAGGTGCAAGGCATTGCATATGCCGTCGCCGACTTTTTTTATCGGCACAAGAAAACCGATAATCAAACTGATGAGCGTGCTTGCGGCAAAACTAATCAAAAATCCTGAAAGCGTAAAATGCCCTGAGGTGAGGTTTCCAAGGAGAGACAGGCAGAAACTGAGCGTTATTCCCATAAGGATGCTCATTCTGCGCCCTATTTTCTTTATCATCATGGCTTTTCTTGCGGCTTCCTGAGCCTGTGCCAAAGCCTGCATTTCTTCTTCCGACATACGCTGCCTCCCCTTAAAAAACGCACGGAAACTTGCGCTTTTGTCTATTCTACTACAGGTTTGTTGCATTTTCCACAAAAAAATCCCGCAAGTGCAAGTTCATGGCCTGAGCGATTTTTGAAAGTGTTTCAAGAGAGGGAATTGTTTTTTTGGATTCAATATAAAAAAGATGGCTGCGAGAAATACCGGATTCGACAGAAAGTTGTACTATCGAAATCTTTTTTTCTGTCCGAAACTGGCGAATTTTATCTATGACTGCCTCAACCTCTGCGTCCATGCTTGCTCTAAATTTAAAGAAATGGTATGACGCGGCATACAACAGCCTGACGGTTCAGACGGCCAGTGCGGACAGTGCAACGAATAAATTAAAGGCAAAAAAATGGTTCTCTGCCCATCCTTTTGAAGGCAAACATACATCGGGTAAAATCTTTGTCAGTTCTGTTTTTGTTGAGTTCCACACCAATGATGACAAATATGTTGACGTAAAGGCAACCCAAAGCATACAGATTGCAGGACAGGCCGTAAAAGTCCAGTACACACCGGATTATGAGCCTTACTACGGCGTTACAAGTATTATTATTGAAGAATAAAAAAATCTCGGGTCTTAGGGGCCGAAAAGGGATTAGCCCCGCAACAAGTTGCGCAGAGCATCTCTCCCTGCCCCTAGGAGGTGGGGGTGTCGGCGCAACAAAGTGCGACGCAGGGGGCGGGCTCGCCCCCTCCAAAAAATGCAAGCCTTATTTACTGCCAAAAATACAGTTGCGACCGGAGCGCTTTGCATTGTAGAGGGCATCGTCCGCCTGTTTAATGGTCACTTCGTAATTCTGCGTGTAATAGTGGGGTGCAAAACCAATGCTGATGGTCACTACCCCCGCCTCATTCTGAGCAAAAGGCAGGGCAAGGGATTCCACTGTCCGACGCAATTTTTCTGCATGTTCCCGCAGTTCATCATAGCTGTCTTTTGTGGTAAGGGCACAGAATTCTTCGCCACCATAGCGATAGAATTCAAATCCGTTTTGCCTGCCAAATTCAGCAAAGCATTTTCCCAGATTGCGCAGGCACTGGTCGCCCGCCTGATGACCCAAGGTGTCGTTAAAAAGCTTAAAATGGTCAATGTCAATCATAAAGAGACCGGCAAGCGCACCATTGCTTTTCTGAATGCCCGTCAGACGCTCAAAAAGCATGCGCCGGTTAGCAAGTTCCGTAAGTATGTCCGTGCTTTTTTGATACTCCAGAGTGCGGTCTTTTTCAAAATTTGAAAGGCGTACATAGCGTTCATAAAGACCGATGATAATGCCCACAAGGGTAAATGCCGCACCGTTAAACACATCCAGCACAAAATCGCTGTAGTCCTTGTACAAGTAGGCCATCACCGAATGCAGGACAAAGACGCCGACAGAAAGCATGTTGATGCGGTAGGAGCGGTCAAAAATCAGCAGGGGAAAGATAATCTGCAAGCAGATGACCGAGGAGGCCGCATGGGAACCCAGACCAGATGCCGATGAAATGCTGGCAAAAATGCCGAATGCATACAGGTAAAAGACAAAGGTGTAGACAAGAGGAAGATAATGAGGACTGTGCGCAGAATGAATCTTGCGGAACAAGACAGTCAGCACAAGAAAGAATACAAAAGAAATTGAATAGATAAGCAGGTACTTTACATTGAAAAAAGGCAAGGCAAAAAACATCATCACGCCGAATATGATGGTCATAATCAGCGAAATAATAGCGAAAACCTGAGAGCAAAAGAAACTGATGTTTTTCCGCTCCTGAACAAGTAATCTCTGCTCGTTTTTGTGGAATTCAATCAATGTCCGCAGCGTACTGCTAATAAACATTGTTTTATTATATAACAAAGTGGCACTAATTGTTAAGAGGTCCGCCTGTCATATTTCAGAAAAAATGCCTTTTCTGAATTAAGTATAAAATCTATTTGTTCTGTTGGAATTGGCAGTCTTTCCCGCACCCTATCCCTGAAAATCATAAAAGCGAAACGTTTCCCTTTCCCCGCTTTACGATTTTCAACAGCCCGTTTCACTCTGCTGTACCTCCGAGCAACCCCCAGCCGTTGCATCCCTGCCAACGTTCTGTTGGATTGACCAGACGTTTCACTTCTGGACTTGGCCCAACGTTTCGTTGTTGGAGCACGAGCAAGCTCGGCTTGGATTCCTTGCCATCATCTACAAAAATGTCGAGTTGTGTGATATAATCAAATAATCAAGTTACATAAAGGACATCATCATGGCAAAATCAAAATCCCCAAAATCTACTGCCATCGATATTCTTGATAATTCATACTTATCTGCGAGTTTGCAAGGCAAACTCGTTAAGCACGCGATAGCGTGCGACGGATGCAGCCTGCGAACTTTGGGGACACATTCCCGCTGGTCAGAAATTGCCAAAGCTGCCCACACATCGGAAATCGGCACAATCCTAGACAAAGCCATGATTGCAACATGGACATGAGCGACACCGAAGCAAGCAAAGACCTGCTGGGCCGCACCTACGAATACTGCATAGCGCAGTTTGCATCCTACGAAGGAGTAAAAGGCGGCGAGTTCTACACACCGGCCAGCGTTGTAAAAACAATCGTAAATATCTTAAAGCCGTCAGAAGGAAAACGCGTTTATGATATAAAAACACCGAGATTGATACAATTTAATTATTCCTCCGCCGTTTTTGTCGCTTGAGGGGTAAGTTGTGGAAGTCGGGGTGTCCCGGCTGTTTTTATCGGTAGAAATGTTCATACTTCGTCGGTATAATAGACGACAAGAAATCGGGATTTGTGAGGAACAGATATGAAAACAATATATCTGATCGGCGGTACAAT
>CAKZZO010000016.1 GCA_937885175.1 uncultured Treponema sp. | reverse complement strand
TCCAAGTTCCAATCCTCTCAGCGTGCGAACCAGACGCGCTTTTCCGTAAGCGGACGCATTTTTCGTTTTTGCTGAGGCTTTTTTACCTGTGCCCTTTTTGTCTTACTTGCGAATGGATTATAATGCGTTTGCCCTATTTTCTTTGCCTTGCCATTTCGCAAAAATCCACGTAGAATATTTCCATGTCTCTCTATCACCCCGTACACATTGGTTCTCTTACGCTTGACGGCAATTTATTCCTTGCGCCAGTGGCGGGGTATTCTGACCGTGCCTTTCGGTCAATTTGCCGTGAATGCGGGGCGAATTTTGCCTATACGGAAATGGTCTCTGCGGAAGCCTTAACACGGGGGTCTGGAAAGACGGAAGAACTGATGAAGCGGGCTCCTAATGAAGACCAGTATGCGGTGCAGATTTTTGGCGGTAAGCCAGAGACGATGGCGAATGCGGCGCGCCTTGTGCTGGAGCGGACGAGTTGTGAGTGTATCGACATAAACGGTGGCTGCCCGGTTCCAAAAATCATCAAGACCAATGCAGGAAGTTCCCTCACCCGTGACCCAGAGCATCTATACGATATTGTAAGTGCCGTCGTTAAAGCAGTAAAAAACTATGAAGGAAAGCGCATAAACAGGGCGGGCGATGTTGTTCCCTATGAAATAGAAATCCCCGTAACGGTGAAATTCCGCCTGGGATGGGATAGCGAGCATATCACCTGGAAGGAATGTGCAGAAGCCGCCATACAAGCAGGAGCAAGCGCAATGACGCTCCATGGGCGGACAAGGGCTCAGGGCTACGAAGGCAAGGCTGACTGGCATGCGCTTGCGGAACTGGTGGCATTTGTGAGGAAAGAGACCGCGGATGCCCCGCAAAAAATTCCGGTGTTTGGAAGCGGCGATGCCTTTACCCCTGAGGATGCAAAGCGTATGCTGGAAGAAACTGGCTGTGATGCGGTGATGTTTGCCCGTGGCGCAATGGGAAATCCTTTTTTATTTACGCAGACCCATGATTTTTTGGCGACTGGCAAAATGCACGACATAGACGCGCGCACAAGAATAGATGCGGGCTTTCGCGAACTGGATTTGCTGGTGGCTGATCGAGGCGAAAAAAGTGCCTGTCTGGAAATGCGAAAGCGTTTCTGCGCCTACAGCAAGGGCTTGAACGGTGGCGGCGCATTGCGGAAGCAACTTGTCCAAGCAGAAACCGTGGTCCAGTTCAGAGAAATATTTACGGGTTTTCCCCCCTCTATTGTAAAATTCCCAAAATAGTCGTAAAATAGTATACATGGGTTTCTTTCAGGCGTTAGTTGAGTTTCTCGAGTCAATCTTTAAAAGCAATTCGCCCGAGGTACGCAAACGCATAGAAATCCGAAAACTAGAAGCCGAAGTCAAAGCATTCCAGCCTGTTATCTACAAGAACAATTTGTTTACCCCCAATTTTGGTGAAATCTTCCGCGTAATGTACGAAAACACCAAACCCCTTGACGACATCCTGATGTCTACGATTTGCAGCGAGGATGTACAGCGGGCTATGCTTTTTGAGCAGCAGTTGCTTTTGACGGGCTTTTCTACGGAAAATCAGGAAAAACTGGAAGGGCTCACCTACGAAAACCGTAAGCAGGAAGTGCTGCAGTCAAACCAACCGATGACAGATGTGCTTAGGGTTCAACGTCAGCGACTGGAATCTCTTGCAAAAGAACTGAGTACGCCAGGTTTTTTGAAGATTGACGAAATTATTGCAAGCTTGCACCAGTTGTCAGATATCTGTCGCTATAATTATATGAGTGTCATCCATACCTTTGACCCTGAGTATATCGGTTTTAATCCGTCCTACACGCCCAGTTTTCAGCCGGCAATTCCTGACACCTTGGCAGGGTCTCTCCAGGACTTTTACTACATCACGGCACATCAAAGCATTACCGCTTCTACGGTACGGGCGGTCTGTGCCTTGGATGAACTGAGAAAAGGTCGTCCGCTGAATGCTGATGAAACAAAACAAATCAATACGTATTTCCGCAAGATAAATTCCATTCTTACCCGCATTCTTAATCCAGAGATGCTGAAAAAACTGATTTGCATTGCCAAGAAAGACCCGGAGGCAGCCCCCCAGAGTGCAAATTACAAGCCTATTGCCCGGCAAAAATATGCGACCTATATTGAGGAAAAATTTGTTGCCGATGAGAAAAAACTAAAAATTGAAATCAAGGACATCACTATTTCTGCGGAAATTCAAAAACTGTTCGGTTCAAAGCCATTGGAACAAATAGAAGGCTACAACAACGACAACAATGAAAACCTGCAGCAAAATACTCCTTCTTCCTTCACTTGGATTACGCCAGTGCAGGTGGTAAAAACCTTTGTCAAATATTTCTTGAATGAACCGATTATGGCTTTGCTGAACGATATCGTTATTGAAGGCTTTTTTAACAACAACTCCACAAAGTCTGATTTTTCTTCTGATGTGTTTGCAGCAGGTGAAATTCCCAACGAATTTGAAACCTTTGAAAAATCCTTTGCCCGGAATGCACCCAACGATATTGCCGTTCTGGAGGGTTTTATCCGCGACAGCCACAAAGACCCCGAATTTCTTACCCGATTGGCGGGAAATGTCGATATTATCAATAAGCAGGCGCATAATCTGATTCAAAATTCGACCAAAAAGTTATATACTCTTTACAATCAGATAAACGAAATGCTTACCGATGCCAAAAAAACAGCACCGGATACGATTACGAATATCAAGGTTCTGCTTAATTCCTCCAGAAACCGTGATGCGGCGGAACAGTTGGAATTGCAGTTTGAAATGTGGAAGGTCTTCTTAGAGATAATGAAGAATTATGTTTTGATTGGAGATGTGGAGAAAAAAGCATAATGGAAAACGGTCAGATTCCCTCTGAAACTTCTCTTGAAGAAAAAGTTGCGCTCTACGAAAAAAAGATTTACGACTTGCAGCAATTGCTTGATATTTCTCGTTCCCTGTGTTCTACAATTGATTTTTCTACGCTGATTGAATCAATTCTGTATACCTGTATGGGTCAGATGAGAGTGCTTTCTGCTGGTATTTTCATTCTGAATGCCTTGGATTCCAATTCATACATGCTGGACACCAACTATAGCGGCATGGATTTAAATCCGAATGTAAGTTACAAGATTCCTTCTTCCCATCCCCTTATCCATGCTATCAGTTCATTCGGACAGCCCTGCACACTGGAAGAGGTCAAAAAAATGCTTCCCGTCGGCACGGACATCCGCATGCTCACTTCCCTGCGACCGTCACTTTTAGTTCCGCTGATTCAGAAAAATCATCTGGACGGTATTCTGGTACTGGGCGAACGCTTGGATTTGGGAAATGACTTTGACTACACTGCCGATGACAAAGACCAGATTCTGATGATTGGCTCTTTGGCGGCAATAGCAATCAACAATGCGGCTTTGGTGGAACGTTCTTCCACCGACATGATGACGCACTTAAAACTCAAGTATTTCTTCTACAATGTGCTTACCGACAAACTGGATGCCGCCCGCACGGAAAATCTGCCCCTTGCCGTCATCATGTTTGACATTGATTTCTTTAAGCGTTTCAACGACACCTACGGTCATGCCTGCGGTGACTACGTACT
This sequence comes from uncultured Treponema sp., assembly GCA_937885175.1. Classification (GTDB taxonomy): domain Bacteria; phylum Spirochaetota; class Spirochaetia; order Treponematales; family Treponemataceae; genus Treponema_D. Next base: position 5,865 of record CAKZZO010000016.1, on the reverse strand, counting down.
CATAACCGTGGCAAAAATCATCAAGTCCAGCATCCGTGCAGAAGATTTGGCAGGTCGTTACGGCGGCGAGGAATTTACCGTCATGCTGAACAACACCAGCAAAGATGATGCCATTACCGTTGCCGACAGAATCCGCAGCAAAGTAGAACAGTATGACTTTTGCTATGAAAATCAGCACGTAAAAGTAACTATTTCCATCGGCGTTGCCGAATATGACAGCAAGAAAAATCCCGTTGCTTCGCCCAAAGAACTGGTAGACCAGGCCGACCAGGCTCTGTATGTCTCCAAGCGCGGCGGAAGAAACCGTGTGACTTTTGCTGACCCCGACTTAATTGCAGAGATAAAAGTACCTGAATGAGTTTTTTAAGCCCCCTGCGTAAACCCTTTTCCTACACGTTCTCAAATGCTACCCTCATCATCATCGTGATAAATGTGGTGGCATATTTTCTGTTTTCCCTTACCCCCTTGACCTACTATTCCAACTACATGGCTTTAAGCGTTGCCGGAATGTACAATCACATGTTCTGGCAGCCGGTCACCTACATGTTCATGCATGGCAACATAAGCCATCTCTTCTTTAACATGCTGGCACTGGTCTTTTTTGGCATCAATACGGAAAAGGCAATTGGCTCCAAAGAATTTTTGCTCTTGTACTTTTTGTGCGGCATTCTCTGCGGCATCATTTCCGTGGTCATTTATTTTTTTACGGGCTACTACCATCTCTTTCTGATTGGTGCCAGTGGCGCAATTTATGCAATTTTATTGGCTTATGCTGTAATCTTTCCCCGTTCCAGGATTTTTATTTGGGGAATACTTCCCGTGCCCGCACCCATTCTGGTGATTGCCTATGCAATTATTGAACTGGGAAGCCAATTGTTCAGTTTTGGCGGTGGCGTTGCTCATCTGACCCATCTGGCTGGCTTTGCGATGGCATGGCTGTATTTTAAAATCCGTATGGGAATCAGTCCCATACAAATCTGGAAGGACGCTTACGGCCGATGAAAATATTGCCGTTTCGCAAAACATTCTTTTTTCTCCTGCTGGTGATGACCTGTGCTTCCCTTGTCTTTGCGCAAAAAGTGTATCAGGATCAGCAGATTCGCTTTGCCTTGTGGGCGGCGCGGGATGCCTATCCAGGCTATTTTGACAGGGCAAAAAAACAGTCTTCCGCCAAAGCAAGCGATAACATCTATGCCGTTCCCGTCCAGCGCATTAAAGAAGTGACTCCCTTTTTGCTGGAGGGCATGATTTACGGATGGCAATTTGATTACACTCCCTACGATAAGGCGCGGCGCGTAGAAGAATACTTTGAATTTACCCCCATTCAGACCCTAACCGATGCGGACAAGGCACAGATTACCTACACAAAGCCCTGGACTCAGGATGACCGCCTGTGGTGCTGGGTAGAATTTCAGCGTTCGCCGCAAATGATGCACATTTTTAATTCATGGCAGGTAATCACCAATCCTCACATTAAAGGCATTGGCTATGCTCCGCTGATTGACGGATTTGAAGGCATTCAGGAAGCCTGTGGTGAAGCGCTTAAAAATGCCGTCCGTGAGTATGAGCGCAAACTGATTAAAAACAAGCCAAAAGAAATTATGGGTCGTGTAATGATAACCGAACCGCCCCTTATTGGAATAGAAGCGGGACGGTATGTCGTTACACTTGATTTTTTCTTGGAAACAGATAGAATAGTAAAATATGAAACATTTTAACTGTTTATCTGTTTAAGTTTCATAAGCGGTGTAAAAACATCGTGTTTCAATAGGAGGAACAAACAAATGAAAAAAATACTGGCTATCACAATGGCTCTCTTTTGCGCGGCAGGCATGGTCTTTGCCGATGAAGTGGACGAATACCTCAAACAGCAGGAAGCAAACAACAAGACTATTACTATCGTTCCCAAAGATCAGCATCAGGACGGCGTAAAAACCGCAAAAGTGCAGCTTGAATATACTCCCAGTACCCATGAGGTACATATTTACTATGACTGTCTGGCAGTGTCCTACGATCAGGGTTCAGCGATGAACACCATCCTTGAATGCCTAAAAGACTTCCAGGATCAGAACCTGCAGTACGAAAGTTATCGCTATATGCGCAAGGACAGCGTAAAGTACTACAATGACGATCGCAAGCTCAAATGGGCTCGCTATCATTCATGGGTTGAATTCAAGCCCCGCACGCTTGATGATAGTATCAAAGATTACATCATGCAGCAGAACAAAGCAAACTAATTTACAAAAAAAACGTAAGCCAGTTTCGGACTTCTGCGGAACTGGCTACTTTTATGTATGGAGTCTCCCGATGGATATTCAAAATGTCGTTAAAAACCTGCACCCTCTGGAAACGAAGGTGCTTTTGCATTACACACAAAAAGACGAATTGACTTCTGACCGTCTGCAAAAAGAGTTAGACTACAAAGAGGGTCACGCAAATCAGGCTTTCTCATGGCTGGGCGGAAAAGATTTGGTTGCAGTAGTCAGCCGCACACCCCACACTTTTTATGAGATTACCGAAGTCGGTCGAGAAATGGCAAAAACGGGAACTCCCGAAGAGCGCATCATCGCTTTTGTAAAGGACAAGGGAGCAAAAACACTGCCGGAAATCGCCGCTGGTCTTGGCATTGAAAACAAGGATGTAGGAAGTGCCTTTGGACAGCTTTCAAAAGACGGCGTGCTCAAAATGAATGCCGAAAAAAAAGCCGAATACACTGGTGCCGCCACTCCTGCGCGCATCACAATTGTAAAGGCATTGTTTGAAAAAGCAGTAGCCGCAGAAAAGGGTCAGTTGGACAATGCCGCTTTGAACGCAGAGGAACAAAAGGCTATTGCTGGCTTTGCAAAAAAGCGCGGTGCCGCAGACAGCCCCTTTAAGATTGTTGAACGCGAAACTGTTGTGTACAAACTCACCGCAGCAGCGGCCGATGTTGTTGCCGCCCTTAAAAATGCTGGCGTAACTGGAAACGAACTGGGTGAAGTTACCCCAAAAATGCTCAGTTCTGGCGAATGGAAAAACGGCACTTTCCGTGGATACAACATCGCCATTCCTCCAGCACGTATTATCCCCGGACGCACCAATCCCTATGTACAGTTTTTGGAAAGCGTTAAGGATAAACTCTGCTCTCTGGGATTCAAGGAATTTGACGGCCCGCTGGTAGAGACTGAATTCTGGAACGGAGACGCACTCTTCATGCCTCAGTTCCATGCAGCGCGCGACATTCACGACGTATACCGCATCAAAAACCCTACCCACGCAAAAGAAATTGAAGAACCCTATCTGAGCAACGTTCGTGCCTCTCACGAAAATGGCGGTGCTTCTGGAAGCCGTGGCTGGAATTATACATTTGATACTGAATTTACACGCAGACTGGTTTTGCGCTCACAGGGAACGGTTCTGTCCGCACATCAGCTGCATAAGGCAGAAATTCCCGGAAAATACTTTGGTATTGCCCGCTGTTTCCGCTATGACAAGGTTGACGCAACCCATTTGAGTGACTTCTATCAGACAGAAGGCATTGTATTGGGCGAGGACGTAAACCTGCGTACACTTTTGGGATTCCTGGAAATGTTCGCAAAAGAAGTTGCAGGCGCAACGGAAGTAAAATATGTTCCCGGCTACTTCCCCTTTACCGAACCCAGTGTTGAAGTGCATATCAAGCACCCAGTTTTGGGATGGTTTGAACTTGGTGGCTCAGGTATTTTCCGCCCGGAAGTTACCAAGGCAATGGGCATAGACGTTCCTGTTGCTGCATGGGGTATCGGCATTGACCGCATGGCTTTGATGGCATTGGGCTTGAATGACTTGCGCGAACTCTTTAGCGAAAACATTGAAGAAGTCCGCCTGCGTAAGGCGAAATTCTAGTACGCGCTAAGATTTATTCTTGAGGATATACGACACTATGGAAAAATTGCGCATTCTGCTGGCAAAGGGCAGAATTTACGAATCAGTATATGAACTTTTGAGCGATGTGGGCATTTCTATCAAACTGCCCGACCGCACCTATTTTCCCACCACCAACCAAAAAGATTTGGCTTTTCAGGTGGTAAAGCCCCAGATTACCAGTTGGCTTTTGGCAAACAACAAGGCGGACTTGGGATTTTCTGGCAAGGACTGGGTTTACGAAAATGGCGTGGAAGACAGAGTGGAAGAAATCATGGACTTGGGCTTTGACGGTGTACGCATTGTTGCCGCCATTCCCAATACCGTTGACTACGATGCTCTGCTCAAAACACCGGTCACTATTGCAACCGAATACCAGAATTTGAGCAAACGCTGGGTAGAAAGCAAGAAAATTGACGGCACGATTTTCCGCACCTGGGGCACAAGCGAAGGCTTTGTACAGGACAGCGAAGATGCACTCGCGCAGATTTTGATTGACAACACGTCTACAGGCTCATCCCTTAAAGCAAACAATCTGAAAATCGTTGATACGATTATGGAATCTTCCACCAGAATGTATGCTTCAAAAGAGGCCCTTACAGACCCCGCCAAAAAGCAGAAAATCATGGAGCTTAAAATGCTCTTTGAGGCTGTGCTGAATGCCCGTGGCAAAGTTATGCTGGAAATGAACGTGGCAAATGACAAGTTTGACAATCTGGTAAAAGGGCTTCCCTCAATGCGCAGCCCTACCGTCAGCAGACTTTTTGGCGACAACGGTTACGCCGTAAAGATTGCCGTAAAGAAAAGCGATGTTCCCACATTACTTCCAAAACTGCAGCAACTCGGCGCAACCGACATTGTTGAATACGAATTGCGAAAAGTTCTGTAGCGACAGCCATGCCGCTAGGAGAGTATATGAGGACAGCGACCATTGAACGAAAAACTGGCGAAACACAGATTACCCTTACGCTGAATCTTGATGGAAGCGGAAAATGCAACGTCAAAAATCCCATCGGCTTTTTTGACCATATGCTTCGTTCCTTCTGCAAGCACGGACTCTTTGATTTGAGTGGCGAAATCAAGGGCGACCTGAACGTAGACCAGCATCACACCATCGAAGACACAGGCATCGTTCTTGGCTCCTGCTTTGCCAAAGCCTTGGGAGACTGTGCAGGCATTTACCGGAGCGGCAGTTTTTTGTACCCCATGGACGAAGCCCTGCTCCGAGCAGCCGTTGATTTTGGCGGTCGCCCCTTTTTAGTCTGCAATGCTGAACTGACCGGCATTCCACTGGTATCCGCGGGTGACGACGGCAAAGAATACTCTTTTCAGACTGACTGCTTTGAAGACTTTTGGAATGGCTTTGTACAGACCGCAAAATGCAACCTGCACTTGGACACCATCCGTGGCAGAAGCGACCATCACAAAATGGAAGGTCTTTTCAAAGCCGCAGCCCGCGCCATCCGCTCCGCTGTGGAAATTGATTCGCGCCGCAATGGCGAAGTGCCCAGCACAAAAGGCACTATTGTATAATTCACATTTTCTCTCGTTTCTTTGTAAAAATGGACGGTTCCAAAAAGTCTCTGCCAGATGGTGTTTCAACCGTAGATTATATCTGCCAACTGAGAGAAGAAGCATGAGCAAGATAGATTCTTCACGCTTTCAGCGTTCAGCATGACCTTGTTTACGCTAAAAACATGAAACTCGACATTTGACTTAATATCGTAATACCACAGAAGTAGAAATAGAAACAAGTAAATTTTTGGCAAGGTGATTTTTCAAGATTGCCTCATATTCCAGAATAAGCGGAACTGAAATTGCAAAGTCAAATAAACCACTACCAATTTTTGAAATCCTTGTACACGAAAATTTGCCTGATTTCTTTAATTAGAATTCAAAAGTACAATGTCTATAGGCCCTGAGCATACCACCAGGGCAAACGCATTATAGATATCGTGCTTGCATATCGGCTGGACAAATGAA
>CAKZZO010000015.1 GCA_937885175.1 uncultured Treponema sp. | reverse complement strand
TGTTGTTGTTATTGGCGTTGCCGTCGTTGTTGATGTTGCGCGCGTTGTTACTATTATTATAGTTGGGCGAGCGGAGCCACCACCAGCCGCCGTAGCGTTTCTGTAACTTCTTCCTATTACAAAGCGTCTTTTTGCGGACTTCAACCTGACGACGCTTTATTTTCATTTTCTGATTTTTCAAGCCGTTTCTGGTCGCTTTTTATCCATTTGCCTAGAAAAAGCAGGCATTCAGCCTGTAGCTTTGAGATGTTCTCAAACTGATTGGGCAGGATGCATTCTGTTTCCATGCAAATCATTGAAAAATAGCCCAAAAGCTCTAAAAGGCGGCCGGCTTCTTTCTGCTTCTCAAGCCTCCTTTCGTCCGATATATGGAGCATGTTGGCAAGGAGAATGTTTTCTATTATGTCAAGACAGTAATTTTGAAGCCTCACTACAAGGGTAAAACGGAATTTCTTAGGAGACTTTTCCGTTACCGTAATTACATACTTTGAGAGTTCCTTTGCCTTGGTAAGCACATAAAGCTCACTTTTCTTCTGTGGCATAGATTATAAATCACCCAAATAAAGAACATTTGCCTCCGCAACCTGCTTTAAGCGCCTGTCATTTGTCAAAAAGCCTTCACAATCACACACAATGCTTGACGCAAGCTGCAGCGAGTCCGCCATTTTTAAGCCGGCATATTTTGACCTTAATTCTGCGGCGGTCTTTGCAATCAGTTTTGTTATGTCGGTCTGATATACCCTTAACTTGTCTAGAAAATTCTGATATGCAATAAAAGCATTCGTATCATTCTTTTTAAAAGGCAAAATCAAAAACTCAGAATCCGTTATGACCGATGTGCATAAATCATAGGAATTTTGAAGGAAATTTGACAAAACACTCAATGTCTTTTCATGAAATTTCTGCTGGGAGTCAAGAATATAAATGATAGGATTTGTATCTAAAAATATTTTAGCCAATTACCCTGTCCTCCCTGAGCTGATTTTGAAAATCCAGGGCATCTACGCCATCTAAAAGCCCTGTGCAAATTCCTGACACTGATTTTAATGCTTCCATGCGGGAGTCAGTTTTTCTTGTCACACTGTTTTTTTCTGAATTGCTGTGAATACCTTTCTTTACGGCATCAATCAGCACTGAAAGCAGGTTTACCTGCTCCTCATAGGTCATTGTAGGAACTGCATTTGCTAATGAATCATAAGACATAAATACACCCCCATTTTAAAAATTTTCGGCTGCCTTACGGCAGATTTTAAGCCGCGCTTACGCGCGGAAAGGCCGGGCCACGTTTTTTGGTAGCCCATCTCCTTTTGTTTTGTGTAACAATGCGAAGGGCGCAAAGCGCCTCTTCTTCGCATTGTTACAGATTTTACTTCGTAAGAGGATTACAGTCAATTTCCTACGGAAATTGACAAAGCGGGAACTACACCGCCGTGCAGATCGTTAACATTGAGGTAGCTATTGGCGTCGCCGTCGTAGTAGATGTAGCGCGCGTAGTTACTAGTACTATAGAGGGCGAGCGGAGCCACCACCAGCCGCCGTAGCCGGCTGTAGTACTCTGGTATGCGTAGTTTGCCTTTGCATAGTCTGTAGTCACTCTTATGCGGCTGTTTCCAGTACCAGACTGGTTGTATTCTGTAAATCCGTAATCACTTGTTGTGGCTTCCTTTTCACTTAAAAGGAAAATCTTGTCGCTTGTGTTGTCGCAGGCGTAAGTGTTATTTCCGTTGTCCCATTTACTTGCATTTGATTCAGGGTTTGTGCTTGCCGCGCTGTTGTCCACTGTGGTTGTGGCAATAAGAGCCTGCGCGCTTTCTGTAAACGCTGTTTGCAAAAAGCCTTTTCCGTTGTAGGTGCTGTCCGTTGTCTGCTCAGCTGAATCACTTGCCTTTACTTCATAGCTCAAGCCGTTAAGGTAGGCTCGTATTTTTGAATGCTCATAGTTGTTTGGGTAAACAGTTGCACTGCTTATGGTGCGGTTTACGTTGTAATAGTCATAGTAAGCCACATTTGCGGTCAAAATGTTCTCGGCTAAGAGAATCTTGTTTTCCTCTGCACTTGGGTTTAAGACACGCCACTTAATCGGCTCCACCTTGAAGTACTTCACGCTGTTCGCGCTCGTCTGTGCAACTGTGTCGCCATTGCTGTAGGTGTAGCTATTGGCGTAAGCGTTTTCCGTGCATTTTGCGTAGTAATTGTTGTCGCTGCCCAAATAGTAGGTCATGCTTCCCATTGACACGCTCTTGGTCTCGTCAACTGTTACGCTTTCTGCCTTTACAGTCTGCGGCCAGTCGCCAAAGGTGCAGTATGTTGCCTCTGTTCCGGCAGTTCCGTCTGTCCCCGCCTCAAGGTAAGTTACCGTGCTGTGAAACTGGTAGGTTGCTTCCACGCTGCCACCTGAGTCACTTTCTCCGCCAACAGTGCCGCCACCTGAGTCACTTTCTCCGCCAACAGTGCTGCCACCTGAGTCACCGCCGCTTACATTCGGGTCGCAGGAAGCAAAGCCAAAAATCATTGCCGCCGATAAAACCGCAACAATGCCAATTCTTGAAATTTTCATTGTAATCCTCCATATATGTAAAATTTCCAACCTATACTATAGCATATTTTGGTGAATTTTGCATTAGAATTGATGGACAAATGACTGATTTTTTTTCTAAAACAAGCGCCCCAAGTAGCGGGCGTCCACATAACAATATTTTAAACCGCAAACCGGCTTGACCGGTTTGTCGGCTTTGAAAATTGTGTTATGCCTTACTTTTATTTTTATAAAGAATTCTTTACTTTATTTGCTACATACCAAATCATTACTGGTGGAATAGCATTTCCTAAAGCCCGATATTGAGCTGCTTCTGTACCAACAAGAGCAAACTGTTCTGGAAACGATTGTATTCTAGCAACCTCTCTTGGTGTAAATCTACGATAGCGAGTGCCGTTAAATAAAACTGGATCAGTACTGTTTAACGACACTTTAGCAAGATGTGCACCTACTGTATTACAAGGCTTTTCTATATCTTGAGCACGACCTTTATTCATTTTTTCCCGTTTCTTCATCATACCAGCAACGGCTTTTTCTGAAAAATAATATTTTTCATCTACGGAGTTTTCAATTACTTTTTTTAAGGGTTCGTAAGAATTTTCATCCGTAATTGCTTGATTCGGGAAAGAAAAATCAATATTTAAGTCTTTTCTAAATCCTACCATAATTACGCGTTCTCTTTTTTGAGGTACACCATAATTTGCAGAATTTAGAACCATATATTTTACATCATAACCGCTATTTTTAAATTCTTCCAAAATTAAAGGAAATGCACTATTCTGATTTGCAGTCAAGAGACCTTTTACATTTTCTGCAATAAAACATTTAGGCTGTTTATCTTTGAGAATACGGCACATTTCAAAAAAAAGTTTACCACGGTCATCTTTTACACCAAGTCTTTTTGGATTTTGAGCAATTATGGAAAAAGACTGACAAGGAAAACCGCCTGTTAAAATGTCAAAATCGGGTAATTCCGAAGAGGAAACTTGTCTAATATCTCTGTTGTCAGGTTTTAAACCAAAGTTTTCTTCAAAGATTTTGCAAGCATTGTCGTCAATATCATTAGCATAAACGATTTCCATATTATTTGAACCATAATGCTTTCCGAGGAAATCAAAATTTCCGAGAAGTCCGACATCTGTACCGCCACAACCGCAGAAAAGCGAG